>JBDUBO010000118.1:0-11142 GCA_040004115.1 Gammaproteobacteria bacterium | reverse complement strand
GCCAGGTGGGCTACGACTTCGGTCCCCACTTCGGTGTGCTCGTCTCGGTGGTCAACCTGACCAATGCGAAGCTGCATACCTATCTGCAGTTTCCGAACGAGCCCTTCACTTACGACGATGTGGGACGCCGGCTGTTCTTTGGCGTAAAGGGCAAACTGTAGCCGCTTGGGCCCCCTCACGTAGGGCATGATGCCTGAAGTGAGGGGGTACACCCATGTCGAACATCGAGCAGAGTTCGCGCGCTGCGGGAGACAACCGAATCCGCAGCGTCGCCATCGTCGGCGGCGGCACGGCGGGCTGGTTGGCGGCGAGCATATTGGCGCGCGCCCTGCCCGGCACCCGCACTGTCATCACCGTCATCGAATCGCCTGAGATCGGCACGGTTGGAGTCGGCGAGGCAACGATTCCGCCCATCATCGACGTGCTGCGGTTCTTGAGCATCGATGAGGCGGATTTTGTCCGCCACACCCAGGCGACGTACAAGCTGGGCATCCAGTTCAGCGACTGGGGGCAGCTCGGACAGACCTACTGGCATCCGTTCGGCACCTTCGGTTCCCCGATCAATCGCCGTCCCTTTTTTCATTGCTGGCAGAAGGCGCGGGCGGCCGGCCTTACGCTCAGTTTCAACGATTTCAGTTTGTGCGCCGCGCTGGGCGATGCCGGCAAATTCCGCTTTCCCGACTCAAGCCCGAGCTCTCCGGCAGCGGGACTGCGCTATGCGCTGCACTTCGATGCCACGCTGGTGGCAAGTTATCTGCGCAGCTACTGCGAACAATTGGGGGTCGCACGCATCGAGCGCACCGTGACCGGGGCCACTCGGCGGTCCGATGGAATGCTTGACGCGCTGCAATTTTCCGACGGCTCGACCTTGCAGGCTGATCTATACATCGACTGCAGTGGTTTTCGTGGTGTGTTGATCGAACAGGTGCTGGGCACGGGCTATCTGGATTGGAGCGCCATGCTGCCGTGCGACCGCGCGGTGGCGTTTCAGACGGCGAGCAGCGCGGCGCGTTCGCCTTACACGCACTCGCGCGCGCGCAGCGCGGGCTGGCATTGGCGCATCCCCTTGCAGCATCGCAACGGCAATGGCTACGTCTACGCCAGTTCGCATTGCAGCGATGAGCAGGCCTACGAGGATCTGCTGGGGTCTGTGGGGGAGAAACCGCTCGCCGAGCCGCGTTTTCTGCGCTTCGTCACCGGCCGTCGCAAATTATTCTGGAATCGCAATTGCGTCGCACTAGGGCTGGCGTCGGGATTTCTCGAGCCGCTGGAGTCCACCAGCATTCATCTGGTGACGAGCGGCATGTACCATCTGCTCGAACACTTCCCCGACGCGAACTTCGATCAGGCCAACATCGATTCGTACAACGCCGAACTGGTCTACGAGAACGAGCGGGTCCGCGATTTCATCGTACTGCACTACTGCCTGACGCAACGCGACGACACGCCGTTGTGGCGCTACTGCCGCACCATGGCGATTCCCGACAGCCTGCGGGAACGAGTCGAACTGTACCGCAACACAGGGCGCATCCGGCCGCGTTCCGGTGAACTGTTCACGGACTTGAGCTGGTTCTATATTTTTGAAGGTATGGGGGTACGGCCGGACGCTTACGATCCGCTGCTGGATGTCGTGACCCTGCCGCAGCTGAAAGAGATACTCGCCTCCATCGCGAGGGCCACGACGGCGGTTGTCAGGGACGCGCCGTCCCACGACAGCTACTTTGCCACGCCTGCCGCGGCCGGCAGCCGCGCCGCACTCGCCCCATGACCGGTTCCGAACCGCTGCTCGGCGGCGTCGAACTGGGCGGGACCAAGTGCATCTGCTTCATCGGCACCTCCCCTCTGGACATACGCGAACAAATCTCCATTCCTACGGGTAACGAGCCCGAGACAACCTTGCGCCGCATCGTCGGCCAGTTGAATGAATGGCAGTCCGCTCACGGCAGGATTGCGGCACTTGGCATCGCTTCGTTCGGACCGGTCGATCTGTCGTTGCACTCATCCACGTACGGGTTCATCACCTCCACCGCAAAACCCGGTTGGCGCTTCGTGGATGTGGCCGGCCATTTTGCACGCGCCTTGGCCGTGCCCACACGCTTCGACACCGATGTGAACGGAGCCGCCAAGGCCGAGGGGCGCTGGGGCGCAGCGCGCGGGCTGGACGATTTCGCCTATCTCACCGTGGGTACGGGGGTCGGCGTCGGACTGGTCGTCAACGGACGCCTGGTCTATGGCTTCGGTCATCCTGAGCTTGGCCACGCGCGCCTGGCCAGGATGGCCGGAGACGACTGGCCGGGCGCCTGCGCACTGCACAGTGATTGCGTCGAAGGTCTTGCCTCGGGCACCGCGATTGCGGCGCGCTCAGGCATGCCTGCCGAGGAGGTGCCCGCGGACAGTCCCATTTGGCAGGCGGTCGCGCACGCGCTGGCGCAGCTGTTAAATACCATCGTGTTGGCGACCGCGCCCCGGCGCATTATTTTGGGCGGAGGCGTGACTCAGTCGCGTCCGGAACTGCTCGTGCGCGTGCGCACACTGCTGTTGCAGGCCCTGAACGGTTATCTAGCGCTCGAGGAGATCGCCGGACCGATCGAGAATTACATCGTCGCGCCGGGCTTGGGTTCTGCGGCGGGGCCCTTGGGCGCGCTGGCGCTGGCGGCTGACGCCCACCGCTCCGTCGCTTAAGCCCGCCAGAATGCGCAACAAAGTCCCCTCCTCCGCGACCGTCAAAATTGCCGGCGCGCACCCTCAACATCGCGACCGCGGTCCGCAGCTCTCAGGCAGCAACCTGCAACGTGCCGGCGATCATAACCAGCGAGTCACCCTGCACGCGATTCGAGTGAACGGCCCCGTGACCCGCATGGCGTTGGCGCAGCAAACCGGCCTCACGCCGGCGGCGATCGCCAATATCACCAGCCGCCTGCTCAAGGACCGGCTGATACTGACGGCCGGCCGCATGCACGGCGCACGCGGGCAGCCGGCCACCAAGCTGGTGGTGAATCCCGACAGTTGCTTCTCGATCGGACTGAATGTCGATCGCGACCACATCACCCTGGTGCTGCTGGATTTTGCCGGCCGGGTGCATGCGCGCGCCACGCGTGAGGTTCACTTCGCACCGCCTGCCGCGGTGCGGGCTTTTTTTCGGCGGGCGGTGGCACAGATGCTGTCGCGCTCGGGGGTCGCGCGCAGCAGCATCATCGGCGTGGGCGTGGCTTTTCCGGACGACATTGCCCGCGCTCATCTGCCCGATCAACCCGGCGACTACGCCGCCTGGGCGGAGATCGGAGTGGACGATCTTTTGCGGGATGTGTTGGGCGTGCCCGTATTCGTGGAAAATGATGCCGCCGCGGCTGCCATCGGCGAGATGCAATTCGGTTCCGGCCACCGCTATCGCAGCTTCTTCTATTTGCTGATCACCGCTGCGTTGGGCGGCGGTCTGGTGGTCGACGGCGGCTATTTTCGCGGCGCGCAGGGTCGCAGCGGCGAGATCGGTTGGCTGCACGACCGGGACGCGTCCGGCCGCGAGATGCAGCTGCAAAATATCGTCTCACTGTCGGCGCTCTACAGCCGGCTCGCGGATGGCGGCTACCGCGTAGCCTCGCCGCGCCGACTCGCCCGCTTGAGTGCCGGCGCGCGCGCCATCGTCGATGCGTGGATTCTGGAGTCCACTGAAGCCCTGGTCGATTCGATGGTGTCGATCAATTGCCTCATCAATCCGGACGCAGTGTTGATCGGCGGCCGGCTTCCCGCTGCGCTGGTAGATCAACTCGCCGCCGCCCTCAATGCCCGCATGCGCGATTTCGCCTCCCAGGTTCCCGTCATTGCGCCCGTCGCACGCGCCGTCACCGCCGCTGATGCGCCTGCGGTCGGCGCCGCCATTCTCCCCTTTACGCACACCTTGCTGCCAAGCCGCTTCGCCTTGCTCAAGGGCGAACGCCAGGGAGCGTCGCCCGCGCCGGCTTTGAATCCTGCGTGACTTCAAATCTCATGCGACTCCAAAAGAGGCAGCAACGGCTCGATGAACTTAGCGTAGTGCCGCCAACGCTCGACGGATGCAGTGCCGACTTTTTGCCGTACCTGCCAACGGCTGGCGGTTGCCACTGTACGCGCAGTCCGGTGAAAGTTGAGACAGCTCTCATCCCACGGCAATTCGATGAAATCCAGCATCGTCCGGCTCCAGGCCGGCAGGTCGTGAACCAATCCCTCGTACGGCACCTCCAGCAGCAGATTCGCCGGCAGCACACTGCGCCAATGGCGCATGAGACGCCGATATTCGCGGTAGTAGTGTGCGAGATCCTCCAGATCATTCGCATAGGTATTGGCGGCTTCCAAATGCTGGAAGTAGATGGACACGCAGGTATCGATGGGGTGGCGCTGCATGTGAATGAATCGCGCATGCGGCAATGCCGCGTGTATCAACCCCAACAAAAGGAAATTGGCGGGAAACTTGTCGGTCACGCGGTCCGCTTCGGCCGACAAACTTCTCAACAATTTAAGGTAGCCTTCGCCCAACGCCGCGAGTGCAGGCTCGCTGATGTCGGCCGCCGGCGCACCGACGGCAGCAGCGTAGGCGATGGCCGCCGCCGTTCCCGCGCCCCAGTAGTTGAGCTCGCCGGCGCCGAACACCGCCGGATGAGAAGCGAGGATTTGCTCCGCGAGCGAAGTGCCCGAGCGCAGCATACCGACGATGAACACGGGGCGCCTCGACCGGTCCGCCGCTCCGCGTTCTCGGCTCAACCATGCACGATCGTGACAGCGGATGATCCAATCGACGGTGCGCGTCAGTTGTGCTCTATCGTGGGCGGGTCCGCAGTGCTTCGCCAATTGGTTCGCTCGCCGGTAGTGAACGAAAGCCTGCTCGAAATCCCCGACATCGTCGAAGTATTTACCGATGGCGTAGCGCAACGGCATTTCGCGATGCGCCTGCAGCCCCTTTGCAGCCAGTCGCTGCGCCGCTGCCAGCCACAGGGCGTCGGCGGTTGTCATCCGTCGCAGCCGTGCGAGCCCGACCCAGCCTTCAACCGACTCCGGTTCAAGAGATATCACGCGCTTGAAGAAATCCTCCGCGGCCGCAAAGTCGCCGGTATCTGCCCGCAGTTCCGCCAACACCAGCAGCGCCGCAACCGAAGCCGCATCGAGGTCGAGTGCACGCCGGCAGCTGGCCTCGCATTCGGCCGTACGCTGCTGCAGCCGCAGCGCGGTGCCAAGGTCAGTGTGGGCCGCGATCAGGCGCGGCGCGCTCACGATGGCACGCCGGTAACCGGCCACTGCGTCATCCAGTCGCCCGATACTTCGCAGCGCGTTCGCCCAATTAACCCGCGCCTCGGCAAAATCAGGACTGAGGTCGATCGCTCGCTGAAAGCAGTCGATGGCACGCTCAAGCTGGGCGAGCCTGAACAACGCGCTGCCGAGGCTGTTGTGGGCTTCCGCCAATTCAGGCTTGATCTCCAGAGCACGGCGGCAACTGGCCACCGATTCAGCATTTCGCCCCAACTGGCCCAGCGCCGTGCCCAAGTTCTGATGCGCCTCGGCAAATTCCGGTTGAATTGTCAGCGCTCGAGCATAGCTCGCGACCGCCTCGTGCAACCGCCCAAGCCGTCCCAACGCGTTCCCCAAATTGAGATGAGCGACCGCATCGTCGGGCAGGTATCGCACGGCCGTTGTCAGCGCCTGCAGAGCGTCCCTACCCTGTCCACGCAGCGCAACCGCCAGCATCTGCCAGTGAAATCCAGAAGCAGGTGTTATCTCAAGACACGCCCGCACCGAGTTCTCGAGTTCGGCAAGATGTCCGGCATCGAACAGCGCGATCAGCTCGCCAGGCGAGGCAGCCTCGTGCGCAGGCGCGGCGGACTTTTGCGGCGCAGCGCCCTCGGTCGGAATCGTGAACTCGCTGCCAGGCGCGAGCCGACCGCAACAGTTTTTGAATTTCTTGCCGCTGCCGCACGGGCATGGATCGTTTCTGCCGGCCCTCATCGCAGGCGAGTCATGATTCTCCGATGACACAGCACGATCCTTTTAGTTCAACGATGGAAGGCGGTGCGAAGCGCAGCCTACGCACCCTGAATGACGGACTCACGGCGTGGCTGGTCAATGATGCCTATCCGCGCTGGGCACAGCACGGTATCGATCCGCGGGATGGCGGTTTCTTCGAGGCCCTCGGGCAAGATGGCCGGGCGCTGACCCATCCACGCCGCGCGCGCGTCCACCCGCGGCAAATCTACGCTTTTGCTCAAGCACCGGCGTTCGGTTGGCGCGGCGATGCCGCCGGCATCGCCGACCGCGGGATCAAGTACTTCACGGCTCACTATCTGCGCAGCGATGGATTGTTCCGCACGCTGGCCGATGACGATGGAACTGCGCTCGATGATCGGGCGCTGCTCTATGATCAGGCATTCGCGCTGCTTGGATTCGCGGCGGCGGCCACGGCGCTTGACGCGCGTGGCGAATTCGAACGGCGTGCACTGGCGTTGCGCAGCGCCATCGATACACGACTCGGCACTCCCGGCGGCTCGTTCCTCTCGGAGCGGGCCGTGCACACCGTTCGCGAATCGAACCCGCACATGCATTTGCTGGAGGCCTGTCTAGCTTGGGCCGCGATCGGCAACGATTCGGGTTGGTCGGCCTGGGTCAGAAGCCTGGTGGACGTCGCAGTTGCGCATTTCATCCGCCGCGACAGTGGCGCGTTGGGCGAGTGCTACACCCCGACATGGCAGCCTTCCGCGGGCGTTGCCGGTCGTGCCATCGAACCGGGACATCAATTCGAATGGGCTTGGTTGCTGCTGCGCTGCGAACTGCACCATCCCGCGCCGCTGCGCGAAACGGCGTTGCGGCTGCTTTGGATCGGCGAGCAATACGGTGTGCGACGGGGAGTGGCGATCAATCAGCTGCTGGACGACATGACGGTCGCCGACCCCAATGCACGTTTCTGGCCGCAAACAGAGCGACTCAAGGCCGCGCTGCTCGCCGCCCAACTGACGGGCCAGCCGCAGTATTGGACCATGGCTCACCAGGCCGCGATGAGTTTTCTGCCGTTTTTGAACACTCAGCTGCCGGGCCTGTGGTTCGACATGCGGCGCCCAAGCGGCGAATTCATCGACTCGCCGGTGCCTGCCAGTACGCTGTATCACCTGGTGGGAGCTATCGCGGCACTGAACTCGGCGCTGCACTCCACCGCCTGAATTCAGATGCTCGCACATGGTATGTGAGCCTGCCTAAGTGCGGCGTGCCGGCCGGGCGGTCGAGTTGCGAATCACCAATTCATGCTCGAGCAAATGCCGCGGGATACGGTCGGGCCAACCGTTACGCCGCGGCTCAAACTGAATGATCATATCCGCGGCGATCCGCGCCATTTCTGCGACCGGCTGACGCACCGTGGTCAACTCCGGCCAGATCATGCTGGCAACGGGCGCATCGTCAAAACCCGCAACCGACAATTGGCCCGGCAGATCAAGCCCGAACTTGCGCGCCATGGATACCACCGCCGCCGCCATGTCGTCATTGCTGGCGAAAATTGCCGTGGGCGGCGTCGCCGCGCGCAGCATGCGTTCGGCACAAATCAACCCATCGCCGAACACGAAATTGCCTGTCTGAACCAGATCGGAATCGACCGGAATCTGGTGCGCGCGCATTTCGTCGACGAAGCCCAGATAGCGCTGTTCTGTGGCGCCGTGCTCCGGCCTTCCCAGCATGAAGCCGATGCGCCGATGTCCGAGACCCACCAGATGCGCGGTGACCTGGCGGGCCGCCGCGTAGTCGTCGATCCCGATCGACGGAGTGGCGCTCAAATGCTGTTTCGGCGCGATCCGCACGATGGGTATCGAGGCCTCGCGCAGCTTGTTCAAGACGACGGGATGGTCGCTCAACGGCGGCAATAAAATGACCCCTTCCAGGCGTAGTTGCCCGAGCAGGGTATCTATTTGCTTGTCGATGAGCGGACTTTCCACATCCCACGGTTCGACCATCAAGTGCAAGCTGGACTCGCGGCAACGTGCCACGGCGCCAGCCTGGAATTCGCTCAAATAGTCCCCGGGTCGTTCACAGAACAACCCGATGAGGAAGGAGCGATTGCTGGCGAGGCCGCGCGCGTTGAGATTGGGCCGGTAGTTGAGCTGTTCAATGGCTTCGAGAATGCGCGCGCGCGTGTCGGAGCGCACCCGCGGCTCATTGTTGATGACCCGAGACACCGTTTTGGGCGAGACCTTGGCGAGGTCTGCCACCTCTTGAATGGTGACCGATGCCGAAGCTGAGTTGATGGCCAATCTCGTGAACCTCGAAAAATGTGCGCCTATAGTAGCGGCTCGCGAGGTCGACGCACTCCAAATCCCGGCAGATTGTTCACGGGCAAGGAATCCTACCCGGCTGGGGGTCTTGCGCGAGACTGATTTCCGCGATGGTCAGTTCGAGCCGGCCCGAGGTTTCGAGCACAAAGGGTGCCACCACGGCGCCAAGATCCGCTCCCGCGGCCTTGAAGCAAGACAATGGTATGGATAGATGCTGCCACTCTCCGCTATGCGGCTGCTTGAGCGCTCGAGTCACGTCCAACATCGCCCCCGCCGGCGTGCCGCAAGACGGCTCGGTGCACTGCATTCCCAAGTAGACTTTACGCTCTGGAGCCTTATCCACGCGATAACGAACATCCAGAGTCGCACCCTGCTCGGCCTGCTGCCCGAGATCGCCGGCGCGGCCGGATATCCGCAAAATGCCGCTTCGCGCGCCGCTCCACGCGGTCTTGTTGCCGTCCGGCACCGCGATGGTGACCACAGCGCCATGCGGACTCTCCTGACTCGACGTGGTGAAGTGAACCTCCGCATCGCCGTCGGCGACGAAGAGGGACCAGGGTGCGGTGACGTGGCCTTCATGGAATAGGCTGCCCCGAGCGGCAACCCAATGCGGCGGTATTCGCGCGTCTTCGGATAGCGGCGGCGAATCGATGCTGCGGCCGTAATCAAGCCCCCAATCGCGCGGAAACAAGACGCCGGACACCTTGCCCGCCGCATCGAAGGTCACTGGCGTGGCTGTCGTCGGCCACGAGAACGCCAGGCGCCCCGTAAAATCGTAGCGTTGCGTACCCGCCGCGGAACGGAACAAGAGATCGGCGACACCCGCGCCCTCACTGCCGGGCAGCCAGGCCGCCACGAAGGCGTCGGAGGCGTTGATCTCGGGGTTCACCCAGAGAGGCCGGCCCGATAGAAAGATTGCTACCGTAGGCACGCCCGCATTCTTCAAACGACGCAGCAGTTCGAGCGGACGCGGGTCGCGTTCTGAGAAATCGAGATTCTCCCGATCGCCTTCGAATTCCGCGTAGGGACCTTCGCCGAAAACCACGATGGCCGCATCCGGTTTGTCGGCAAATCGCCCGTCCTTGGCCAAAACGGCCGAGCCGCCCGCTGCGGCGACCGCCGCTTGAATGCCGCCGAAGATCGATGTGGCTCCGGGAAAATCCGCGTTGCTGTTCTGATCGCCCTGCCAATCGATGGTCCAGCCTCCCGTCTGAGTGGGGATGGAATCCGCGGCCTCGCCGGCCACGAGTATCTTCGCTCGCGGATTTAAGGGCAGCATGGCGTGGTCGTTCTTGAGCAGCACCAGGGATTCGCGTACCGCTTCGCGCGCCAACGCCCGATGCGCAGCGCTGCCCAGACGCGAGAAATCGCCGGCATCGCTGCGCTGTTTCGGGGCAGGCCGCTGGAACAATCCGGCGACGGTCTTTACGCGCAATATCCTGCGCACCGCATCGTCGATGCGCGACTGGGGAATCTCGCCGGAGCGCGCTTGCGCCAGGGTGTTCTTATAGAGTTCGCGCCAGCTGTCCGGCGCCATCAACATATCCACACCCGCAAGTATTGCAGCCGCGCACCGGTACTTGGTGCATCCTGGTATCTCTTCGTGCGCGTTCCAATCACCGACGATGAAACCGTCGAAACCGAGCCGGCCCTTCAAAATATCGGTCAGCAAATAGTGGTTGCCGTGCAGCTTCACGCCATTCCAGCTGTTGTAAGAGGCCATGACGATCATTGCACCGGCTTTGATGGCTGCTGGATACCCGGCCGCATGTACGTCGCGAAGCTCCGCTTCCGTAACCAGAGTGGTGCCTTGATCTCTCCCTCCCAGGGTGCCACCGTCGCCGACAAAGTGTTTGACCGAGGACAGAGTGTGGCCCGGTGCCATAAATTGCGGCGTGCCGCGCTCACCTTGAATTCCGGTAACCATGGCGGCGGCGTACTCGGCCACCAGTTCGGGCGATTCCGAATAACTTTCGTAGGAACGGCCCCAACGAACGTCGCGTGCCACAGCGACCGTCGGCGCGAACGTCCAGTCGATGCCGGTCTCGGCAACCTCCTCGGCGGTTGCCTCACCGATTCGGCGCACCAACTTAGGATCGTGCGCCGCGCCGAGACCGATGTTGTGAGGAAAAATAGTCGCGCCGACGATCTTGGCATGACCGTGCACGGCGTCGATGCCGAACAGAATAGGAATGGGCGCGTGTCCGGCGCTGCTAGCGGCCAATGAGGCCCGATAAAACCCGTCGGTCAGATTAAGCCAAGCCTGCGGCGTTGTTCGCACGTTGTTCCCGGGCGCGGCACCCCCACCAGCCAGAATAGAGCCCAATTTGTAGGTACCAAGCTCTGCCGGAGAAATCGAGGCAATGTCGGCCTGTATCATTTGACCGACCTTTTCCTCCAGGGTCATACGCGCCAACAGGTGTTGCACGAAGCTCTCGGTGTCCGTGTCCCTCGGGGCGTGCGCCACTGCGGGCCAAAGTTCAGGATGTACACTGCCCTCGGGGACCGCTGCCGACAATGGGGCGGCGCCGCACAGCACTAGCACTGCGGTGGCGGCGGCGAGATGGGGGGCGCGACTTAATTCGGTGAACATTAATACACTACAACCATATGTAATTGTTATATTTTTATCATGATTAAGCGGGCAATTTTGCCGCCAAAATCCATCGAGGAAATGCAGCTTACAGGATTAAAAGAGAAAATGTCAGCGCTGTCAAATTTTCGCTCGAGAGGTATTCCAGACCAAGGCGCGAGGCCCCTTCGACGCGTCCTGCTTTGCGCGCTTCGGTAACCCTGCCCATCACGGTCTGTCCGCGCTGGGCCACAACCACGCCGTCAACGATCAGCGGTTCGCCGAGCGTGGCGA
>JBDUBO010000159.1:0-3316 GCA_040004115.1 Gammaproteobacteria bacterium | reverse complement strand
TCGGCGAGCATGTAACCGAGATGTTCGCTGTGCTGGCCGCGCTTGCCGTGCCAGGAATGCGGGCGGTCTATGGGACGGCTCAAGGTCGCTTCCGCCAGTATCCCACCGATGCGCTGCGACCAGGTCGTCTGGACATCCGACAAACGCGGCGCCGCGCCCTTCTCGAGCATGGCTCGATCCAGCTCGTCCTCGGCAAACAACTCGACCGTATAGGGCCACAGGGTGTCGAGCGCAGCCTGCACGCGCGCGTGACTTTCGTCGGTGCCGTCGCCGAGGCGCACCAGCCAGCCGCTGCTGTAACGCAGGTGATAGCGAACCTCCTTTACAGACTTCGCGGCGATCGCGGCCAGGCGCTGATCCGTAGAGGATGTCATGCGCTCGAACAATTCCAGTTGGAAGGCGTCGATCAGCACTTGGCGCACGATGGTCTGGCCGAAATCGCCATTCGGCATCTCCACCAGTATCGGATTCAAGTACTCGCCATGCTCACGCAGAAAGGCGATGTCGTCTTCGCTGCGGCCGCGGCCTTCGATCTCCCCGGCGTAACTCAGCAGCAGCCGCGCCTGCCCGATCATGTCGAGCGCAACATTGGCCAACCCCAAGTCCTCTTCGAGCGCCGGCGAATGACCCACCCACTCGCCCAACCGCTGTCCCAGCACCAGGCTCAAGTCGCCGAGGCGCAGCACGTATCGGAACAAATCGCGCGCAGCGACATCCGCGAACGTGCCGGTGCCGTCCGCTGCGCCGACCTCGTATGACGCCGCGCTCACAACGTCTTTACCTCGTCCGGAATTTCATAAAAAGTCGGATGACGATAGATCTTGTCGCGCGCCGGCTCGAACAGCGAATCGGTCTCTGCGGGGTCCGAGGCGGTGATCTCCTTTGACGCCACCACCCAAATGCTGATGCCCTCTTGGCGACGCGTGTACAGATCGCGCGCATGATCGATGGCCATGCGCGCGTCCGCGGCATGCAAGCTGCCGACATGCTTGTGATCGAGACCGCCGCGTGCACGCACGAAGACCTCGTACAAAGGCCACTGGCGTTTGTCGTCGCTGTTGCTCATCGCTCGGTACTCATGGGTTATCGTGGATTGACGCCGTTAAGCAGCGCAGTTACGCAGCCAGCGAGGCAGCACGCCGCCTCTGCTTCTCGGCATAGGCGCTCGCCGACTCGCGCACCCAGGCGCCGGCGGCATGCGCCTTGCGGCGCGCCGCCAGGCGCTCGGCATTGCAGGGCCCATTGCCCTTGAGCACCTGATCGAATTCGCTCCAGTCGATGGGTCCGAATTCGTGCTGCTGCTTGACCTCGTCCCAGCGCAGCGCCGGATCGGGAATGGCGAGGTCCAGAAATTTGGCCTGCGGCACCGTGAAATCGACAAATTTTTGCCGCAGTTCATCGTTCGAGAAGCGCTTGATTTTCCAGCGCTGCGATTCGCCGCTATGCGTCGAATTGGCGTCGGACGGGCCGAACATCATCAACGCGGGCCACCACCATCGATTCAAGGCTTGCTGGGCCATGCGCTTCTGCGCGGGCGACCCTCTTGCCAAATGCATCATCAGGTCGTAGCCCTGCCGTTGGTGGAAACTCTCCTCGCGGCAGACACGCACCATGGCACGCGCGTAGGGACCGTATGAGCAGCGGCACAGCGGAATCTGATTCATGATGGCCGCGCCGTCTACCAGCCAACCGATCGCCCCCACGTCGGCCCAGGTCGGGGTGGGATAATTGAAAATGCTCGAATATTTGGCCTTGCCCGACAACAACTGATCGACGAGTTGATCGCGGCTCACCCCCAGCGTCTCCGCCGCGCTGTACAGATACGCGCCATGGCCGCCCTCGTCCTGCACTTTGGCGATCAGAATCGCCTTGCGCTTCAGCGTCGGCGCCCGTGTGATCCAATTCCCTTCCGGGAGCATGCCGACGATCTCGGAATGCGCATGCTGGGAAATTTGTCGAATCAGGGTGTTCCGATAGCGCTCCGGCATCCAATCCTTGGGCTCGATCTTCTCTTCGGCATCGACGCGCTCGAGGAAACGCCGCTGCAGCTCTCCTTCATCGGGCGCTGCCCCATCGGAACCCTGCATATCCAACGCCTGTGTGTACATGCCTGCCCTCGGACGATAACCTGTGCCGCATTGTGATACATAAATGTCCAATAATCCATATTTTGTGTGTCATATGGGGAATGGCGTATTACAATGGATTTGATGACCGATAGTCATGCCGCCGATACCGCCCTCGCCCGCCCGGGCGCAGCCGATGCCGCCGGACCTGCCGCCGCCGCCGCTGAGCTGGTCGCGCGTTTTCGTCGTCAGTGGCCGTTGCGCGCCGGCTCGCTCATCGTGACCCTGTTCGGCGACTGCATCATGCCGCGCGGCGGAGCCATCGCCCTCGGCAGCTTGATCACCCTGGCGGCGCCCTTTGGACTCAATGAGCGCCTGGTCCGCACCGCCACCGCACGGCTTGCCAAGGACGGCTGGCTCGAGGGGCGCCGCAGCGGCAAGCTCAGCGAATATCATTTGTCCGCCGATGGCCGCGAGCGCTTTGCCGAGGCCACCAAACGCATTTACGATGCACCGGACGCCGATTGGCCGGGCCGCTGGACGGTGGTCGTTCTGCCGGCCATGCGAGCGGCAGAAAGGAAGGCCCTCAGCGACGAATTGATCTGGCGCGGATTCGGCGCGCTCTCCAATAATGTATTTGCCCACCCACAGCTTGAATCCCGCGCATTCACCCTGCCGCGACGAACCGGCGGGCCGCTTTCTCAGGTCATTGTCTTCGACGCAAGCCTAGCCGACGACGATTCGCCGCAGCGCCTGGTGAGCATGGGGTGGAACCTCGAGGACTTGGCACGCCGCTACCAACTCTTCGTGAAGCGCTTCGAACCAGTGCTTACGGCTTTACAGGGGACACGCAGCCTCGATCACCAAGCCGGCTTCATCGTGCGCACGCTGCTGATTCACGAGTACCGCCGCCTGCACCTGCGCGATCCCATGTTGCCGCCGCGGCTGCTGCCCGCCGACTGGCCGGGCGCGAAGGCGGCGGTGCTTTGCCGGGATATTTATGCGCGAATTTTCACCGCCTCCGAAATGCATCTATCGCGGGTGGCTGCGCGGCTCGAGGGGCCGCTGCCGCCGCCGGATGATTCGGTGCGGCGAAGATTCGGCGGGATTAATCGAGATTGACCCCGAACTCGTCACAACGCTGAAGCGAAGGGCGACCGAGCTGCTGACCGAAATCGAGAACGACCGCAACCCAATTCTCATCACCCAACATGGGCTGCCCGCCGCTTATCTAGTCGACGTCGCAACTT
>JBDUBO010000117.1:0-11598 GCA_040004115.1 Gammaproteobacteria bacterium | reverse complement strand
TCTCGATGCCTTTGATGAGGAAATTCTGGCCGTTGGTGTTGTAGAAAATATTGCCGACCAGGCCGGGATCGAAAAAGGCCACCTGCACATTGTTCCAGTTCTCGCGATACACCGCGCCGTTCCATTGCACGCGACGGTCGAAGAATTCCGTCTTCCAACCAATTTCATTGTTGGTCAGTTGGTCGGAGGAGTAGGAACTGGGCACCAAGTACTGCTGCACCCCGTCCGGGCCGTAAGCATGCGCCGTGCCGCCGTTCTGGTTGAAGCCGCCGGGGCGGAAACCCTGCGAGAAGGTGTAATACAGCATGACGTCGGACGTGACGTGCCAGGTCAGGTTGCCGCGGCTCTTGAACCCGGTCTCGGTGTCATGGAGATTCTGCGCGTCGAGATTGTAATTGCTGCCGAGACATCCACCGGCGGCCGCGCCCCCCTCGAAGCAGTAAAAGCTGCCGCTGACGCTGCCCTTGGAGGAATTCTCGAAGCGAAAATGCCGCGTTCCCGCGGTAATGGTCAGCACCTTCGGAATCAGATCGAAATCCACGGATGCGAAGAAGGCCGTCTGCTTCGTTTCGCGTACCGTGTCCTGGTAGAAGGAGGTATTCGAGGCCTGCACACCGGGATTCACGACGGTCGACCCCGGGGCCGTACCGACGTCCGTAAAGCAGCCGGCATTGCCCAGAGAGCCCGCCGGATTGTTTGAGGTGCAGGAAGGGACGGTCTTGTAGCCCCATCCGGTCTGATCGAACAACTTGTTGTCCTCCCAGTACGCGCCGGCGATCGCACGCAAGCGCCAGTCGTCCGGCGTACTGAAGCGAAATTCATGTTGCTGGTGTGTATTGCGCTCGGCAGTGCGCCAGGTCGCGCTCGGCGAGAAGCAGGTGGCATTGGGATGCCCGGCATCTCCCGATCCCGCACCGTAGCACTGGTAGTAGTCGGCATAGAAGCCGCGCGCATAGTTGGTGTAGTCGCCGACCTGATCGACGTTGCGCACCAGGTAGCCGCCGGTGTACACGGCCTTGATATCGCCGAATTTGCCGTTCAAGGTCCAGGCCGTGCTTTCGAACTTATCCTTGTCGTGGGAAGGATTGAACAATGTCACCTCGAGGGGCTGCAGGTTTCCGCCGTCGGACGCGGTGGGCTGCTGGTAGAACACGCCCTTCGAGTTCATATCCTGATAGGACTGCGTGAGCAACAGGTCCCAGTCATCGTTGAATTTGTACAGCGCCTCGGCTCGCACGCCCTGGTAGGTGACCGGGTTGATGGCTCTGGCGGCGATGCTATTGTTGTTGATGGACGGACTGCCCGGCGGCACGCCATAGCTGGTTACGTCACCGGCGGCGCACTGGCCCGCAACCGGCGCACCTATCGAACAACCGGTGGCAAAGCCGCCATAATGAATGCCGATGTCGCTATCCTTGCGTGTGAACGTGGCCGGCACATTGTCGATGTAACCGCCGCGGCTGTCGTTGAATATCACGGCGCGCACGGCCATGGTGTCGGCGATCAGCGGAAGGTTCAACACAGCCGTCACGTTGGAATTCGGATCGCCGTGAGCGGTGATTCCATAGCCGGCCTTGACGCTGCCCTCGGTCACGTCGAGCTTGGGTGCATTGGTAATGTAGCGAATGGCGCCGGACTCGGCACCGGAACCGAACAGAGTGCCCTGCGGGCCCTCCAGTATCTCGATCCGATCTATATCGGCCGCATACACATCCAGATTGCGGTTCGGGAGCTGCCCGGATTGATTGTCCAGATAAATGGCGACATTGGGATATAACCCTGTCGAGCCGCTGCCCTGGCTGGGCTGGGCGCCGGCGCTCAGGCCCCGCATGAAAACTTCATTCTGTCCCGGCCCGTTGTTCGCTGTGGTCACATTGGGCAAGTACTTAATGTAATCATCGAATGTCGAGACGTTAAGTTGCTGCAACGCCTTGCCGGTGAAAGCCTGCATCGAGATCGGCACGTTTTGCATGCTCTCACTGCGGCGCTGCGCGGTGACGGTGATTTCCTGAATCGTATCGGAGCTGGAATCGGTGTCGGACGCCGCTGCGGCGCTGACCAATCCGACGGACGCGCCGCTCAGGATCGCAGCGATCGCATATGACAGCTTCGGGTTTGAGTTCATGCGTATATCCCCATAATTGAATTCATTCGGCGAAAACGGCTCATTTAAGGTGAAAATTGCCGCCTCCATTCAATCCTACCTTGAAAATCAGCGGCCGCCTGCTCAGAACTCGCCATGAACAGGTCTAAATCCGGCATCGTCAACCGGGCAGCGCCGTTGGCAGGCGAACCATCACTCGGCAGCCTTCGCCGATGACGTCGCGCGTCGGGTCGGCGGTTCCTGTGATGCGCCGAACCACGCAGAACTCGAATCGATAGCTGAAGAAATCGGCGAGCCAGCGCAGGGTCTCGTGCAGGTCCGCACCGGTCTTGCGGCGAGCCGTCTCTTCGGCGACGCCGAACGCGCGCGTAGTTGCGCAGCGCCTGATGTTCGCGCGCTAGCTCATCCAGCGGCGCACGGGCAGCAGCATATAGGCAGCGAATCAGTCCTTGTCATGCACTATCTCCGGCTCCCTCACAGCGTATGGCGCAGATCCTGCAGCGCAAATCCCGACAACGGCAGGTCCAGGCCGCGCATCCATGCCATGACCTTGAAGCGCTCTCCCATTTCGCCCGGCAACATCAGTTGCCGCGCCTGATTGGCCAATCGCGCAAATCGATTGACGTTATCGCCGGCCATGTTCTGCATTTCCTGGTCGACCCTAAGACCCGCCAGGAAGTAGCTCTGCGTGGTGAAGCCGGTGACCGTGAAGCCGGCTGCGCGCGACGCCTCCGCCAGCTGCGTATAGTCCACCCAGGCCGTAATGTCTTGCAATCCGGGAAACAGCAGCGGATCGTCATTCGCGCGGTGACGGAAATGACACAGCAACGTGCCCTCGTGGCGTTCCGGCAAATAATATTGCGGGCGGGGCAGCCCGTAATCGAACCAGAGCACGGCGCCGCTGCGCAGACTGCGGGTGACGCCGTGCGTCCATGCCATCAGCCGTGGACAATACTCCGACACATAACCGTCGTGCCATGCACCGCCGGAATTTGCCAACCGGCGGCAGGCCTCCGCCACCGTCGCGCTTGCCGGTCGCGTGCTCAAGGCCAGGCGGCCCGCGTCGATCACGACGCCGAGTTCCTCGACCCGGTCGCGATACCAGCGAAAGCGCGCCACCGGCAGAGCATCCAGCACTTCGTTGACTAGGATGAGCCCGTCGTAGGGCCGCTCGGGCGGCTGATCGAGCCAGCGTACGCGTTCCAGCAAGTGCGGTACATGCTGCTCGAGGTGGCGCTGCTGGCGCTCACGCAGGTCGGCGCTTATCTCCAGGATCCAATAATGCGCCGGCAACATTCCCAACGACTCGAGACGCGACAGAACATCGACGGCGAGGCGTCCGCTGCCGGCGCCGATTTCCAGGACGGATCCGCCGCCGAGCGCTCTCAGCACCTCGGCACACTGCCGAGCAACGCAGGCGCCGAACAGGCTCGATACTTCCGGTGCGGTGGTGAAATCACCGTCGGCGCCGAATTTGTGCGCACCCGCGCTGTAGTAGCCCAAGCCCGGTGCATACAGCGCGAGTTCCATGAAGCGCTCGAAGCTCAGCCAGCCATCGGTCGCGGCGATCTGAGCCGCCAAATAATCGTGCATGCGGGCGCAGTGCCGCGCCTGTGCATCATTCAGGACGAGTTCACGTGGATTATCCATTGCGGTATCGTTGTGGCGCATGAAGCCCAGTATCGAGAATTCGCCGTTGCGCGGCCAGGTGGTGTTGATCACCGGCGGCGCACGGCGCGTCGGCGCGGAAATCGCACGCACGCTGCATGCTGCGGGCGCGAACATTCTCATCCATTATCGGTCCTCCGCCGCCGCCGCAATCGCCTTGGCCGACGAGTTCAACCTTGCACGCGCCCATTCGGCCGCCATTCATTCTGCGCACCTGTCGAATGCCGAGGCGCCGGAGAAATTGGTGGCTGCCGCACTGCTGGAATTCGGCCGCCTCGACATTCTAATCAACAATGCCTCGAGTTTTTACCCAACGCCGGTCGGTCAGATCACACTGCCGCAGTGGGATGATCTAATCGGCAGCAACTTCAAAGCGCCGCTATTTCTCTCCCAAGCGGCCGCGCCGAGCCTGGCGAAGCAGCGCGGACTTATCATCAATATGATCGATATCCACGCACTGCGTCCGCTCAAAGGGCACCCGGTGTACAGCGCGGCCAAGGCGGGACTCGCGATGCTGACGCGGGCTTTGGCGCGCGAACTGGGTCCTGATATTCGCGTCAATGGCATTGCGCCGGGTCCGGTGCTGTGGCCGGAAGGCGACATGGATGAAGTGTTGAAGAGTGAAATCGTGGATAAGACAGCGCTGAAGCGTCACGGCACTCCGCAGGACGTCGCACGCACCGCACTGTTCCTGGCGAAGGACGCGCCCTATATCACGGGTCAGATCATCGCCGTCGACGGCGGCCGCGGCATATGACTTCCGGGCAACGGACCCTCAAAGCAGATCAGGCAGCGGCCCCTTGAGCAGCTCCCGCGCACTTTGAATGTCGGCGCCCAGCGGCCGGTCGTCGTCGTAGCGAGCAATGCCGGCGCGCACCCACCGGTAGACCGCGTCGGTGTACGGCGCCCGCGCGCGAGGCGCCGATTGCAGGTCGTAAGCCTGCGCCGCCGCCAGCAATTCGATGGCCAGGATAGCCTCTGCGTTGTCGATGATTTTGAGCAGCTTGAGCGCACCTGGCGTTGCGTGGCTGAGATGATCTTCCTGCAGCCCCGAGGTAACCCCGCCGTCGAGGCTGGCCGGTGCCGCCAGGCGCCGGTTCTCCGCAACCAGCGACACCGCTGCGTATTGCGCAATCATGAAACCGGAACCCGCGCCCTCGTCCATGCTCAAGAACGCCGGCAGATTGCTCACCAGCGGATTTACCAGGCGATCCATGCGGCGTTCCGACATGGCCGCCACTTCGGCCACGGCAATCCCCAACGAATCCGCACTCAGGCCAAGGGCCGCGCCGACCGCGTTGGCGCCGGATAGCGCGCGCGGCTCATCCGCCGTGCCTAAGATCACTGGATTGTCGGTCGCCGATGCCAGTTCCTCATCGACGACTTGGGCCGTGCGGATAAACAAATCGCGTGCGGCCCCGTGTACCTGCGGGACGGCCCGCAGACTCAGTGCGTCCTGTGTGCGGTGGCCCGCGCTGCGCTCGAGGATGACGCTGCCGCTTAAGGCCGCCCGCAGCCGCTCGCCGACGCGGCGAACACCCGCGGATACACGCAGCCCCAAGGCGTCGGCGTCGAATGCCGCAAGCTGCCCATGCAGATTCTCGAATGTCATGGCGGCGGTAATGTCCGCCGCGTCGAGCAGCCGCAGAGTCCGCGCCAGTGCAAGGGCCGACAGACCGGTAGCGCAGGGCGTTCCATTGACGAGGCTCAATCCCTCTTTGGCACCCAAAACCAACGGCGCACGGCGCATCGACGCAAGCGCCTCAGCGCCACCGACCGCTCGGCCATGCCACCGCGCACTGCCCTCTCCGATCAGCACCAGTGCAATGTGCGCCATATGGGTAAGATATCCGACCGACCCTGCGGCCGGGACCTGCGGCGCACAATCAAACTCGAGCAGCGCCAGCAGTGCATCCACCACCGCCGGACGTACGCCGGAAAAACCCAGCGAAAAATTATTGATGGCCGCCGCGATAATGGCGCGAACTGCCATGGGCTCGAGCGGCGACCCGATGCCGACTGCGTGGCTCATCACGATGTTTCGCGACAGACGTTCCTGCTTGGACTCGGGTATGACGATGTCGCAAAGCGCGCCAACCCCGGTATTTACGCCGTAGGCGCGCACGCCCTTGCGCACGATGGATTCTACGAGAGCGCGCGCTGCGCGAATTCGGGCTTGCGCCGCATCCGACAAGCCCAGAGTTCCGCCTTCCGCTACGTCAGCAACCTGTCGCCAGGTCAAGGGGCGATCGAGAACAATGCGATGAGGCATGTGAAATAGGCGGCAGGAGGTACGACGGGACGGCGCGATGAGCTACGGTTTGGCGGCCATTAGCAGGTGCGCGCGCCATTTTGCCAGGTGATCGCGGTCACGTTCGAGCTTCACGCCCACGTCGCGCGAACTGCGGACAGCGCCCGGTTTGCTTAGCGAGAGACTGACCCACGCGACGCCGAATTCCTCCAGCAGCAGCATGGCGATGTGCTCCGCGAGGGTTTCGACCAGGTGAAACTTCGATTCCTCGACGAATGCCAGCACGCGCTTGGCGATCCGCTTGTAATTGAGCGTATCGTCGATGGAGTCGGACAAAGCCGCCTTGGTGATTTCGGCGCTGATTTCGATATCCACGATCACGGTCTGCTTGACCTGCCGCTCCCAATCGAAAATGCCGATAATCGCCTCGGTCTTGAGCGCATGTATGAATATCGTGTCCATCAAGGCCTCGTGTCCCCTGCTATTCCACTGTCCCTAACCGCGGCGCCGCCGAACCCAACCGCGGCGCCGCCGTCCCCAAGCTGCCAGTTCGCTCGCGCCTCGATCGACAACAGGCTCGGCTGCAATCCGGCCGCCAGGCGCATGCAGCCCGCCAGGGCAATCATGGCCCCATTGTCCGTGCAGAACTCGGCGCGCGGGAAGTGCAATTCCGCTCCCGCACCGCGCGCCACCTCAGCCAGCCGTTCGCGCAAACGGCGATTGGCGCCCACGCCGCCGGCCACGACCAAACGCCGGTGACCCGTCAGATCGAGCGCACGGCGGCATTTCTCGGCAAGGGTTTCGACCACTGCTTCCTGGAAACCGCGCGCGACGTCTGCCCGAATCGCGTCGTCCAAAACGCGGCCCCGCAAGGCTACTAGGGCGGCCGTCTTCAAGCCACTGAAACTGAATTCGAGGCCGGGACGGTCGAGCATGGGCCGCGGAAACACGAAGCGATCGCTGCGCCCGGTCTCCGCCAGTTTGGCCAGGGCAGCACCCCCCGGGTAAGGCAACCCCAACAGCTTCGCTGTCTTATCGAAGGCCTCGCCGGCCGCATCATCCAAGGTTTCCCCGAGAATTCGGTACTCACCCAGGCCCGCCACATCCACTAGCTGGGTGTGTCCGCCGGACACCAGCAAGGCGAGAAACGGGAAACCGGGTGGATTCGGTTCCAACAAGGGCGCCAGGAGGTGCCCCTCCAAATGGTGTATTCCCAAAACGGGCTTGTTCCAGGCCAATCCTAAGCTGGCGGCAAAGCCCGCCCCCACCAGCAAGGCGCCTATAAGGCCGGGGCCTGCGGTATAGGCCACTGCATCGATCGACTCCGGGCCGGATTTGGCATCGGCAAGTGCTTCCCGGACCAGCGGCAGCAGCCGCCGCACGTGGTCGCGGGAGGCGAGCTCCGGAACCACTCCGCCATAGGCTTGGTGCATAGCGACCTGGCTGTGCAGCCGATGCGACAGCAGGCCCAAATCGGCGTCATAGACGGCGACCGCCGTTTCGTCGCAGGAACTTTCAATGCCAATGACACGCATAAAACCCCGCAATTGCCCTTCGATGGTGCAGCCGAGCCTGCTCTCCGGCTCCGCCTTTGCCTTTTGCCGGGGCGCACTTTAGAATGCGCCCCCCGTCGCCGAATACCGGCGGCCGAGTCAACCATTTTGAGGTTTGAATGCCCAGCGTTCGTGTTCGCGAGAATGAGTACTTTGATGCCGCCCTGCGGCGCTTCAAGCGTGCCTGTGAGAAGGCGGGTGTCCTCACCGAGCTTCGGCGGCGTGAATTCTACGAGAAGCCCACCCAAGAACGTAAGCGAAAAAAGGCCGCTGCGGTAAAACGGCATTTGAAGCGCCTGTCGCGCGAGAATATGCGCGGCACGGGCGGTGCCCCCTCCTCGCCCCCGGCGGCAGCTCCGGCTCGACCCTCCTACTAGGGGTTGATACCGCTGCCGCGTACGGATGATGTCCCTCAAAGATCGAATTACGGATGACATGAAGGCGGCGATGCGCTCCGGCGAGAAGGAGCGGCTCGGTGTCATCCGCATGATCACCTCTGCCATCAAGCAGCGTGAGGTCGACGAACGCATCACTTTGGACGACAGTCAGGTATTGAGCGTCCTCGAGAAGATGATCAAGCAGCGCAAGGAGTCGCTGGTGCAGTTCCAAGCCGGCAACCGCCAGGATTTGGTCGACAAGGAGTCGGCCGAAATTACCCTGCTGCAAGGCTATCTTCCTTCCCAGTTGAGCGACTCCGAACTCGACGGCCTGATCGGCGAGGCCATTGCGACCACTGGTGCCGCCAGCATCAAGGACATGGGCAAGGTCATGGCCGTCATCAAGGCCAAGGCTCAGGGCCGTGCGGACATGGCCGCGGTTGGGGCAAAAATCAAAGCCAAGCTCGGCGGTTGATCTAAAGGCGGTCCATGACCGGCCGTATTCCAGATTCGTTTCTTGACGAACTCGTTTCGCGTTCGGACATCATCGACATCATCAGCGCGCGCGTGCCGCTGAAAAAGGCCGGCCGGGAATACAAAGCCTGCTGCCCGTTTCACAACGAGAAATCCCCGTCATTTTCAGTCAGTGCCGACAAGCAGTTTTATCACTGCTTTGGCTGCGGCGCGCACGGCACCGTGATCGGCTTTCTCATGCAGTACGAGAAGATGGAATTTCTCGACGCCGTGGCCGATCTTGCGCAGCGTGCAGGACTTGAATTGCCGCGCGAAGCGCAGGCGCCGCGCGATCCCGGCAGCGCGGACTTGCATGACCTGATGCTGAAGGCGGCACGCTTCTTCGAGCAAAACCTGGCGGACAATGCACGCGCGCAAGCCTACGTCCAGCGGCGCGGCATCGACGCGAAGATCAGCGCCAAGTTCAGCTTGGGATATGCGCCGGACGCCTGGGATGCGTTGCTGAAGCGTTTTGGGGGACAGCAGGACGACCAGCGCCGGCTTCTGCAAGTGGGCCTGACCCTGGAGCGCAGCGGCGAACGCAGCAGCGGCTACTATGATCGATTTCGCGATCGGCTCATGTTCCCGATTCGCGATTCGCGGGGCCGCGTCATCGGCTTCGGCGGCCGGGTGATCGAGCAGGGTGAGCCGAAATACATGAATTCGCCTGAAACGCCGCTGTTTCACAAAGGCCGCGAGCTTTACGGCCTGTACGAAGCGCGCCAGGCGAGGGGCGATTTCAAGCGTCTTTTGATCGTCGAGGGCTACATGGATGTGGTGCGGCTGCACCAGGCCGGAATCACCTATGCAGTGGCGACCCTGGGGACGGCGACCACCCAGGAGCACCTCAACAAGATCTTCCGTATCACCAGTGAAGTCGTGTTCTGCTTCGACGGCGATCGCGCGGGGCGGCAAGCGGCTTGGCGGGCGCTCGAGAACGCGCTGCCCCTGGCGCGGGACGGACGGGAGCTTAAGTTCATGTTTCTGCCCGAAGGCCACGACCCGGACACTTTGGTGGCGCTGGAAGGACCCGAACCTTTTGAGAATCGCATGAAGGAGTCGCTGCCGCTTTCCGAATACCTGGTGCAGCAGTTGATTGCCGATGTCGATCTCGACCACATTGACGGTCGCGCCAAATTAAAAGCCCTGGCCGGGCCCTTGTTTGCACGTATGCCGGAGGGTATTTACCGGGAAATGCTCGCCGATCGGCTCGCCGCCCGGGTTGGCATGCCCGCAAATAAGCTGAAGGAATTCTTCTCCGCCGGCGAGCCCAAGCGCGGTGCCGCAAGCGCTCCGGAACACCCCAGCCGGGAACGCGGTCGAATCAGTGCCGGGCGGGGCAATATGTTGACTCAGGCCATTACCCTGGTGCTGCATCACCCCAAGGCCGCCGCGCAGATCGAGGTGCCCGAGGCGCTCGCGCGAATCGACAAGCCTGGAGTGGCAGTGCTTAAGGAATTGCTCGCGCAAGCCGCGGCGGCGGCGAATCCAAGCACGGCGATGCTGCTCGAGCGCTGGCGCGACCTTCCCGAATACGAGCGCCTTGCCGAGCTCGCTATGGGCGAACCGCTGGTGGCGGACCCTGAGGCGGCCGGAAAGGAGTTGCGCATGGCGGTTGAAAAGCTGCTGGATGAATACGGGCCGGGCCGCAGAATGGACGAATTATTGCGAAAAGCGGAGGAAATGGGCTTGAATTACGACGAAAAGGCCGAATTAAGCTTACTTCTCAAATCAAAGGGCCGGCCGCAGGCGCGCCCCTAAGCCCAAGCATAGGTGGCTACGGAATGGCCAGAATCGTATACTTGTCGGCTTGCATTTAAATGTCCAGATTCCCAATGAGGCGTCCAACTTGATCAAAAAAGCGCCAGCAGGCACAGCGACTCAAATCGCGGACGAGCGTCAGTCGCAATTGAAATTGTTGATTGCGCGCGGCAAGGAGCAGGGCTACCTCACCTACGCTGAGGTCAACGACCATTTGCCGAGCGAGATCGTCGATCCGGAACAGATCGAAGACATCGTCAACATGATCAACGACATGGGCATTCCGGTGTACGAAAAGGCGCCGGACGCCGAGTCCTTGCTGCTGACGGACGCGACCGCCGCTCCCGATGAGGAAGCCGTGGAAGAAGCCACTGCTGCACTCGCCAATCTCGATGCGGAATTCGGGCGCACGACCGATCCCGTGCGTATGTACATGCGCGAAATGGGCACGGTTGAACTCTTGACGCGCGAAGGCGAGATTCGCATCGCGAAGCGCATTGAGGAGGGTTTGGAGGCTGTCAAGATCGCGCTCGGCAGCTACCCGGGCACATACGATTTGCTGCTGCGGCATTACGAAACCGTCAAGGCCGGCCAGATGCGTCTCGTCGACGTCATCGTAGGCTTCGTGGATCCGAATGCGCCGGATGAAATCGCGCAACCGCAAAATCCGAAAATGATGGCGCTGGAACGCGAAGAAGCCGCCAACGACGAAGAGGAGACCGAAAGCGACGAAGATGAAGAGGCCATCGACACGGGTCCGGATCCGGAAGAGGCTGCAAAGCGGTTTAGTTCGATAGCGAAGATTCATCATCAATTCCTGAACGCTCTCGACAAGTTGGGCTCGAAAGACCCCAAGACCTTGAAAATCCGCAAGAAGATTTGCGGCGAGCTGATGGAATTGAAGCTCTCGCCCAAGATGTTCGATCAATTGATCGATAATTTGCGCCAGCACGTCACCGAAGTGCGCCTGCTCGAAAAGGAAATCATGTTCCTTTGCATCAAACAAGCCGGGATGCCGCGCAAGGACTTCATTTCGACGTTTCCCAAGAACGAAACCAGCACACGCTGGCTCGACAAGCACATCAAGGCCAAGAAGCGCTATTCGGCGCCGCTCGCGAAGTTCAAGGACGAAGTGGAGCGCCGCCAGAACAAACTCAAGGACCTCGAAGGGTTGTTCCACGTACTGATCAGCGAGATCAAGGAAATCAACCGCGAGGTGTCGATCGGCGAAGCGAAGGCGCGGCGCGCGAAGAAGGAAATGGTCGAGGCCAACCTGCGACTCGTGATTTCCATCGCCAAGAAATACACCAACCGTGGCCTGCAGTTCCTCGACCTGATTCAAGAAGGCAACATCGGCCTGATGAAGGCGGT
>JBDUBO010000037.1:0-36020 GCA_040004115.1 Gammaproteobacteria bacterium | reverse complement strand
CACGGATGCATCGGCGTACTGATGCGTCGTGTCTATAAAACTGTCTGTTACCGAACAAATGTTCGGTAACGTACGAAGCGCGGCGCAAATTCAGCCGCGCTTTTCCATTTCAGGTGAGATCTTTTCTTGACTGCGGGATACGCTGGGTTTCGGAAGAGCGTATAACTTAGTCGGCAGTGAGGTTTTTTGATTGTTTGCCGGGGTACGAAAGGATGGCATCATCTCCGGAATTCATAAGGCTTGCGACCAGTTCGCCGCGAGCCTTGGCGGATACAGCTTTAGATAGCCTTCGTGATGCTGTGGTGATTGTGGATACGCGCCACAAATCTTTTCTGGTTGTGCTTGCTAATGCTGCGGCTCGTCGCAGCCTAATCGAAGAATCTGACATATTCGGGCTCATCGAGTCGCCGCTCATTCGATGGATGTCGCCGACGTCCGCAGCGATTGTGGAAAATTCGCTGACATTTCTATCGGACCATCGCGATGGGACCCGGCGCATTCTCGAATGGCGATGTGCGATGGGTGCAATGTCCTGCATTACTGACATCAAACCCTTAGCGTCGTCCCCCGGACAGCGCCTTATCATGCTGACGTTTGCGCCGGCTACACCTGAGCTTCAACTTGAGGTTGGTATTGGGCCGAATCTTGAGTTCGGTCTAGCAGAAACGACTGATGCCGGCGCGATGAGTGCGGGCGAGACGAACTTGGAAGGGCATCGCTTGCTGGCGTTGACGGGGGGTGTGCCGGACATCGTCAAGGTGTTGGCGCCGGGCGGGAAATTACGGTACTTGAGCGGCGGGGTGCGGAGTTCCTTGGGATATTCGTCGGAGGAGCGAGAGTGCATCTGTTCCTCGGCGCTCGAGAATCCGCTAGTGGGCGGGGTGATGATCAACTCCGGGGACATGACTGAACGAAGACTTGCGGAGAGCCGACTCGCTCAGCGGGAGGAATTGTTTCGCTTGGCTGCGGATGCCATGGACGGAGTCATTTACGAATGGGATGTAGCGCGGGGTTTCGTGCATCGCTCGCGCGGCGTGTTGGAACTTCTGGGTTTGGGGTCGGATGATCTGGAGCCGACCATCTCTGCGTGGTACGCGCGGATTCACCCGAAGGATTTTGAGGTCGCCAAGAAGGCAGTGAACTTAGGCTTATTGACCGGCCGGGGTTGGACGACGACGTACCGGATTAGGGATACGCGGGGACGTTATCGTTCAATGCTGGAGCGCGGCCTCATTCAACGGAGTGCCGGCGGGGACCCGGTGAGGGCGATTTGCTGCTGCGTCGATGTGTCGGAGATCAAACGGGTCACGGACCTACTGGCGGAAACGCAGCGTTCGGCCAAGATGGGAGGCTGGGAATATAGCTACGTGACGCGGGAGCTCACCTGGACCGATGAGATGTACCGCATCTACGAGACTTCGCCGGAGCAGTTCGAGGTGTCTTGGGACTCGATGCTGGCGCAGTGCACTCCGGAGTCGCTGCGGCAATTCCATGAAGCCTGCGATCGGGCCGAGACGACGGGCTCGCCGCTGGACCTCGAACTTGAGATCATGACCTTGATGAACCAGCGCATCTGGGTTCGGGTGATCGGTCATGTGGAGTTGTTGGAGGGGCGGCCGTTCCGCGCCTTCGGTTCGGTGCAGAACGTGCAGGCACAAAAGCTGGCGCAGATTGCACTGGAGACCAGCACGAGTTGGCTGAAGCTGTCGATGAATATGGCGCACATGCATGCATGGCGCTGGGACCGCACGCAGGACATGCTGGAGTTCGCCACCGAGCACAGGGCCGGCGGCCAACGGGTGCAATTGCCAATTTTGTTCCCCGGAATGAAGAAGTTCATGGCGCGGGTGCATCCGGGTGACCGCCAAGCGGTGAGTGGGGCCATTGACGATGCCTTCCAGTACGAAACGGAAGTGCAAAAAGAGTTCAGGCTGAAATCAGCCGGCGGCCGATACCGCTGGTACGCGGCCATTGCGCGGCCTCTGTTCGACCCCGTCGGGGCGCCGCAGGGCTTGGTCGGAGTGATCCAAAACGTTACGACGAGGCGTGAATCCGAGGCGCGGTTGCGGTGTTCGGAGGAGTTGCTGCGTGCCACCACCGCCAACGCGGCGGATATGCTGCTGCTGGTGGACAGGGATCTGAAGGTGCGCTTTATCAACAGAGGCGTCGGGGCCTTGAGCATCGAGGCGATCATCGGTCAGGAGATCGGTGCGTTGTTGCCGGAGGCGGCGCGTGCGGTGGTGCTGGAAAAGCTGCGGCACGTATTGGATACGGGGGAGGCGACGACCTACGAGTTCCAATCGACCGAGCGCGGTGAGGCGCGCTACTTCGAGAATCACGCCGTTTTGGTGCGCGACGCGGGGGTGGGCACCGGGATTTCGATTTCGACCCGGGATATCAGCGAGCGCAAACACCTGGAGCAGGAGATCCTGGATGTGTCCGGCCGCGAGCGGCAGAGCATCGGGCGGGATCTGCATGATGGGCTGGGGCAGGAATTGACCGGGGTGGCCTTGATGCTGCGGGCGCTGGGAGCGCGGGTGCAGGGGCGTTGCCCGGAGGCGCTGGATTCGGTCAACGAAATTGTGGCCTTGGTGAATCGATCTATTGAGAATGCGCGCTCCTTGGCGCGGGGACTTCTGCCGGTTCGCACCGAGACCGGGGGCTTGGCGTTTGCGCTGCGGGAACTGGCGTCGCGCAGCCGGGACTTATACGGCCTGGATGTGAATTTCACGGCGGAAGTGGCCCAGGACTGGAATCTGGACGAGACGAACGCCAGTCATTTATACCGGATTGCACAAGAGGCGCTGACCAATGCGTCGCGTCACGGGCATGCCACCTTGGTGGACATCCACCTGCAGGCGACGGATGTGAGGTTTTCACTGTGCATCAAGGACAATGGTGAGGGTTTTCACCTCCCGACGTCGCATTACAGTGGTATGGGTTTGAAGATCATGAAGTATCGTGCCGGTATGATCGGAGCGAAGTTTGAAATTTCCCCCAACGAGCCGCGTGGCACCGTGGTTCGAGTGACGGGGGAACAACTGACCGTGGCGGGAGTAAAACCGGCCCGGGTGACTTAAGGAGCGAGATTATGATGGCCGCCAGCAACACGTGGAGCCGTTCTCAGGTGTCCCAATCGGGGACCAACACGGGCAAGCGCAAAGTCCGACGTGTTTTAATCGTCGATGATCATCCCATCGTGCGTCAGGGACTGCGACGGGTCATGGAGAACGAGGAGGACCTCACTGTGTGCGGGGAGGCGGAAACCGCCCGCGACGCGCGGACCGCGATTAAGGAATTAAATCCTGATGTGGTGATCGCCGACATCAGCTTGAAACAAGGCGACGGTATCGAGCTGGTTCGCGATGTGCGGGCACATTATCCGCAGCTGCCTATCCTGGTGCTTTCCATGCACGATGAGACCATTTACGCTGAACGCATGCTGTCGGCGGGCGCCAATGGCTACATCATGAAACAGGCTGCGAGCGAGCAGTTCCTGGCCTCGCTAAGGCGGGTGCTGGACGGCGGGATCTACGTGTCCGAGGCCGTCGGCAACAACATGATTCAGAAGTTCGCGGCGGGTGGGGCGTACATTTCGGCGAACCCGATCGACCGCTTGAGCAATCGCGAGCTGCAGATTCTGCACATGATCGGCAAGGGCATGAGCACGCGCGAGACCGCGCATTCGCTGAACTTAAGCATCAAGACGGTGGAATCGCATCGGCAGCGCATCAAGCGCAAGCTCAATCTCACCACCGGCACGCAGCTGGTGCAGTACGCGGTGAATTGGTTCACCGGCCGGGAGGCGAGCACCTTCGAACCTACTCCGAAGGAAGCGCCGGCGCAGTCGATGGGGGCCGCCGACGCTTAGGCGGTCGGTGGAGGCCGCGCGCCTCAGGGTTTGGCCGGGGGTTCGCCGCCGAGAGCGGCGGACTCTTCGGTATCGATCATGTTGCCGGCGAGATACACGGGTTGACCGGCGGCGGTGCGTTCGGCCGTTCCCCGGACGCGCCAAGTCTCGATGCGGCCGCCCTCCAAATGAATGCCCACGATAATATCCAAGGGTTCTTGACGCTCCAAATGAGCCCGGATCCCCTGCAATAACAATTCCCAGCCGCCGGGCACGAGGTAGGCTTTGAGGTCTTCGAGGCGGCGGTGGGTGGTGTGCGGTTGCCATTGCAGGCGGTGGCGGAACCAGTCGCTGTACCACACCGAGCCGTTCCATAAATCCAATTCCCACAGCCCGGCCTCGGCCGGCGGTTCGCCCGCTCCCGTTGCGGGGGCGCGAGGGGGTCGTGGAGTGGAAATGGGCATTCCTAGCTATCGGTCCATGATGCTGCGCACTTGATAGCGATCTTGGGATCCGTTGCGCAGAAACCTGAACGACCAGCGCACAGATCCAGAAAGTGGCGACAATGAGCGCCATTTCTAAGATTTACAAGCAGCGCTGGGACTAAAAAGGGTTAAGTCGGCTAATTAGGGGCCGATACTAAAAAGTACTGGAAAATGCGAGGGTTGCGCCGCCGTGTCTGACCTGGATTCTGTGACCTCACTCACAGTCGAGCCTGCCGCGACAATTTTGCTCGCTGAGGACGATCCGGTCACCCGAATGCTGATGACCCGTTTCTTGAAAAAGGCGGGGTATGAGGTGGATGCCGTGGCGAACGGCTCCGAGGCCCTCGATCGCATGATGGCGCGCTACTACCCCATGCTGGTCACCGATTGGGAGATGCCGGAAATGGATGGGGTGGCACTGTGCAAGGCGGTGCGCAATCTGCAGCTCGATGGCTATGTGTATGCGCTGCTGCTCACGGCACGCGACGCCAAAGAGCACATCATCGCGGGGCTGGAGGCGGGCGCGGATGATTATCTGACCAAGCCGGTGCACGAAGCGGAGCTCATCGCGCGCTTGAACGCAGGTCGGCGCATCTTAAACCTGGAGCAGTCGCTGCGCGCGGCGAATCAGCGCAACCGGATTTTATCCATCACAGACGCGCTGACTGGCGCCTACAACCGCCGGTACTTAATGGAGCAACTGCCGCGGGAGCTGGAGCGCTGCCGGCGCTATGCCTATCCCTTGTCGGTGTTGATGTGCGATGTGGATCATTTCAAGAAGATCAATGATGTGCGCGGTCATGCGGCGGGGGACGAGGTGCTGCAGCAGTTCGCGGCGCGGGCGCAGAAGTTTATCCGCGGCAACAGCGATTGGGTGGCGCGCTACGGTGGGGAGGAGTTTCTGATCATCCTGCCGGAGACGCCGTACAACGGCGCTCTGCAGGTGGCGGAGAAGATCCGTGGCTTGATCTTAGACATGCCGTTCTCGACGCGCACCGGGGATTGCGCGGTGACTGCAAGCTTCGGGGTGGCCTCCACCGGGCCGACTGGCCCGGATATTTCGCTGAAAGTGGATGCGCTGATCAAGGCCGCTGATGAGTGCCTATATCGCAGCAAGCAGGGCGGGCGAAATTGCAGCAATGGTGTGGAATTGGCGGACATGCCGATGCAGGCGCACGGGTGAACGGCAGACCGGGTGTTTCGCAATCTCCTGTGCCGGTGTGTTAAAAAGACTGATGGGCAGCGCGTCAGAGAACATAACAAAGCGGATTAAGGAGTTGGGGGACTGGAGAGGAGAGACCCTCGCTCATCTCCGTCAGCTCATCCACGACGCTGACCCGGATATCCTGGAGGAGTGGAAATGGATGGGGACCCCGGTCTGGTCCCATGACGGCATCGTCTGCACGGGGGAATCTTACAAGCAGGTGGTGAAACTCACCTTCGCTCGCGGAGCGTCCGTCAAAGATCCGAAGAAGCTGTTCAATTCCAGCCTGGAAGGTAACGTGCGGCGTGCGATCGATATTCGCGAAGGCGAGAAGATCAATGCCGCTGCCTTCAAGCAACTCATCCGCGCCGCGGTGGCGGCCAATTCCGCGGCGCTCGCTCAACGGGCAGCCAAGAAGAAGTAGGTGATCAATCGAGCAGCTCTTCTGCTTCGTTACAAGGAACCGGCGGTGCGCTGGATCAACGAGGCGGACCCGTACCCATCAGGTCAATCGGCAAACCTCGAGGACGTAAACGATGAGCGCACAGTCTATCTCATTGCCGCTGAGGCGGGCGACGACCGGGACAGCCTGGAGGCTTGGCTGAAGCGCAATTTCGCTGCACTGTTTGAGATGGAGCTCGAGGGATGGTACACAGATCCCGAGCTCTGGCCGGCGCGGCGCAATTACCAAATGTTCCGGGAATGGTTCGACCCAGAATGTCACACGGTGCTGATCGATACCTGTGATGAAGAGATATTCGACGATGATGCCTAACGAAGCGTAGCGGCGAAGGCGCACGACACGCACTTACTGGATTCGATCCGATAGGGAGTCAGAGATGAAATTCACGGCCTTTTTCTTTCTGCTGCTGGCGCAAGTCTTGCACGCTCAATCTACCCCATCGGCGACTACCTACCTAAGTGACAGCGAACTGCGCCGCGCCATCGAGAATGCTCCCCCGGAACAACCCGGCCGTGCCGGTTTCTATGTGGTGCGTCTTTCTTCGAAATCCGACTATCCGGTGGTGGGGATTCGCCGTACCGTCGTGGGTAATGCCGAGGTGCATGCTGAATTTACGGACGTCTGGTATGTCATCGAAGGCGCCGCGACTTTGGTCACCGGAGGCAGTGTGGTAGCCGGCGTCTCCGCAGGTTCTGGCGAGGTTCGGGGCCCGAGTATCAAAGATGGCAGCGCGCGAAAAATTCGCAAGGGAGAATTTGCGGTCATACCGGCGGGAACTCCGCACTGGGTCAGCAGCATCAACGGGAAGGAGCTGCTCTACATCGTCGTAAAGATGCCGATTCCGGCGCCGAAGTAGCGGGAAGTGTGGATTTCATGAAGCAGTATTTCAATACTATGTTGACCGCCGGTCTGCTGCTCATGGGTGCGGCGAGACCGGCTGAGGTTATACACGCCGATTTGGTGCTGTCACACGGCAGGATCATCACCATGAATCCAAACGACGATGTTTTCCAGGCGCTGGCGGTGAGCGGCGGACGAATAGTTGAGGTGGGGAGCGATAGCGCGATCCAACATTTGATCGGATCCGATACCAGAGTCATCGACTTGCGCGGCCGAGCCGTGACGCCCGGTTTGATTGACTCCCATGCTCACGTGATGGGCAGCGGACTGTCTGAGCTGTTTGAGCTCGATCTGAGCGATGCGCACAATATTAAGAACATTCTCGATCGCGTTGCCAAGCGAGCGGCCGCGGTCAAGCCGGGTGAGTGGATTGTCGGCGCGGGATGGGACGAAGCCAAGTTGGTCGAGCGCCGCTATCCGACCGCTGTCGAACTTGATGGTGTATCCCGCCAAAATCCGGTTTGGCTTGAAAATACATCTGGTCATTATGGCGTGGCGAATTCAATGGCGCTGAAACATGCCGGGATCGATGCATCTACGCCGGCGCCGGCGGCCGGCGTCATTGAGCATGCCTCGGACGGAAAACCAACCGGCGAACTCAAAGAGAGCGCTCAGGATCTAGTACTCAACCTGATCCCACCCTATACCCCTGAACAGCGCCACCAAGCGTTGGTACACATGGTCGCGCTCGCCCACTCTGAAGGCATGACCGGTTTCAAGGACCCTGACATCAGTCAGGAGGATTGGGAGGCTTACAGGGTATTCGACACCACCAGGCAGCTGAATACGTATGTTTGCGTCCTGTTCCACACGCCGCCGACTTTGGAGGCCGCCCGGACCACATTGAGGCGAATTCAATCCGCACAAAACGACCTCAAGCGGTTGCGCGAAACCACCCTGAGCGTTTGCGGTGCCAAGATATACATGGACGGCAGCGCCATGGCGAGAACAGCTTGGCTGTATGAGGATTGGAATCGAACAGCCAATGAGATCGAGGTAGGTAACCACGGCTTCCCAGCGCTTGATCCCAATCTCTATCAACAACAGGTGAAGCTGTTTGTTGATGCTGGTGTTGGCGTTGGTACACACGCAATCGGCGATCGAGCCATCGACTGGGTGGCCGACACCTATGCCAAGGTTCTTATGGCCAATCCAAAGCAGGGTCTTCGACTCAGCATCATTCATGCCTACCTTCCGACCGACCATGCGTTGAAAGTAATGAAAGACTTACAGAGGAAGTACGATGCAGGCTACCCGGAAACGCAGGCCGAATTCCTGTGGTGGCTTGGCGGCAACTATCCGGGGGCCTTCGGAGTTGCCAGAAGTCGCGGACTGATGCCACTGCAATCCTATCTGCAGAAGGGGATCATATGGTCGGGCGGTTCGGACACAAATGTCACTCCGTTTCCTGCGCGCTATGGCTTGTGGGCTTCGGTGGCACGAGAAGCCCTGACGACTACCACGGGCGAGTCGCCCTTCGGCGCGGCGGAATCGGTTGATATTCATGAATCCTTGCGGTCATACACAATTTGGGCTGCGCGGCAGTTGTTCCGTGAAAAGCAAACTGGCTCGCTTGAACGCGGCAAGTATGCTGACTTCGCGATTTGGGACCGCGACCCCTATAGGGTACCCACCGATCAATTGAAAGAAATGGTCTGCGAGATGACCGCATTTAGAGGAAAGATCGTTTACGAGCGTGGGACTACTCCATGATGGCCGCCATGAGCCGCAAAGTTGTCCTTAGCAATTCCCGAGAGCTGTCACTCAATTTGGCAAGAGCGGACGTTCACCTGCCGAACAAACCAAGCGTTTTTTTTTGCAGAGTGAGGGGAATACCACCCTCTTTCGATCGCTCTTGAGGCCAACCACTATTTGGCGTAAAAGGATTGTGTTTGTTTGAAGTCGATTTGATTCTCCGATCGTATTCGTCCGGCGTCATCAAGCCGTGACGAGTTCACGAAGGATTGGCCTCGCTGCAGCGGCGAGTTGAAAGCAAGGATGCGCTTAAGGGGATCCCACTGGCCACTACACTCTGGGCATGGGTAAGCAAGCTTCGGTTCCTGAAGTGGGATCACACCTGGATAACCACCGACGACAATCGCGTTGCAGCGCGACCGACGACGATCGGTCAAGTCATCACAGCAGGCGAGGACTATTGGTATTGTTGGGGCGATTTTCACAAAGACGGCATAACGCCGGCGCACCCTGATGGCTCCATCGGATCAAGGCTTGGGGATCTCGCATTGGCACGCTGCATCTGCCAATCGAATCTGGATTCAAGAGGGAATCCACCCGCGCAAGGAACTATTTTCTCCTACGGTATCGACGGAGTCTGCCACCAATTGGCAAATCAGGTGCTTTGGGCGACACAAGGGACGGGTGCCAGTCCGTTGACCGTTCGCTTGGCTCGCGGTTATGGTACGAGCACATTCTTTTTTGGATCCTACGGGCGCCAAGTAGCCGCATGGCGTCGCCGGTTGGCGAGTTGTCCTGCCGCAGGCGTTGGTGGGGGCGGCTCGGGAAGCCCGTTCATGAGTACATCTGATCCCCCGGACCTTCACGGTGATGAATTTGAGAACACCGCGCGAGCGGTCTTGAACGATGATTCGCATCTGCTTCGAGCGCTGCTCAGTCTCCGTGAAGAAGCCTCACTAAGGAACTCGCAGTTTCATGAACTCGCTGACGAAACGAAGGGCCGAACGCCGACCGCCATTGAATTGAACGCGGCCTACAACCAATTTTGCGCTCGAGCGGCAAAACTCCTCGGCGATAAAAAATTCGAGCAAATATTCGGCGTTCCTGCGGGTGTCGACGTCGATATCGTCGATCGGGAATTTCTTGAGAACTCAAGAAGGCCTCCACCAGGAACTCGAGGCCTTTAGAGGATTGCGAGGTCAATTTCATCGAGCAAGTACACCTTGAGGGCAAGCCGTTCCCCGAGGGCTCCAAGATCGCGAAGCTCCAGTGGAAGCCTAAGAAGAGTACCGAAGCCACGTTTCCGGTGGAGGTGCCTGACACTTTGGCGGACCTTTTCTTCATGGAGAAGGACGGTAAGAGGTTTCCGGCGACCGGCGGATGGGGCTACGCTCAGTTCGATTATGAGCCACCGTCGGCCACCTTCTCGCCCGCTAATGCCGGTACCCCTGCTTGCGGGGACGTGTGTCACGTGGCAGTGAAGGCAAAGGATTACGTCTTTCACCCCTACCAGATGCGATAAGACCGCAATGCGCATACTGCGCCGTTCGACCGGATCGTCAGCCGGTGTTGCGCAGTTCGGCATTCACTAGTTTAAGTTTCTCGGTCAGGATCTCTACCAGTTCATTGATCTCGCCCAACTCTTTCGCGCGCACGGCGCTCTCCAGGCTCGAGGCGGCGGCGGCGAGTCCGGCGGCGTGGATGTTGGCGCTGGCGCCCTTCAAGGCGTGGGCGCGTTTGCCGATGGTGGCGAAGTCGCTGGCGCGCAGGGCGGTAAGGATCTCGGCCAGGCATTGATCGCCGCTGGCGACAAAGGTGTCGATGAGTTCGCGTTCGAACTCGGTGTCGCCGCCCGTGAGTTCGTGCAGGGCGCTCATATCAACTTCGGCGCGCTTGGGCTCGTGCTTCAAGTAGCGTGCGAGACAGTCGGCGAGCTGCGCGGGTTCGATGGGTTTACCTAGGTGTGCGTCCATGCCGGCGGCAATGCAATTTTCGCGGTCCTGGCTCATGACATTGGCAGTGAGCGCAATGATGGGCAGACGCTTGGATGCGCCTCCCTTCTCCAGTTCGCGGATGCGGCGGGTGGCCGTGAAGCCGTCCATGACGGGCATCTGGCAGTCCATGAGCACGGCATCGAAGGGGGATTCGGCGATACGTTCCAGGGCTTCGGCGCCGTTGTTGGCCAGAGTGACCTCGGCGGAGAGTTTTTGCAGCAGGCGCAGTGCCACGCGCTGATTCACGGGGTTGTCTTCCACCAACAGGATGCGGTGGCCGGCAAAGGTGGCGGCGGCGTGCGCTTCGGGGGTCACCCATGCCTTACGCGGCATATTGCCGGTGAGCACCTGGTCGACGAGAGCGCTTAAGGCGGTGGCGCGGATGGGCTTTAGAGCCACGGCCTCGGGGCAGTGCGGCCACTCGGCGGAGTACTGTTCGGTACCGAACAGGGACATCAGAATGAAGGGTAGGCGAGCGTGACGCGGATCGGCGCGCAAGGAGTTCAAGAGATCCAGGCCGCCTTGCGCGGGCATGAGTTCATCCGCCAGTACCAGATCAAAGCCCGGGTCTTTTGCCAGTTGCCCAAGCGCGGCCTCGACCCCGGATACTTGGACGGTGTTGAATTGCGCCAGCGCGAGCTTGGCGGCGAGACTAGAGCGGCTGGCCTCCAGGTCATCGACGATGAGCACGCGCCGGCCGGATCCTACGGGCTCGCGGTGCGGCTGTTCCGCCAGTGTCTCGACTTGAATCGTGACCCAGAAACAGGAGCCTACGCCGGAATTGCTGCGCACGCCGACGTCGCCGCCCATGGCTTCGGCCAAGCGCTTGACGATGGATAGTCCCAAGCCGGTGCCGCCGTAGTGGCGGGTGGTGGAGGAATCGATTTGCGAGAAGGATTTGAACAGCCGATCGAGGCGATCGATGGGGATGCCGATGCCGGTGTCGGTGACCTTGAGCTCCAAGGTAAGGCACCCGTTTGGCGCAACGCTGCCACCAGCGTCCAGGACCACGTAGCCTTCGTGCGTGAATTTAATGGCGTTGCCGATCAAGTTCATGATGATCTGGCGCAGACGTCCCGGGTCGCCGCGCGCCAGTACCGGGATATCCGCGCCGATGTTGACGATCATTTCGATGCCTTTGACGGCGGACTGCAGGGCCATGGCGGCGACGGTCTCGTAGATCACGTCGCGCAGGTCGAAGTTGACATGTTCCAATTCCAGGCGATCGGCCTCGATCTTGGATAGATCCAATACGTCGTTGATGAGTGCGAGCAGGGCCTTGGCGCTGCCGCGAATGATGTCGACGTATTCGCGCTGAGTGCTGTCGAGGGTGGTCTCGGAGAGGATCTGCGACATGCCGATGACGCCGTTCATCGGCGTGCGGATTTCGTGGCTGACGTTGGCGAGGAAATTACTCTTGGCGTGATTGGCAGCTTCGGCGCTGCACTTGGCATCGAGCGTGGCCTGTTCCGCGCGCTTGCGCTCGGTGATGTCGACGATGGCGCCGGTGATTCGCGTCATTTCACCGGAGGGGCCCCAGGACACGGTGGCTTTCTCGGCGATCCAACGTTCGCTGCCGCCGTCGAGCATGACACGGTATTCACAACGATAGGAAGGCTGGTCTGGAGTGGTCTCGAGCGGCGCATTGCGGCTATGGGCGACGTCGTCCGGATGCACCCGCGACAGCAAGCGGTTGAGATCGTCCAGGTTGGTGGCGGGTGGGATGCCTAAGAGCATGCGGAAATTGTCGGAGCAGATGCGGCTGTTGCGGCGAAAATTGAAATCGAAGGTGGCAAGGCCGGCGGCGGCCTGGGCGATGTTGAGCGACTCGGTGGCATAGCGCAGTTTTTCTTCCAGCTCCTTGCGCTCGGTGACATCGGTGACGGTGCCGATGGCGCGCGCCGGATTGCCGTCCGGACCATTGAGAATTTCGCCGCGGCTGGCGAGCCAGCGCACTTCACCTGAGAGGAGCAGGGTGCGGTACTCGCATTGGTACCGGGTGCCAAGATCGATGGCGGCGCCCAAGGCCAGCACCACGGCCTCGAAATCCTCGGGATGGATGGTGGCCACCCATTGCTCGCGGCTCAAGGGATCACGGCCAAACTGGCCGATGAGCTCGAAGAAATAGGGCGTGCCGGTGATATTCCCGGTGATGAGATCCAAGTCGAAGACGCCGAATCCGCCGGCGGCCTGGGCCGACTCGAGGAAATCGGAGGTACGGCGTAGGGACGGGTGCGGTAGCGCTTCGGCTGGTGGGCCCAAGCGAGCGGGCGAGACCGGGTCGGCAGGCGCGAGTGGCTCGGGCGTGCCCTCGAGCATGCCTTGCACGCGGGGCGGCTTTTTTTGTCGAGATGGTATTTTGCTGCGAATCGGCGAACTGGCCATGCGAATCCCAAGGCCTTGAATGGCGGCCCTCTACGGCTTTATCGGCGGGAGGGGCGGGCGCTTGAGCTATGATCGGGGTTGAAATTGACGGGAGATGCTGGTGCGAATGGTCAAGATTCTGGCGGGTTTGGTGGGCGGAATCGTGCTCCTGGCGGTGGCCGTGCTGGTGGGGGTGTGGCTGTTCGTCAACCCCAACGATTACAAGGGCCGAATCGCCGCCGCGGTCAAGCAATCCACGGGGCGCGATCTGGTCTTGAAGGGCGATATCAAGCTGTCGGTATTCCCCTGGGTGGCCCTGGAATTGGGGCCGGCCAGCCTCGGCAATCCGCCGGGCTTTGGTGAGGAGCCTTTCATGGCTTTCGATCACGCCGCGATTCGGGTCAGCCTATTGAGGCTATTGCACCAGCGAATGGACATCGACCGAGTCGAAATCGACGGACTGGATGTGCGCTTGCGCAAGAATGCCAAGGGGACCGGCAATTGGGAGGACTTCGGCCAGACCAAGGAATCCGAGCCGAAGGCGGACAGCAGCAATGGGCGCGAGGCCTTCGAGCGGCTGGCGGGCATCAAGATCACCCATGGCAAGGTGAGCTACCCAGGCCTTAACATTCAGAAGTTCAACCTCGAGACCGGTGCCTTCGGCGGAGCCGCGGTCACCCCCATCAGCATCACCTTCGAAGCCAACCGTGGCGTACCGAACGAGACCGTGTCGGTGAATGCCAAGTTCGATTTGAGTGTGGACTCCGACCATAAGCAGTTCATGTTGGGGGCGGTCAATGTAAGCGGACAGCTAGCGGTACCCGGCGATGGGCGGCCGACGCATTGGGAACTGTCGGCAGCGGCGATGGCGGCCGACTTCACGGCGCAGACGGCGGAGGTGCCGGCCTTTGCGATGAACCTTGCAGGCGCTCGGATCACGGGAAAATTACGGGCGACCAAGCTGATCGATGACTTGCGCGTGACAGGGTCGGCGACCTTGTCGCCGCTGTTGCTGCGCGAGTTTGCGCCGCAGTTGGGCGTGGCGCTCCCTAAGACCCGCGATCCCAAGGCATTGATGAGTGTGTCCGGGAGCACGGACTTCATGTACGGCGCGGGCGGCATGCGCCTCGACAACTTGAAGGCGCAGCTCGATGAGACGCACTTGACGGGCAGTGTGGCGCTCGCCGGCGAGCCGCGGGCGGCGAAGTTCACTTTGGCGATCGATGAGATCGATGTGAGCCGGTACTTGAATCCGGATCCCGCGCCGGCCACGCCTGAGCCGAAACAGAGGACGGAGACGGCGGAGCAGGCGGCCGCGGCGAAGACCATGGATGCGGATGGCACGCTGACCATGGGGAAGGTGCATTTCGCGCCCTTGGATTTTACGACTGTGAAGGTGACCTTGAGCTCCAAGGACAATGTGCTGCACCTGTACCCCGCACAGGCGTCGATCGACGGCGGCAGTTATTCGGGCAATATCACGCTGGATCGTCGTACGCCGGTGCCGCTGCTCAGCATGGATGAACACTTGAGCGGGGTGGATATGACACGCCTGTTGGCGGCGACCTCGTACAAAGGAAAATTATCGGGGCGCGGCAACGTGAACCTCAAGGCGTCGGCGCGCGGCGCCGAGTTTGCGGCGGTGATGCAGACCCTCAACGGGCATTTCGATGCGAATTTAAGCGAGGGCGCCATCGAGGGGGTGGATCTGGCGTACGAGATCGGGTTGGCGCAGGCGTTGATCAAGCATGAGGCGCCGCCGACACACAGCAATCCGCCGCGCACCAAGTTCGATGCCTGCAAGCTGTCGGCGGAGATCACGGGCGGGGTGGCGAAGACTTCGGACCTGACTATTTCGACGCCGGTGCTACGGGTGACGGGCCAGGGCACGACGAGTCTCGTCAATAAGGCCATCGATTTGCAGATGATAGCCAGTGTGTTGAAGGCGCCGGGTGCGAGCGTGGCCGACATCCCCTTAAAGATCACGGGTACCTATGTGGAACCCATCGTACGGCCCGACGTCGAGGCCTTGGCCAAGGGGCAGGTGAAGCAGAAGCTGCAGCAGAAGCTGCAGGATGTACTGAAGAAGAATGGCTTGGAAGGCCTGTTCAAGTGACTTTGAACCCTGAGCAGTTCAGCGATCGACTGCTCACGTGGTTCGAAGTGAATGGCCGGCACAATCTGCCGTGGCAGGTGAACCCGACCCCTTACCGGGTGTGGGTGTCGGAAGTCATGCTGCAGCAGACGCAAGTCGCCACGGTGATCCCGTACTACGAGCGCTTCATGGCGCGATTTCCCGATGTGGCCACGCTCGCCGCGGCGCCGCTGGATGAGGTGCTGCATCTGTGGACGGGTTTGGGGTACTACGCGCGGGCGCGAAACTTGCGGGCGTGCGCGCAGGTGCTGGTGGCGCAGCACGGCGGGGAATTTCCGGATGACATTGATGCGGTGATGGCGCTGCCCGGCATCGGCAAGTCCACGGCCGGTGCGATTTTGTCGCTGTCGCGCGGGCAGCGGCAGCCGATTTTGGATGGCAATGTGAAGCGGGTATTGGCGCGGGTGTTCGGCATCGGCGGCGATCCCGGCTCCGCCGAGGTGGTCGCGAGAATGTGGGCGCAGGCCGAGGCCTGCACGCCGACGCAGAATGTGGGCGCGTATACCCAGGCCATCATGGATTTGGGCGCGACCTTGTGCACGCGGGCGAATCCTGCGTGCACAGTGTGCGCGATGAGCACGGGCTGCATTGCCGCAGTCGAGGGACGGCAGGCGGAACTGCCGGGACACAAAATGAAACGGCTCCGCGGATCTCGCGAGGCGACGCTCCTGATTGCCGAAACAGACGATGAAGGCTCGGTGGCGGTGCTGGTGGAACGTCGCCCCAATGTGGGGTTATGGGGCGGATTGTGGTCGCCGCCGCAGTTCGAGAGTGAATTCGCCGCGCTTGATTGGTGCCGGCGGGAAGTGGGGGAACCGGAGGTGGAATCGCGGGCCATGGCACCGATTCACCACGCGTTCACGCACTTCGATCTGCGGCTCAATCCTTTGAGGGTGCGATGCCGACGCCAAGCGTCGGTGCACGATGGGGATGATCGGTTGTGGTATCGGTTGGGGAGCCCGCCGCGGGTGGGGCTGCCACAGCCCATACTCAAGTTGTTCGAGTGGCTGCGTTCGGCGGAAGGCCGTTAGGTTAAGATTAGGGTTATGGCACGAAAAGTTTATTGTGTATTGCTCAAGCGCGAAGCTGAGGGCATGGACTACCTCCCCTATCCCGGCGAGCTCGGCAAGCGGATCTACGAAGGGATTTCCAAGGAAGCGTGGGCGCAGTGGGTGACGCATCAGACCATGCTGATCAATGAGAACCGCCTCACCCCGATCGAACCCAAGGCACGCGCGTTTTTGGTGGCAGAGATGGAGAAGTTTCTGTTCGGCAGCGGGTCGGAGAAGCCCAAGGAGTTTGTGCCGAAGTAGGGGAAGGCCGGCCGGATCGCCGCGGATTCCGCATCGTCGTGAGTGCTCGGAGGATCGGCGTCGATCCGGTACACAAATTGACAGGCATCTGCAGATCGAGGCGGCGTTCGACGTGCCGCGCGCCGCATGCTAAACGCCTGCTATACTTTGCCAATGAGAATGGTTCGTATCTACTTTATGTGGTGTACGGTGCCGCTGGTAGGGCTGTTGGGGGCCGGATGGGCGGTTGCTGCCGGGGCTCAGGATGCAAGTGCCATCGTGACGCAAACGTGGCAGATGCTCGACTATTTGGCGACCGATTATGCAGGCGCGGTAAAGGATGGCGCCGTCGTCAGCAGCTCGGAGTACGCCGAGATGCGCGAGTTCACGGCTATGGCACGCGGACGGATTCAAACCTTGAAGCCCGCCGCTCCCAGCTCGTTGCTGCTGGCTCACGCGGACGCGCTGATCGCCTCGGTTAACGCTAAAGCCCCACCGGCGCAAGTTGCGCAACAGGCCCATGCATTGGCCGACGAGCTGCTGCTTGACTACCCGGTGCCCACTGCGCCGGACAAGACGCCGGATCTCGTGCACGGCGCTGTGCTCTACCATAGCGAATGTGAATCGTGCCACGGCGCCACCGGCGCTGGTGACGGGCCGGCGGGTTTGAAGCTTTCTCCACCGCCGATTAATTTTACGGATAAATCGCGAGCTGATCAACGCAGCGCGTTGTCGCTCTTTGAGGTGATCAGTCAAGGCGTTGAAGGGACGCCCATGGTGAGTTTCGCCTCACACGTCTCGGCGGCTGATCGCTGGTCACTCGCCTACTATGTGGGCTCGCTGGCCTACACGCACGAAGCCGTAGCCGGGGCACGGACCTGGCAAGGGGATATCACGGCGAGAGCCGAAATCGCCAACTTGAAGGACTTGTCGAATGCGCGTGTGGCGCAACTGGCACCGACACTCGGTGTCGATCGCGCGCGCGCGATCGTGGGGTATCTGCGCGCACACCCGGCCGCAGCGCAACCATTGAGCGGAATTGCGCTGGCTCGCGGACGTATCGCCGCGAGCCTATCGGCATTTCGCGCCGGCGACCCGACCGAAGCCACCCGACTTGCATTATCGGCGTACTTGGATGGCGTCGAACCAGTCGAGCCGCGGCTCAACGCACGCGATGGCGCGTTGCGCGCGCAATTGGAAACCGCAATGGGTGCATACCGAACCGCCTTGTCGAGTCGTGCCACTGTCGATGCCATAGCAAAGCAGGCGGCTGACGTCGATGCCATACTCGTGCGTGCCCAGACTGTCGACGCCGAAACGTCGGGGGCCGGCACCGCCATTTTCTTCGGTGCTTTCACCATCCTGGTCCGCGAAGGATTGGAGGCTCTGCTGATCGTCGTGGCACTGCTGGCCTTCTTGCGCAAGGCTGGACGTTATGAAGCAGTGCGCTACGTGCATGCCGGCTGGACCGTTGCTCTGCTCGCCGGCGTGCTGACCTGGGCCATGGCCCGATTTGCCATTTCGATCAGCGGTGCCGGGCGTGAATTGACCGAAGGAATCTCATCGCTGTTTGCCGCCGTCGTACTAATTACGGTCGGCTTATGGATGCACCAAAAGAGCGTCGGCGGTCGATGGCAACAGTATCTGAAGGAAAAAATGGATGTGGCGCTGAATCGGCGTTCGGCGTGGTTCCTGTTCAGTCTCGCTTTCATCTCGGTGTACCGTGAGGTGTTTGAGACCATCTTGTTCTATGCCGCCCTCGCGAGCGCAGGGCGGGGGTTCTGGTTGTTGGGCGGTATCGCGGCAGGTGCCGTCGTGCTGGGCCTGCTCGCATGGATGTTGCTGCGGACCAGTCGGCGCTTACCGGTCGCGACGTTCTTCTCGGCCAGTTCCATCTTGATCGCGGTGCTCGCCGTCGTGTTGACCGGAAAGGGGGCTGCCGCATTGCAGGAAGCTGGATGGGTGGCGGTCACCCTCGCCCCCGTGCCACGCATTGAAATTCTCGGTATCTTTCCGACTTGGCAATCGCTCCTCGCGCAGTTCACCGTGATTGTCGTGTTGACTCTGGGGTACGCGCTCAACCACCGACGCGGAGTTACTGCATCGCGCGCGGCGCTACGTCCATCTGACGATGGGAGCGACCCCGCATCCGTGTCGATGCCGCGCGGACGCCACCCCTAACTCGCAAAACATTGCCCTCGCTAAAGAAGTATCGCACCGAGCTCAAAATTCCCCGTCATCGCGCAAAGAGTGACCTAAGGAGCACTCGCCGCCTTTTCCGGCGGCTGCGAAATAGCGATGGGTCTGTCCAAATATTGCATTATTTACAAGCCGCTCGTTTGCGATGAACGGGGCGTAACATCCAACCGAAGGCATCGCCACATCGAGAGAGTTCAGAGCGTGGATCACCCGTCATGCACACCGGCGCGCGGATTGTCGCTGGCTGCGGCATTTAATCAGGACTGTCGTTGCGTCATTGTGGATCAACCGGCACTCGCCAAGGGGCTGCAAGCAGCGCTTTCTGCGCAAGACCCGGCTGCGGCGATCGATCTGCACTCGACTCTATTTGCCGCCACGGGGGTTTTTCTTGCGCGGGAAGATGTCGAGCATCTGCGCTCAATCATCGATTCGATCGAGCGGGTCATCGCGACGCCACTCTATGTGGCGAGAGCACTGGCCAACGCAGATACCATTGCGCAAATCGACCATGGGACACACGGCGTATGCATGGGCTATGATTTTCATTTAGCGCCGACGGGACCCAAACTCATTGAGATTAATACCAACGCTGGGGGGCTGGCGCTGAACTTAATACTGGCTCGCGCTGCGCGGTCCTGTTGCAAGGAAGCGCAGCAGATGGCCGTTGGGTGTGCAGACCCCGCGAAGCTTGATGAGGTCGTGGTTGATATGTTTCGCAGCGACTGGCGTGCTCAGCGGGGCGCGGACACGCTGCAAACAATTGCCATCGTGGACGATAAACCAGACTCTCAATATCTCTCGCTTGAATTCCGGCTTTTTCAAGAACTTTTTCGGCGTTCCGGGCTGCAAGCGATGATTGCGGATGCATCTGCCTTGAAGCTGCAGCAGGGACGTTTGTATGGGGGCGCTGCGCCTATTGATCTCGTCTACAACCGCTTGACCGATTTCAGCTTGCGGCAATCCGATCACGCGTCATTGCGGGATGCCTACGCAAGTGGCGCCGCAGTGGTTACGCCGAATCCTCGCGTCTATTCACTCTACGCGGACAAGCGAGATCTCACCATACTGACGGATCGACTGTTTTTGGAGTCACTTTCATTGACACCCGCAGCCATTGAGACAGTGCTCAATGGCATCCCGCAAACTTTATTAGTGACCGCGGAAGAGGCGCCGCAGTTCTGGGCAGACCGAAACCGTTGGTTCTTCAAGCCCGTCTCGGGTTTTGGTAGTCGCGCCGCCTATCGGGGTGACAAGGTTACCAAGCGTGTTTTTCAGGAAATTGCCCAAGGAGGCTACGTTGCGCAAGCGCGCGTGGAACCTTCCAAGCGCGCGAATCCGCAACAAGGCTCCGATCCGCTGAAATTCGATTTGCGTTGCTATGTCTACCGCGGTGAGATTCAACTCATCGCCGCCCGTCTGTATCAAGGGCAGACCACGAATTTTCGCACACCCGGAGGCGGATTCGCGCCGGTATTTTACGCGCTACCGAATACGTGACTTCAAATCGGCACCTCCAATAAAATGCCTAAACGGCCTGGATTGCATGGATGAGCGGGTAGCGGAAGATTCAATTAGGACGAAAACTTGGGATAAAGTCCTCAAGCACGGCTTTGCGCATCAGATTAGGTGGCAACAGTCCTTGACCCAGCAGAAAGTCGTGGAACTTCTTCTGATCGAATGTCTTGCCTAGGGCCGCTTCGGTTTCCTTGCGCAATGACAAGATGCGCGTATAGCCATAGAAATAGCTGTTCGCCTGGCCGGGCGCCACGAAAGTGAAGCGCTCGACTTCCTCTTTGGCGAAAGCGTGACTCAGCATCACATCCTTCTCGAGCATGTCGTACGCCTGCTGGGTCGTCACCTTGCCGCTTTGCAGTTCGGGATCGAGGATGGCGCGCGCCGCGCGCAGCAACCGCAATTGCAGGGTCAGCAATTGGCCATCCGCAGGCTCAAACGGCTGCATGATGTATTCGGCGTATAGGCCCCATCCTTCCGCGTTGGTGGAATTGAATGCGAACATCGCACGCGCCAGGCTCACGCCTTGCTCAACCATAGAATCGAATTGCAGTTCATGACCCGGACGGGCTTCATGCGCGGTCAACGTCCAAGCGACGGCATCGTAGGTGAAGTCGTCGTACTTATCGGCCTTTCCGCCGGTCGCTGATGGAATGTTCAGCGGCAGCACGAAGGTGCCGCGCTGTCCTGTGTTGTGCAGGAAGGCTGGCGGGACCATGTGTGGCGCGGGTTGCTGCGCGGTCTCCGCCGGTGTGGCCAGACGAATGATGGCGGGGCGGTCTGGCAAGGTCACCAGATTATTGGTGACCACAATTTTTTCTATTTCCTTCAGGCGCTTCTCATAAAACGGAAGGATGGCCTCGCCGCTGATCTGCTGCTTCTTAAGTTCGGATATCACCGAGCGATAGTCGCTCGAGGCAAAGTGATTGGCTTTGGCCACCCCTGCCGCCAGCGGCGCCATCTCCGCTTGGTATTGCGTGAAGGCGATGTGCGCCATCGCTGCGACCTGCGCCGGTGGAATGTCGATGCCATAACCTTCGAAAGCCAGCGCATACTTTTCGGGCGGTAAGCGGAAGTCGCTGCGGGCCTTCGGCAGGAGGTTCGTGCGCACCCACTGGTCGTAGGCCGTCAGCTGTGCCTTAAGTGTCTGAAAAGAAGTCTCCCAACCGGTCAATTTGTGCTGGGTGAACAGATCGGAGATGCCGCTTAAGTAATTGGAGTTTCGCCCGAGCTCCGTTTCGATTTCAGCCTTGGAGGGGAACAGTGCACTAGGCTTGGCCATTTGCTCGGAAGTGTATTGCTGCAACAACTCCGTGAATGGCTTATAGCCATTTTCAACGCCGGCGTACTTATTCAAACGCGCGATTGCCGCCGGCCACCGTTCGACGGAGACTTGTTCGTCGAGCAGTCCCCGCAGTCCGCCGAATATAATGGAGCTGGCGTTCAAATACGGCACTTCATGCTTCCAATCGTAGTCTTGAGTGCGGAATTGCAGTTCAAACGCGGTCTGCAGGATGTCGAGATCTTGCAAGACTTTCTTGTCCGTTTCCTTGGCGCGAGCGGTTTTCAGCTTTGCCAGGGCCGCTTCCAATTCCTGGCGTTCAACTTTCTCGTCCGCCAACGTGGGCTTGGAAATCAGTGGGTCGAATTTAGCGATACCCTGTTGGGAGCCCGTTTCCGGCGAATGATTGAGCTGCACATCGAGCAGGGTCTTCGTATAGCCGTTGCTGATCGTAATCCAGTCGGGAGGCTGCTTGGGCGTCGCGTCTGCCAGCCCAAGGCCAGGCGTCGCGCACAGAACGAGGGCGATAGCAATCCGCATCTTTACTCCAGAGCGTTAGGCGAGGTCCAGCAGGATAAACTTAGTGCGAGCCAACGAGAAGTGGCTGTATTGGCACTGAGCAGCGTCTCGCATGCCCGGACGATAAAAAAATGCAAGCGGCTCGGCAGCGATTCATGTGACGGCAGCTTTTTTCGGACGCGCTCAATGCAGCGCAGTCCTCCCAGACAAATTAGGGCAAGCCCGGCCTATTGCACAAGCGTGGAAAGCTGGCGCCACCGCCAGCCGTCGAAACATCAAACTGCACTGTTGAAGGCCCTGTAGCTCAAATCGGATTCGGCATCGGCTTCGGCGGATTCGTGGGGGCAACTTTCGCTGGCGGTGCGGCATGCGTTTGGACGCCCGTCTTATTGAAATCATCAGACTCCTGAGAGCTGCCGGGGCTTTGCACCGTAGATTGATCATTCGGTTGACTGGACATAGATATCTCCATGGTTACGAACCAAGCCAACGTACCCTAGGGCAGCGAAGGACCTTGTAGGCCGTAGGCGCTAATGCTCGTCATCGAAAAGGACAATCAACGCCTTTTCCGCAGGCAGCGGTCAAAGCTCGGTCTTCGCTGCATCAATTTCGCGCCACGCGATCGCGGCAAGTCCGGTATTGGGTGCCCTGGTCCCTATAGCAGTAGTGTTCGCCGCAAGCGCTGCCGACGTCCCATTGCCACCCCTGGATCCGAGCGACCCGGCGGGGCATCGGGCGCGACTACACCACAAAATCGCTGAAGTTCGATGCGACCTGCGGGAATTGTTCGCTGTAGGAAGGCAAACCAGACGATGCCATGGCGGCCTGCAGAATTTTTCCAGGAAAGAGCGTCGCGGGGGCCGGCTGGTGCAGTGGTTGGGTGAAGAAGATCGCGGCCCGCTATACATTGAGAAAGTGACCCGCTTCAGAGCCGACTAGGCGAGCGACGAAAAAAATGCGGCGCGATGCCATTCTGGCAGTTCGCTATATTCATGGCTTCACCGGCGCCGCACGACGGTCCGACCGGTGAGCAGCAGAAAGAGCAGGATATTTGGTGTCGTTATGGGCCGATTTGCTTAAATGTCTTATCGTAGGTGACGCCGTATGACATTCAGCCGGCAATAAGTTCAATCCTCTACAACGCGCAGTTACACGCGCAACATAATGCTTGTGTTTTGCCCTGCGGCGAGTGGCGATAGGGCTTGCCGCGAGCATTCGGCTCATGCATATTCGTCTTCTCGTCGTGGTTTACGGGACAGGAAAACAATGCGATTCCGCTCCATGACAAAAATTGCCGGTGCTGCGGTGCTGGTCTTCTGCATCGCGAGCTGTGCAACCTCCAAAATCGTCGGTAGCAACGTTAAGCGGGTCGTCGCCGGTCAATCATTGGACACCTCGGGTTTGAAGCCTGCGCTCGCATCCGACACAAAAGACGTGGAGCAGAACCTCTCCGTCCTGCGTCGCAAGGCGTTGGAAGCGTATGCACAATTGCGCAATAACGTGCAGAAGCGCTGGGGCCAGAATGACGTCAAAGTGGCCGAAAGGACGGTGTACGTCAAGTACTCGCGAGGCTATAAAAGCCGGGTGGTGACGGACTTCGATCATGGTTCCCTCACGGTCGAGACGCTCGATGAGAAGGATCCGAAGGGCGCCCTTAAGGCTGCCATCGTGAGCGCGCTGTTGACCAGCAACGATCCTGCGGCGGTGGATTTATTCAGCGACAAGGAGGTGTCGCTGGAGCCGGGACGTAAGCCATATCTTTACGGGCTCATCCACGATAACAAAGGAAACCCGATGCGCACGCGCGCGCAAGTAGAGGCCTTCGCTGACTATCTCATCGCGAAAAAAACACAAACGCACCCTGTAACTGGCGACGAAGGTGCCAAGACGGCATTGTTCGTTCGCATTGCCATGGTCAAGAACTACGAAGCAAAGGGCGCGGAGCATTATCGGGCCACTGCAGAAAAGTACGCCAATCAGTACCGTGTGAGCCCAAGTCTGGTGCTCGCCATCATGCGTACGGAGAGCAATTTCAACCCGTTTGCTGTAAGCAGCGCGCCTGCGTACGGGCTTATGCAGCTCGTTCCCACCAGCGCCGGGCGAGCGGCGTTCAAGCGCACCCAGGGCATAGATGAAACGCCGACCCCGGAATATCTGTTCGATCCCGAGCACAATATTGAACTCGGCGCCGCTTATCTGAGCGTGTTGAGCGAGACGGAATTTAACGCGGTCGAAAACCAGAATTCGCGTGACTATTGCGTCATTGCCGCCTACAACACCGGTCCAAGAAACGTAATCAAAACGTTTGCTGCCAAAAAGACAGAAGCGCTGAACAACATCAATCAGATTGAGCCGGCCGCGCTGTTCGAACGGCTACGGTCCGACCTTCCGTACGAGGAAACTCGCCACTACATCGTCAAAGTAACGGAAAATCGCAAGTTATTCGTCGGCCAGTCGATTCCTCCGACCGCACAGCAGTAACCTTCTTCACGGCACGTATGTACGAACTAGGCAAGAATTGGGTACGAATACTTCACCCGCGACGGCTTGATCCGTCGGTCGGTGCCGTCGCCGGAGTTGTGAGTGCTGTTTCGGTGATAGTCGGCTACCTCGCGCAGAGAGCAATGGGACATGGTTGGCACAAGGCGTTTATCGCTTTGCACGTAGTGAAAAGGCCAATGATCGTCAGGCTGGCGCCCTTCTTCACTGGCACCGCGATCGCGATCGTGACGGCGGGGGCGCTTCTTCGGTTCTACAACTGGTACAGAGAAAAGGAATGGAGGCGGCCACTGGAGCCTGAGCGCGACGCCTCTGCGGATCCGCGCGCAGGAGGAATTGATGTTTCCAGCACCAAATGATGAGCCCGCTTGGCCATTTTGGGCTGCATTTGCCGCGCTTATTATCGGCTGGGTTCCTTGTGATACCTTTTTCACGACCGTTGGTGCTCTGCAGTTGCACTTTCATTTTTTCGATCTCGCTTCGGTGATCGCGCGGCCGGCTCGTCTCGCGATAGGCGTCAATCGAGGCGATGCCTGGACGATTCCCTTCGGCATTCTGTGTATCGCCGCCATCGCGGCAACCGTTGCACCGCGCTATTCGTCCCGGCGTGCTGCCCAATGGGGACCTTGTGCACCGCTGGCACTGATGCTCATTTGCGGCGCGCTATTCTACCGAGCGGCCACGGCCGATACCTTCGTGGCGGCCTCCGATGCGGGTGCAGTGGGGGTCGCTCTGGCCAAGTTGGGGAATGCACTCGCCGGTCGAGCGAGCGCGGTGGCTGCACGGCATATCAGCGTCGGCCTGGGATTGCTTCTCTCTTTCCCGGCTGCGTCATATCTTGCTTACGGTTCCTTGCGCGTCGTCCGCGAGCCGCAAAGCGACATGCTTCCTGGGTCGAGTTTGTAAGCGCGCAAAGTTATGGTGCGCAAGCACCCGGGACGAATAGGTCGTTTTCCGGGACGAACAGTCTTTCGCGGCAAGAAGTCGAGTTCTTCGGCGGCGCTTCCTTGCCAAGCACGACGGTTGCACCTACATTTCATTCAATAACTATCGTCCAAATAGATTTGTATGGGAGATCGAGCAATGCCTCGGCGTTTACAGGCCGCTGGAAATGGATGGCTCGTGTCGCACGGCGAAGTGGTGGTCTATGCATATTCCCTGATCGCATTTTGGATCTATACGACCTTGACTCGTGTGTTCATCCGCGCGCTCTGGTACAGGTCGGCCCCGATGGCAGAAGCTACTTCCCCGGAGGCTTTTGCATTCGTCCATGCAGCCTTTGCGCCCGCACTCCTCATGGCGTACGGCGCGGCCTATGCGGTGGGGCTTCCAGCATTCCGCCGGCGCGTTGCGGTCGCAATACACTTTCTGATCTTTCTGTTTGTGTTGATCATGGCGAAGTTGGCATATCTCGTGGTCAATTGGTACCTCATGACGAAAGCGCACGAATCGGGCGTAACGCAAAGCCTACTCGCGTTTTGGATGGATCCATGGGCAGCTTTGGGGGCGTCGATCGAGCTGGCTTCTCTGTATTGCGTTGGACTTCTTCTTGCGGCGGGAGTGGTTAATTCGCGTCGCTATCATTTGGAGGCAATCGCTAGAGCTGAGCTCGCTCTCGACGCGGAACGAAGTCGCGGCATGTCTTTGCGAAGGCAACTCGACCCACACTCATTGTACAACACGCTTAATGCCATCGCCGGCAGCGTACGCTCCGCTCCGATGATCGCGATTGAAATGCTCAGCAGTCTCGGGGAGTTGTTGCGGCTGACGCTTCGCGACGACGTCGCTGAGTCGAAGCTAGACGATGAATTTGCCGTCGCCGCGAAATATTTGGCGCTATATCAGCTTCGATTTCCAGATAGGCTCTCCATTGAAGTGACACTCCCGGAGAACTGCCGTGATGCGGCCATACCACCGCTGTTGCTGCAACCCTTGGTCGAAAATGCTGCACTGCATGGCGTGAACTGCGCTGCGTCTGCGGTTATAGTCCGTGTAAGCGGCAGCGAGCTGACTTCAGACCGAATCCAAGTCACGATCTCCAATACCTGCTCACCCGCAACTGTCCTTTTACCCCCTGCGGAATCGTCCGGAATCGGACTTCGCAACACATGGGAACGCCTTCAACTGTCCTACGGCCATGACTTCGCGCTCGAGTGGATGCCGTGCGTGGGCAATACCGCTTGCCTCAGGCTCGAGATTCCGCGCGTGATACCTGCGCAATTGGGTCGTACGGACGCGAGACTCGCGCCAGCTTCGAACGGCACCCCGTGAACCTCGCCGTGTCCGCCACCACCGCCTGCACGCCTTCGCTGACTGCCGTCATCATCGACGATGAATTGCCTGCACGCTTGTTCTTACGCGAGCTGCTTGCCGAGCATCCGGCCATCCGGATCATCGGTGAAGCCGAGTCGGCTCCTGGCGCGGTGAGCCTTATCGAGGAATGCAAACCGGACGTGGTCTTTCTGGATATCCGATTGGGAAAACACAACTCGTTCAACGTGCTGTCTCAATTCCCTCTCCCCCTGCCAAAAATCGTATTTGTCACGGCATTCGGTCAATACGCGGCGCGTGCCTTTGACAACAGTGCGATTGACTATCTGCTCAAACCACTGGACCCCGCACGCGTCCGAAAGACGGTCGACCGCTTATTTCAGTCCACGGTCTCGATCGATATTCAAACCCTGTTTGCCGCGGTTGCCACCTTGTCCGAGCGTATCGCCGCCGGTTCCCGTGCCGCCCCATCGTCCCAACCGGTACGCTTCGTGGCGAAAGACGGAGATGAACACGTCGTAGTGGATCTTCGGGATGTGACCTTGATAGAAGCAGAGCGCAACTACGTATGCTTTTGTGTAAGCGGGCGCCGGCTGCGAGTTCGCAAGTCGATCAACGAAGTCGAGCAAGTCATCGATGGTACGGATTTCATCCGCGTCAGCCGATCCACCATCATCCGCGCCGCGGACATCGTGAGCTTTGAGCGCAATTTCCGCGGACGGATCAACGTACGTTTGCGCGGCGGTAAGTCCATTACGTGCACGGCCGGCTATCGAGAGCATGTATTGCGATACCTCGGTATTTGAAGTCTAAGTAACGACCAGCTCACTGATCCTCGCTGGTTACTCGCGGGAACTCGGTTGCTCGATTGTCCACGTGACTGTCCGAGTACGGAGGGCTCCCGACCGAGCGTTGCCGCGAAGGTGAGGAACCCGCCAAAATAATTGGCTTCCGCGACGCACGAGGTGTCCGCGTACTTGATGAAGCCTCGGCCGACGTCTGCCCGGCAGCGATCCGTCGCTACTCGGCGAGCCGTACTTGCTAAAGACGGGGCAAAGTACCTCGATATGGTCAAGCAGGGGCGCCTTTCCCGCTCGTGTCCGTGAGCGATTGAGCCGCTCAAGCGACTGAGTCCGCTGCGGTAGTCCGTTGCGAGTGGATAAGAGCAGCAGGAACGCCAACAGCACGGGAATTTCGGCGGCGATGGTCCCAAGCGAATGGCGGGTGATGGCTGCGGCGCGCTCGAGCGGCAGCGCTGCACGTCTGTAATAATCCGCCCAGGTTTGCTCAAACCGAAAGCGGAAGCAACGGCGCAATATATCAGTGTCTCCGTTGGCTACGTCAGTCACGCACAGCATCCTCGCATTCTGCTCATTGGGCGGCGTGGGTTCCCCACCTTCCTCGGTGTCCAGATCAAAGTAGGCTTCCATGCTGCTCGAAAGAACATCCAGATCCGTTTCACCGGTAGTCCAGAACGTCCTAATCCAGCCGCGGCGCCCGCTGCTCGATGACTGAATCAAGGCGCCGCGGCGGTCCGATCTGCCATGACTAGATTCGAGTTTAAAACCGTAGGCTTGTAGTTCTGATTGCCAGGTCGCCTCACACCACTCGATCCACACACGCTCCATCGGCACATGCAAGAGGTCGGCGCACTCAAGGTTGCGCGCGCCCTTCGAATAGGCAAGGGCAGCGCAAAGGCGGGTCAACTCGTCGTCCAGTACATATCTAGTCGGGCATTGCACAACCTCTTTAGCGAAGTCAGCAGCGCCTTTCAAGCGCGTCAAACCATTGTTTTCGGCGCTCTGCACGACGAACGGTGTGCGGCACTGAGCAACGCGATCAGCCAATCTCATGCACCGAAGCTAACAGCGCTTCGAGCAAATGGGTTCTGTTTGGGATAAACCTGTCTATTGCCGGGAGCAATTGCTCGGTTCGCGATATGAGAAGCTGTATCGTTAACTTTCGGTCCATAAATTGCGGCGATTTCGCGCTCGTCGATGATGGCGCGAGAATTGTTCGGCTTCGATGCACAGGCCGAAGGCCATTCGGTCGGTCACGCCCATCCGTCCCAGTCTTGGGCTACTTCGTCACGCTATATGACCAATTGACACCTAATGGTTCCCTTCGTTCCGACGGAGTTTATCTTCGCCTCCATAGGCGCGGCGACGCTTGGTAGGGGATGCAATCTGCAGGCAGAGGCCGGCAGTGACGGCGTAACGGCGCGCATCTGGGTATCACGAAGGGAGAATTTTTCATGTATCAAACTATGCTTGCCTGGAAGAAGCGCGTGCTTCTTACCGCCGCCTTTGCGGCGATCAGTGTGCCGGCCGTCGCGCAGGTAGCCGCAACAACCGCGGCCGAACCTTTGCAAGAGATCATCGTCACTGGTTCGCGCATCGCGGCCCCCAACGCGGTCAGCTCGAGCCCGATTCAGGCGATTACCGCGGCCGACATCCAACTGAGCGGCAAGACCGACATCAGCGACATCCTCTATCAGTTGCCACAGCTCCTCAATAACGACTTAGGGCAGGACTTCAGCAACCGTACGTCGGGACTTTCGACGGCGGGAGGCCTGACGACTGCCGATCTTCGCGGACTGGGCCCCAACCGCACCTTGGTGTTGGTCGATGGACGCCGACTGGGTCAGGGCTCTCCGCAAACTACGATCGCCTCTCCGGCGCCCGATCTCGATCAGATTCCCGCTTCGCTCATTGAGCGGGTCGAAGTTTTGACCGGCGGCGCGTCTTCGACATACGGTTCCGACGCCATCGCCGGCGTCGTGAACTTCATCATGAAGAAGAATTTCCAGGGAGTGCAAGTGGATGGCCAGTTCGGCGAGAACTTGCACAACAATAGAAATGGTTTCGTTGGACCTCTGCTGAGGACCGCCGGCTACACACCCTTAAGCGGCAATAAGTTGGACGGTAAGAGCAAGACCTTCGATATCGTCGCAGGGACCAACTTCGCCGACGGCGCAGGCAACATCACCGGCTATCTTACTTACCAGCATTACGATCCGGTGGCGAGCGCGGATCGCGACTTCGGCCAATGTCAGCTCACCGAGGTCACCGACGCCAACGGAAACGTGACGGGAAGCAAGTGCTTCGGCTCGAGTAATTCGAACCGCTTCACTCCGCTGAGCGGTCCGAACGCGAACACGCGGTACGCTGTTTTCGGAACCAGCTTCGTCCCTTGGGGTACCGTACCCACGAACCCGCCCGCTCTGTTTAACAGCCAACCCTTCATCTACATGCAGCGCGAGGACGATCGCTATCTTGCCGGATTCATGGCCCACGATGACCTGGCGGACTACGCGAAGCCGTACATGGAGTTCAGCTTCATGGACGACCAGACGCACCAGGTGGTCGCACCTGCTGCGGCCTTTACGTCGGGTAATCCGAACACCGGAGGCCCCTACTTCGTCAATTGCGGCAACCCGTTCCTGAGCGCCCAGCAGGTGGGCATCCTCGGCTGCACACCGGCGCAGATCTCGGGGGATCAATCGCTCGCGGCTAATCAGGTCGCTTTAACGCTCGGGCGGCGCAATGTGGAGGGCGGTCCGCGTTCGACCGACTACGAACATACCAATTACCGTGCGGTGGTCGGAATGAAAGGCAATTTCCTGGATGCCTGGAGCTATGACGCCTACGGACAATTCTATTACGTCAATTTCCGTGGGGCGAACAATAACTACCTAAGCTACGCGAAGATTGATAACGCGCTGCTCGTCACCGGTACAACGGCCAACGCGCGCTGCCTGGTCGGGGCGCCGTGCGTGCCGTGGAACATCTTCTCCGACGGCGGCGTCACCAAGGACGCGCTAAATTATCTGTACCTGCTTGGAACGTCATCGGGCGATAATAGCCTGCGCACGCTCCATGCGGATATAACCGGCGAACTGGGAAAATACGGTGTCAAGCTGCCGACCGCTCGCGACGGCGTCGGCATCAACTTCGGTTTTGAGCATCGCAAGGAGACCGTACAGTTCCATCCAGACGACGCGACGAACAGCGGCCAGTTGTCAGGTGCAGGCGGCACGGAGGAGCCCCTCGACAACAGCATCGGCGTCAGTGAGGAGTTCGCCGAGCTGCGAGTACCCCTGGCGCAGGATCTGCCTTTCGCCAAAGACTTGGTTTTCGGGACCGGGTTCCGCCATTCAAACTATTCGGTGAGCGGCGGCGTCAATACCTACAAGTTTGACTTGCAATGGTCCCCGATCGAGGACATCCGTTTCCGCGGCTCGTTTAACAGGGCGATCCGCGCGCCCAGTGTCAGCGAACTGTTCGACGCGCCGAATATCGGCCTGGCCGGGTTCGGCAACGACCCGTGCGCGGCCCCTGCAACCGCGACTTTGCAACAGTGTCTGAATACCGTCGCTGCGGCCCAGCGCGCGGCGTTCACGGCGGCCTATGGCAATGGCACCACGACCGATATCATTCCGCAGGCCATCTCTGGTCAGCTTGGCCAGGTGCAGGGCGGCAATCCCGCGCTGCAGCCGGAGAAGGCCAAGTCATACTCGTTCGGCTTCCTGTTCTCGCCGACCGCGGTGCCCGGCCTGTCGGGAAGCGTCGACTTCTGGCAGATCCGAATCGAAGATGGGCTCGGTACTTACCCTGCGACCGTGCTGTTGAACAATTGTCTCCAGAACGCCAACCCGACCTACTGCTCGCAAATCGTGCGCACCTCGACCGATTTTTCGTTGCAGGGAGCCACCGTAGCAGGCGGCGGCTACCTCTTGCAGACAAACCATAACATCGCCAGTTCGCTTAACAGCGGCATTGACCTACAGACCGCCTACAAGCTGAACCTCAATGCTGCGGGATCACTGCTGTGGCTGCTAAACGGGAGCTTCCTGCTCCATGCCAGCACGACGCCGCTCGCGGGACTCGGTTCTTACGACTGCGCCGGTCTGTATGGGTCATCGTGCCAATCCGTCAACTCGCGGTGGCGGCACAATCTGCGCACAACGTGGCAGATGCCGTGGAACGTAGACGCGTCGCTTATCTGGCGCTTCATCGGAAAGGTTGGTCAAGACAACAACGACCCGAACCCGCTGCTCCGCGGCGCTACGTACAGCGGCGGCTGGGACTATGCTCAAACGCTGCTCCCCAACGTGAGCTATCTCGACTTCAGTGGGGTATGGCACGTCTCGAAGGGCTTCGACCTGCGGGGAGGCATCAACAACCTATTTGACAAGGATCCGCCGATAGTCACGAACCCGTCGCTTCAGGCCGGAGGCCAGGCGAATACGTTTGCGACCTACGACGTGCTCGGCCGTCAGCTGTATCTCGCGTTCACGGCAAAATTCTAATTATGGCGGCATTGACAATCAGTTTCCGGAGGTAAGAAAAATGACAATGCATCGCATCATTGGTTCAGTGTGTGTGGCCGCCGGCCTTGTCATGAGCGCCGCAGCGGCGGACAAGGGCAAGCTCGATTCGACCTTGCGTGCCTTAGCAAGCGGTTCTTCTTCGACGCCGCGCGCGCAGGCGCGTCCGTCCAGGCAGATTCCCGGCCTTCGAGCGGAGGAGGGATACGTCTCGATCAATGTCGTTGCGGCCTCTGATAGCGCAGCGCTTAAGACGGAACTTGAGTCTTTGGGCATGCAGGACGCCGTGGCGATGGGGGGTATGGTTTCCGGCCGAATCGCCACATCTGCGTTGAACAGCATTACCGCGCTGTCCGGCGTGCAATCGGTGCGGCCGGCGTTCTCGCGCACTCACGCCGGACTTGTCACTACGCAGGGCGATCGTGCCATGCACGCGGATTTCGCGCGTCAGCGATATAAGGTCGACGGCTCGGGCGTGCGCATCGGTGTGCTTTCTGACAGCTACGGCTGCTTAACGGGACCGATTTTTCCGGGACAAATGTTCACTTCGCCGTACGAGGACATTGTCAACGGTGACCTGCCCCATGACGTTCAGATCTTGAACGACAACACCTGTGCGCAAACGAATGATGAAGGACGCGCGATCATGCAGATTCTTCACGACGAGGCGCCGGGAAGCTCGCTCGCCTTTCACACGGCCAACAACAGCGAACCGGATTTTGCGCAGGGCATCATCGATCTCATGAAGGTGGGGGCGACGGTCATCGTCGATGACGTCCTATATTACGATGAGCCGATGTTTCAAGATGGGATCGTCGCGCAAGCGGTCGATATGGTCAAAAAGCACGGCGTTGCGTATTTCTCCTCTGCCGGCAACGAAGCACGGCAGTCCTATGAGGCCCCATTCCGGCATTCCCATAGCGACGGATTGAGTGGGGAGCGCCATAATTTCGCAACCACCGGTAAAGCGCAGGGTTTGCAGAAGATCACCGTTACCGACCAAGGTCTCGAGCTCCTGGTACTAAATTGGGATCAGCCGTTTCGGTCCGTAGGGGGCGCGGGATCGATGTCCGATGTGGACCTTATTTTTTATGATATGAATGGTGAGCTTATTCCGGATTGCGATAACAATTTGCAGCCGGCGGTGTGTCAGTTTTCGGGGATTTCCAACAACATCGGCGGCGATGCGCTCGAGGAGGCCGTGATCTCTAACACGACCGGAGCATCTATCGACGTGCAAATCAGCATCGAACTGTTCAAGGGCCCCGCGCCGGGAATTTTGAAGTACGTTTACTTCGATCTTGGGCTTGGTACGATGAATATCGATGAATACGACACCCAAAGCCCGACGGACTATGGTCATTCCAACGCAGCCGGGGCCGAGTCGGTCGGGGCGGCTGCTTGGTACAATACCGGAGCCTGGGGCGCGCCATTTCATCCGGAATGCGACACAGCCTGCTTAGCCGTGTATTCCTCAGCGGGAGGAGTTCCGATCCTATTCGACACCCGCGGCCATAGACTTACGCGGCCTCAAATACGGCGCAAGCCGGGTCTTACTGGCCCGGATGGCGGCAATACGACGTTTTTCTTCTCTCTTTTAACCGCGCAGGTGCCGGGCAGCACCGAGCCGGATGCGTTTCCCAATTTCTTTGGCACTTCGGCGGCTGCACCGCATGTCGCCGCCGTTGCGGCGCTCATGATCGACGAGCGTCGGCGCATGCACGGCGATCCAATGGCGCCCGATACGATATACCGCATGTTGCGCGATAGTACGCAAGACATCCGCTTCAGAGCGGGCAGAACCATCGGTCCTTTCCCAATTCCCAACAGCAAGGGTTTCGATTTTGATTCAGGGTACGGCTTCTTGAGTGCTCCTGCAGCATTGGGCGAGGTCGCGGATGAGGCAGAAGACTAGCGATAGCCGTTTGTGAACGAGCAAGTTGCCCTGCGATGCGGCCGGTGCCATAAGGACCCCTTCCTCAAGATTAGAACGTCGCGATGAAGTCCGCTGTCTTACTCACGGCGAACGGCGAGCCGGGCATGGGGCTAAGTGCGCCCGTTGCACCGTTGAGCTCGAAGCCGGTGATTGTTCCAACGCTGCCATTCCTCACATAGAGAAACTGGTTCGTTGGATCGATGCTCACGGAATCCGCGGTGGCGCCAACGGCAACCGGAAATCCGGGGAGCGGGCTCAGGGCTCCGGTTTGTGCATCGATGCTGTAACCGAGCAGGTTCGTCCCGGCGGTCGCGTATAGGTAAGCGCCGGTCTGGTCGGCGACGATGTAACTGCACGAGGGCACTGCATAGGGAAAGCCGGGGAGGGGGGTTAATCCAGCAGCGCCACCCGGCTCGTAGGAACTGAAACCAGAAATGGTCGCGGCGGCGCCAGTGGCGTTGGCGGCGTACAGGAATAGTCCGCCGGCGTTGCTGATTGCCAGAGAACTGACGCCGCCGCCGCCGCCCGAGGGATAGGGCCCTGCTGCCTGCTGTAGTCCGCCCCCGATGTAGAACTCGGAGATATCATTTAAGCCACCTGTGATAAGTACACCCGAGTGAGGGGCTGCTAAAACGAGCAGCGCCGAAGGACCGGCGCCCGTTGGGTAAGAGGCGGGTGACGAGGGGGTAGGAACTCCGGTATCTCGATCAACGAGGTACGCAGACAGGTCGTTAGAGCCGGTATTCGCCACGACCAGAGTGGATTCAAAGAGCGAGACGGCTCGGGGATTCGTGCCGGCGATAAACGGCGATCCGGGAACCATTGTCAGCGTTCCGCTCTTGGGATCGATCGAAAATGCCGATACGTCATTGCTGCCGCTATTTCCGATGTATAGATATTTCCTGTCACTCGAACCGGCTATCGCGCGAGGCGCTGATCCAGCGGTTACCGGCGGGCCGGCCGAAGCGATTGCTCCTGTGCCCGGATCGATGGAAAACGCCGAGATTGTGTTGTCCGCCGCATTCGTCACATACAAGAATTCTCCGCACACGACGCTCACCGTGACGTTGGCGGTGATAGTAAAATTCTGATATCGGTCGGTGACCACACACCGCTGCTTAGGTGAATTGGGCTGCTTTCCGACGCCTAGTCCCAGGGTCAGGGGCCCCGCAGTTGGGTGTGTTGAAAAGATGAAATCTCCGTTCCCTCTGATTTCCAGCACTTCGACAGGAATGGTCCTCCCGCTATAGGGATCCGACACATGGTTAAAGATCGTGAGCGTAAGACCCTGACCGACGAGGCCCGATACGGTCCCGCCGACCGTAAAGCCGTCGGATGGAGGGGGATTGGTGACGCAAACTACAGCTACTCTGGTTACGTTGGTGGAAGCCGTGCCCGAGCCGCCCGCGACCGTACACGTCCTCCCCGCCAGGGAAGACACGGTTACGGCATAGGCGCCACCGCTCGTTACCCTGGTGGCGAAGGTGAATGCGCCGTTGGCGCTGACCGTGAGATCGTCTCTGCCGTTGTTCTGTAGCTGGACCGACTGGCCGGCCTCAATGCCAGAGACCGTACCGCCGATGGTATACGTCGGCGACGTCGGCATGGGAGTACTGCCCCCACCGCACGCAGTCAGCGCGATCAGCGCTACCGCAGGAAAGATAGCTCGAGCGATGTGACGATTTGCGCATTTCATGTTTAGTGCTCCCAATGACGAGGGCGACAGCGGAGGGCTAGCGTGTAATGCGCGTCCGGTTCTGCAGCGCAGTGCCGTCGAGAGGATCAAAGGGCCGCAGGTCGTCGCGAATCACTCCCGGCAGACTGAAGAGCCCGTCGTCGTCCTGGATGTTCAGACGCGAGTTCCACATGTACGTGTAGTGGAGAATCAGGCCTGGGTCCGGTGCTCCCGTCGCGGGATCGTAGACGTCGATGTATGAGAACGTCAGTATGGCCGGCGCGATCGGTTTGACATTCGCATTGCTCCAGAGGTTGTCTTCGAAGCTCGCATTCACGATGCCGCTGTACGGCCCATCGATGGGGCCATGCGTGATGAAAGGCGCGGCGAGATACG
>JBDUBO010000116.1:0-12056 GCA_040004115.1 Gammaproteobacteria bacterium | reverse complement strand
GCCGCAGCGCCTGAAATCCGATTCGACCAGCGAAAGTAATGACCTGCGCAATGCGGGCCTCAAAGTTACGTTGCCGCGACTGAAAATCCTCGACATTCTGGCGGATGGTTCGGCACGCCACATGAGCGCTGAGGACATCTACAAGAAGCTGCTGGTGTCCAACGAAGACATCGGCCTCGCCACTGTGTACCGCGTACTCACCCAGTTCGAGGCGGCCGGTCTCGTCACGCGACACCACTTCGAGGGCGGAATGGCGGTGTTCGAGCTGAATCAGGGCGGACACCACGATCACATCGTGTGTGTTGACTGCGGCCGCGTCGAAGAGTTCATGGATGGCGGTATCGAAGAGCGGCAGCACGCGGTGGCGAAGCGCCTTGGGTTCGAGATCAGCGATCACGCCTTGATTCTGTATGGGCATTGCCGCAAGTCCAATTGCCCTAATCAAAAGCGCGCCGGCAAGTAGCCGCTCGCCTACCCGGTACCGTTTGCCCGACGTGGTAAGCACCTCCTGGACTCAAAACGTCGAACAAACGGTACCGGACTGAAGCTCAGCGTCGCGCGGCCGGTGCGCGCCTTTTCTTCACGCCGGCCGGCGGCGTTGCGCGCTCCAGCATCTCGCGCGCATGCGCGCGCGCCTGTTCGGTAATGTCGATGCCGCCCAGCATCCGCGCAATTTCATCGACGCGTTCGGGGGCCCCCAAGCTTTTCACCGCCGTGCGGGTAATCTTGCCGTCAGTGAGCTTGGTGACTCTAAACTGGCTGTGCGCCTGAGATGCCACTTGCGCGAGATGGGTTACGCACAGCACCTGGGCGCGCTCGCCCAGTTCGCGCAATTGCCGACCGACTATTTCCGCGACCGCACCGCCGATACCGGCATCCACCTCGTCGAACACCATGCACAGGGCCGAGGTTTTGGCGGCCGCGGCGACCTGAACTGCAAGGCTGATGCGCGATAGCTCGCCGCCGGAGGCGACCTTGGCCAGGCTCTTGAGTGCTTGTCCGGGGTTGGCACTCACCAGGAATTCAATGTCGTCGCTGCCCTTGGCGCTGAACTCTCCATCGCTCTGCGTGACCGCGACTGCAAACCGCCCGCCCGCCATTCCTAAAGCCTGCATCAATTGGGTAATGCGGCGGCCAAGCTGCTCAGCGGCCTTCCCGCGCGCCTCGGTCACGCGCTGTGCAGCGGCGCGATACTGTTGCGTGAGCGCGGCCATTTCGAGTTCGAGCTTGCCGAGGCTCAGCTGCACGTTATCGAGCGCCCGCAGTTCCGTCGCGGTGCGCAACAGCTGCTCCGGAAGCTCCAGTACGGTCAAGCGGTGCTTGCGGGCCAGGGCCTCGAGCGCTGCGGCGTGGCGCTCGATCTCCTCCTGGCGCTTGGGATCGATATCGAGAGCATCGAAGTAGTGCCGCAATGCATCGGCCGCTTCCTGGGTGTTGATCATGGCCTCGGCGAGCAGCGCCGCCGCGGGCGCCAGCTGCGGGTCGGCCGCCTCGACATTGCGCAACGCGGCGTGCGCCTTGGCCAACAGGGCATGAGCGCTGTTGCCATCCGACTCAAAGGCGGCGCTCAACGCGGTTTGAGCCGCGAGGCCAAGGCGCCCGCGGCCGGCGATGCGTTTGCGGTCCGCCAACAGTTCTTCGATGTCGGCGGCGGTCGTGACCTCGGCCTCGAGCTCGGCGAGCTGATAACGCAGCAACTCGAGCCGCGCGTCGCGATTTTCCGCCGCGGCCTGCAAAGACTCGTACTCGCGGCGACAGGTGCGGTAGCGCTCGTACAGTACTCCGATGGCCGTGAGCAGCGCCGCATCGGCTAAATGTTCATCCAGCATTTCGCGCTGCGTGCCGCGATTCACCAGGCGCTGGAATTCCTGCTGGCCGTGGATTTCGATGAGGAACTCCGCGAGTTCCTTGAGCGCCTGCAGCGGCACCACCTGGCCATTCACGTAGGCGCGCGAACGCCCGTCCGCGCCAATCACCCGCCGCACCACAAGTTCACCGTCGTGCTCGATCGCCTGCGCTTCGAGCCAAGTTTGCACTGCGGCGGGAAGCGCGGTGAAACTCGCGGTCACTTCGGCGCGTTCCGCGCCCTGGCGCACGACGTCGCCGCCGGCGCGGCCGCCACCGACGAGCAGCAGGGCGTCGACCAGGATGGATTTGCCGGCGCCGGTTTCCCCGGTGAGCGCGGTCAGACCGGCCTCAAGTTCGAGTTCTGCCTGATCGACTAGAACGAAATCCCGCAGCTGCAGATGGGTCAGCATGGGCTCAGCCGCCTTCGCGTTTGTCGTCTTGCCGCCCGTAGGCACCGCGGCCCCAATGCAGCTTCGAGCGCAGCAGCCGGTAGTAATCATAACCGGGTGGATGCAGCAGTGTGATTTGTGCGTCGGAGCCTTCGACATACAGATTATCGCCCTGCTCCAGATCGCCGAAGGCCCTGCCGTCACAGTTGACTTGGGCGCGCGACTCGAAGCGGTCCGACATGCGCAGCTGGATTTTGCTGCCCGCGCGCACCACGATCGGCCGATCGCTCAAGGTGTGCGGACAGATGGGGGCCATCACCCACACGTCCAGATCCGGTTCGACGATGGGGCCCCCGCACGAGAGGGCATAGGCAGTCGAGCCAGTCGCGGTCGCGATCACCATGCCGTCGCCGCCGTGCGAGTTGACGAAGCGCCCGTTGATGGTGGTTTCAAAGTCCATGGTGTGGCCGGTTTCCCACTTATTGACCACCACATCGTTCAACGCCAGGGCACTGATCGATTCGGCGCCGGGTTTCTCCAAGCGCGCGGACAGCAGCGAACGCCGATCTTCGCTGTGGCGCCCGGCCAGCACGCTGTCCACGTCCTCCAGCATGGAATTGGGGCTGACGTCGGTCAGGAATCCCAAGCGGCCGCGATTGATGCCGAGCAGCGGCACTGCATGGCCGGCCACCAATCTTGCCGCATACAGCAGCGTGCCGTCGCCGCCGATGGCGATGATGAGATCCGCCTCGGTGGCAAACGCGGTTTCCGGGCAGGTCACGACGCTGTCCGGGCTGAAGGCCAGCCGCACCCCGGGATCGACCAGGGTGCGCACGCCCTTCGACTTGAAATGCGCGGCAAGGCTCAGCATGCACTCGGCGACGCGCAAATCCGTGGGCCTGCCGACCAGTGCGATGGAGTGAAACGTGTTGGGCATAACGAATCCTTGTAACAGACGGGGCCGAGCCGGTCACGCGATGAAGTAGGGGATTCTAGGCCGATTCGCTTGGATTTGACTTTGGGTGGATACGCCAGGCAGCTTCAAACATGGTATATGGACCGTATGACAGAAGGTAGCGACGAAGGGCTGAACGAGCGGGCGCAGCTGCTGCTCAAGGCCCTGATCGAAAATTATATTCGCGACGGGCAGCCCGTCGGCTCACGTACCCTGTCGCGCGACTCGGGCTTGAGCCTTTCCTCGGCCACGATCCGCAATGTCATGGCCGATCTGGAGGATTTGGGCTTCGTCGCCTCGCCCCATACTTCGGCCGGACGCATACCCACCGACAAGGGCTACCGCTTCTTCGTCGACACCCTGCTCAAATTGAAGCCCCTGCATCCCGAGGAAATCGAGGATATCGAGCGCCGCTTGAGGGGAGAGGCGTCCAATGGCCGCTCGCTGGTCCAGACCGTGTCGCAAATGCTGTCAAGCGTCACGCATATGGCGGGGCTCGTGACCTTGCCCAATCCGAATTATGTCGCGCTATCGCAAATCGAATTCATCGCACTGTCGGAGAATCGAGCGCTCGCCATCATGGTGATGAACAATCGGGAGATCCAAAACCGGGTGGTGCAGCTGGATCGCTATTATTCGACCGAGGAATTGCGTCGCGCCGCCAATTACTTGAACGAGGCATTTGCGGGTCGCTCGCTGCCGGATGTTCGTGCCCAACTGCTCAAGCAGATGCAGGAAACGCGGCAGCACATGGACCAGCTCATGCAGGACGCGATCCAGGTGGCTCAGAAGGTATTCGACTCAGGTACCGACGAGCGCGTCGAATACGTCATCGCGGGCGAAACCAACCTGATGGGGTTCGCGGAGCTTTCCAATGTCGATCGGCTGAAGCGCCTGTTCGAGGCGTTCAATGAAAAGCACGACATATTGCAGCTGCTCGACAATTGCCTGCGGGCCGACGGCATCCAAATCTTCATCGGCCAGGAATCGGGATACCGCATTCTGGACGATATCAGCGTGGTTACGGCGCCCTACACCCTGGACAACCGGGTGGTGGGAGTCTTGGGGATAATCGGCCCCACCCGCATGGCCTACGAACGGGTCATTCCCATCGTGGATTTGACGGCAAAACTCCTCGGTTCGGCCTTGAACGCGCGCAAATAGCCCCCAATAATCTAAGCTCCGAGCGGCTCAAAGCCGCCATTTCGTTGAGGGCATTGCTAGTGAACGAATCCAATCATGCCGAGGGCGCGGTTTCTGCCGATGAGTCTGTTGCAGGCTCGGTGGACATGGCGGCTGCCTTGGCGGCGGCGGAGGCCAAGGCCACTGAGGCGCGGAACAGCCATTTGCGCGCGGTGGCGGAACTCGACAATTTCCGCAAGCGCAGCGAGCGAGAAATCGACAATGCGCGCAAGTTCGCCATCGAACGCTTCGCCCAGGAACTGGTGACTGTCGGCGATGCCTTGGAGGCCGGGATCAATACCGGCGCGGCAAATCCCGGTGCGGCGATGCTGGAAGGCGCGCAGGCCACCTTGCGGCAGCTGCATCGTGCCTTCGACAAGGGCGGCATAAAGATCATCGATCCCATCGGGCAGCCTTTCGACCCGCAATGGCATGAGGCCATGGCGGTGCAGGAGAGCCGCGACCAGCCCCCCGATACGGTGCTGGCGGTGATTCAAAAGGGTTATTCCCTGAACGGCCGATTGCTGCGCGCTGCGAGGGTCATCGTCAGCAAGGCTCCGGACAGCAATTGAATTTTTCGTGGGACTCCCCACCTCTCGGTCAACTAGAGTTTTTTAGAGGACTTTTACAATGGGCAAAATGATTGGCATCGATCTCGGCACGACCAATTCCTGCGTCGCGATCATGGAGGGCGGCAAGCCCAAGGTCATCGAGAACAGTGAGGGCGACCGGACGACGCCGTCGATCGTTGCCTTCACCAAAGATGGCGAGGTACTGGTGGGGCAATCCGCCAAGCGCCAGGCGGTCACCAACCCGGCGAACACCGTCGCTGCCGTTAAGCGGCTTATCGGCCGTAAATTTACCGACGATGTGGTGAAGAAGGACATGAGCATGGTGTCCTACAAGATCGTCAAGGCCGACAACGGCGATGCCTGGGTGGAAGTGCAGGGTAAGAAGATGGCGGCTCAAGAGATTTCGGCGCGCGTCCTCATGAAGATGAAGAAGACCGCCGAGGACTATCTGGGCGAAACCGTCACCGAAGCGGTGATCACGGTTCCGGCCTATTTCAATGACTCGCAGCGGCAGGCGACCAAGGACGCCGGGCGTATTGCGGGCTTGGACGTCAAGCGCATCATCAATGAACCGACGGCTGCCGCACTGGCCTACGGCCTCGACAAGGACGGCGGCGACCGCAAAATCGCCGTTTATGACTTGGGCGGCGGCACATTCGACGTCTCCGTGATCGAAATCGCCGAGGTGGACGGCGAGCGCCAGTTCGAAGTGCTGTCGACCAACGGCGATACCTTCTTGGGCGGCGAGGATTTCGACCTGCGCGTCATCAACTATCTTGCCGACGAATTCAAGAAGGAAAGCGGCATCGATGTGCGCAAGGACCCGCTGGCCATGCAGCGCCTGAAAGAGGCGGCTGAGAAGGCCAAGATCGAACTGTCCTCGAGCCAGCAGACCGAAGTCAATCTGCCGTACATCACGGCCGATGCGGCGGGCCCGAAGCATCTGAACATGAAGCTCACCCGAGCCAAGCTCGAGTCGCTGGTGGAAGATCTGGTGCAGAAGACCATGGAGCCCTGCCGCATTGCATTGAAGGATGCGGGGCTGGCGCTTAAAGATGTGAGCGAGGTCATTCTGGTCGGCGGCCAAACCCGCATGCCCTTGGTGCAGCAGGCGGTGAAGGATTTGTTCGGCAAGGAGCCGCGCAAGGACGTCAACCCCGATGAGGCTGTGGCGGTGGGTGCCGCGATTCAAGGCGGCGTGCTCTCCGGTGACGTCAAGGATGTGCTGTTGCTCGACGTGACGCCGTTGTCGCTGGGCATCGAGACCCTGGGCGGAATCATGACCAAGGTGATCGAAAAGAACACCACCATTCCGACCAAGGCGTCGCAGACGTTCTCGACGGCGGATGACAATCAGACGGGCGTAACCATCCACGTGCTGCAGGGCGAACGTGATCGTTCCACCGACAATAAGTCATTGGGACGGTTCGACCTGACCGATATTCCGGCGGCTCCCCGCGGCATGCCGCAGATCGAAGTGGCTTTCGACATCGACGCGAACGGCATTTTGAACGTGTCTGCAAAGGACGTGAAAACCGGCAAGGAGCAGCGCATCGTCATCAAGGCGTCGAGCGGCCTGTCCGAGACGGAAATCAAGCGCATGGTCGGTGATGCCGAAGCGCATGCCGAAGAGGACAAGAAGTTCCGCGAGCTGGTGAGCGCGCGCAACAAGGCCGACGCTACCATTCATACGGTCGAAAAAGCGATCAAGGATGCAGGCGACAAGGTCTCCGAGGATGAGAAGACGGCGGCGGTCGAGGCGGTGGCGGCGATGAAGACGGCCATCACCGGCGACGATCACGACGATATCGAAGCCAAGACCCAAGCCCTCGAGAAGGCGTCGAGTGCGCTGCTGCAAAAAATGTACGAGCAGTCCTCCGCAGGCGCGGGTGGCGCTGCCGGCGGCGACGGCGGTGGACACCCGGGGCATACCGAGGCGCCGAAAGAAGATGTTCTCGATGCCGAATTCGAAGAAGTTAAGGACGATCGCAAGAAAGCGTAAGCGCCTGGGTCTGGTATTGTCTTGACCCGAACCGCCGGTATGTGTACCGGCGGTTCGCTTTTATGGAAAGTCCGCAGGTGAGTAATGCCGAAGCATGATTACTACAAGCTCCTCGACGTGGCCAGAACGGCGACGGAGCCCGAGATCAAGAAGGCGTATCGGCGCCTGGCCATGAAATATCACCCGGATCGCAATTCGGGTGATCCGGAATCCGAGCAAAAATTCAAGGAGTGCAAGGAGGCCTACGAGATCCTGTGCGATGCTCAAAAGCGTGCGGTCTACGATCAGTTCGGCCACGCCGGCTTGCAGGGTGGCCGCGGCGGCGGCTTCAGCGCCGGCGAGGCGTTCGGCGACATTTTCGGCGAGATGTTCGGTGACATATTCTCCGGCGGCCAGCGCGGCAGGACTCAGGTATTTCGCGGCGCCGATTTGCGCTTCGAGCTGGAGCTCGATCTCGAACAGGCGGTGTTCGGCACCGACACCGAGATCCAAATTCCCTCGCTCGCGGAATGCAAGACCTGCAAGGGTTCAGGCGCCGCCAAGGGGGCTACGCCCAAGACCTGCGATACCTGCCATGGCCAGGGGCAGGTCCGGGTGCAACAGTCGATATTTACCATTCAGCAGCCCTGTCCGCGCTGCAAGGGCCGCGGCAAAATCATCAGCAACCCCTGCGATTCCTGCTACGGACAGGGCCGGGTGCGCCAGGAGAAGCAGCTTGCGGTGAATGTGCCGGCCGGGGTCGACACAGGCGACCGCATACGCTTGAACGGCGAGGGCGAGGCCGGCCGCAACGGCGGTCCCGCCGGCGACCTGTACGTCGAGGTCAAGGTGCGTCAGCACGCCATCTTTGAGCGCGACGGTAGCCATCTATCCTGCGAGGTGCCTGTCAGTTTCACGACCGCAGCCTTGGGCGGCGCGGTCGAGGTGCCGACCTTGAACGGCGATGTGATTCTGAAGATCCCCGCTGAAACGCAGTCCGGGCGGGTGTTCCGGGTGCGCGAGAAGGGGGTCCGCCCGGTACGCGGCGGCGCGGCCGGCGACTTGTTCTGCCGGATGGTCGTGGAAACCCCCGTGAGCTTGGGAACGGAGCAGAAAGAGCTGCTGAGGAAATTCGAGGCTTCGTTGCGGCAGGGCATCCATCAGCCGCGCGAGCAGTCCTTCTTCGAGGGTGTAAAGAAATTCTTCACCGGCGCAGTCGAGTAGCTTGAATGCCTGGGCTGGCGATCTTCGGCATCACCGGGCGCATGGGACAGTCGCTGCTGGGTGCGCTGCGCGAATCGAGCGACCCATCCGCATTGCGCCTCAGTGGTGCGGTGGCCTCCGCGGCGAGCGCGCGGCTGGGACAGGATGCTGCCGCTGAGGGCGCCCCAACCGGGGTGCTGGTCACTGCGGATTCGAGCATCGGGATCCGTGGCGCTGTGGTCGCCGTCGATTTCAGCGTGGCCGAAGGCGTTGCCGCGCATGCCAACGCCTGCGTCGCGGCCGGGATTCCCTTGCTGGTCGGCGCCACCGGGATCGACATTGTGCAGCGGGGCGTTTTGGCAGCGGCGGCGCGGCAGATACCGGTGCTCATCGCCCCGAATACCAGCCTCGGAGTGAGCGTGGTGGCGAAGCTCGTGTCCCTGGCGGCCGCGGGCCTGGGGCCATCCTACGATGTCGAAATCTTCGAAGCGCACCACCGCGCGAAGCGCGATGCACCATCGGGAACCGCTCTGGCCTTGGGCGAGGCGGTCGCACAGTCGAGGGGCCACGTCTTAAGCGAAGTCGCCGCCTACGGTCGCAGCGGCCCGCACGAGCCGCGTACCGCCGGTAGTATCGGCTTTTCCAGCATGCGCGCGGGGGACATCGTGGGCGAACACACGGTGATTTTTGCCGCGGACGGGGAACGCGTGGAAATCACCCATCGGGCAACCGATCGCATCACGTTCGCGCGCGGAGCCCTGCGGGCGGCTGAATGGCTGGTAGGCCGGCCTGCCGGCCTGTATTCCATGCAGGATGTTCTCGGAATTTAGAAGAACCATGGACAGTCATCGCGGGCATCGTTAATATTCGCGCCCGGAAACTGATCGCGAATTAACCCATGAAGCGGGAGGACGTTCTGAAGGAGCGCCTCCCGCTTTGCGCATCTGCGGAAAGCGCCGTAGCGCAAAGCGAGGAACCGGAGTGTCGACACCTGCAGTGCTAGCTCTCGAAGATGGCACCGTGTTCCGTGGCGTCTCAGTAGGCGCAAAAGGCAACACGACTGGTGAAGTGGTTTTTAACACGGCGATGACCGGCTACCAGGAGATCCTGACGGATCCCTCGTACTGCCGACAGATTGTCACGCTGACCTATCCTCACGTGGGCAATACCGGCACGACTCCAGAGGATCTTGAATCGGGCGCTGTCTATGCCGCCGGACTCGTGATCCGAGATCTGCCGCTGCTGCATTCGAATTGGCGCGCCACCGAGTCGCTGCAGAGCTTTCTGCTCCGCTGCAAGGTGGTGGCCATTGCCGACATCGATACCCGCAAGCTCACACGGTTGTTGCGCGAGAAGGGGGCTCAATCCGGCTGCATCATGACCGGGGAAAGCATCGACGAGACGGCTGCGGTGCGCGCGGCCAAGAAATTTCCGGGCCTGAAGGGCATGGATCTCGCCAAGGCGGTATCGACCAAGAAAATCTACCAGTGGAATGACGGACTGATCTGGAAGTCCTCCTCCAAGCCGCCACGGCCGCAGAGCCGACTACACGTAGTTGCCTATGACTACGGCATAAAGCGCAACATTCTGCGCATCCTCGCCGAACACGGCTGCCGCATCACGGTCGTGCCTGCACAAACGCATGCAGATCAAGTTCTTGCAATGAATCCTGATGGTATTTTCTTAAGTAACGGGCCCGGCGATCCCGAACCCTGCGACTACGCCATTGCGGCGATTGCGCGCTTCCTCGAATCCGACCTGCCGGTGTTCGGCATTTGCCTCGGCCACCAATTGCTGGCGCTGGCGAGCGGTGCCAAAACTCTGAAGATGAAATTCGGCCACCATGGAGCGAATCATCCGGTATCGGAAATCGACTCCGGCCGGGTGCTGATCTCGAGTCAAAATCATGGTTTTGCGGTGGACGACACGACGCTGCCGAACAATGTCCGGGTGACGCATCGCTCACTGTTCGACGGTTCCTTGCAGGGACTGGCGCGCACCGACCGTCCGGCCTTCAGTTTTCAGGGGCACCCGGAGGCCAGCCCCGGTCCGCACGACGTGCGGCTGCTGTTCGAACACTTTATGTATCTGATGGTAAAGCGCATGCAAGCCAACTCGCGCGGCCGCAATCCCGTCAAACAAAAATCGGCCGAGAGTTAGTCTTCTGATGCCCAAGCGAACCGACCTAAACAGCATCCTCATCATAGGCGCCGGGCCTATCATCATAGGCCAAGCCTGCGAGTTCGATTATTCTGGAGCTCAAGCGTGTAAGGCATTGAAAGAAGAGGGTTATCGCGTCATCCTAGTGAACTCGAATCCGGCCACCATAATGACGGATCCGGAAACTGCCGACGCCGTTTACATCGAGCCCATCAATTGGCGGACCGTCGCGAGGATCATCGAAAAAGAACGCCCCAGCGCGCTCCTGCCGACCATGGGCGGTCAGACGGCACTCAACACCGCACTCGACCTAGTGCGTGAGGGAGTGCTCGAGAAATTCAATGTGGAGATGATCGGCGCTTCGCAGCGCGCCATCGACATGGCCGAGGACAGAGAGCTGTTCCGCCGCGCCATGGCGGATATCGGCCTGGAGACCGCACGCGCGCGCATCGCGCACAGCATGGAAGAGGCCTTGGCGGTGCAGTCGGAAATCGGCTTCCCCACTGTCATTCGGCCCTCCTTCACCTTGGGAGGCAGCGGCGGCGGCATTGCCTACAATCGCGAGGAATTCGAAGTCATCGTGGCGCGCGGGCTCGATGCCTCACCCACCAATGAGGTGCTGCTCGAAGAATCGGTGCTCGGCTGGAAAGAGTACGAAATGGAAGTCGTTCGGGACCGCGACGACAACTGCATCATCGTGTGCTCCATCGAGAACTTGGATCCCATGGGCGTGCATACCGGCGACTCGATCACGGTGGCGCCTGCCCAGACTCTGACCGATCGAGAATATCAGCGGTTGCGCGATGCCTCGATTGCCGTGCTGCGCAAGATCGGCGTGGATACCGGCGGTTCGAACGTGCAGTTTGCAGTCAATCCCGATGACGGTCGGGTGCTGGTCATTGAAATGAATCCCCGCGTGTCGCGTTCCTCAGCGCTGGCATCCAAGGCGACGGGATTCCCCATTGCCAAGATCGCAGCCAAGCTGGCCGTGGGCTACACCCTCGATGAGCTCAGGAATGAAATCACCGGCGGCGCAACCCCGGCGTCCTTCGAGCCGACCATCGACTACGTTGTGACTAAGATCCCAAGGTTCACCTTCGAGAAATTTCCGGGCGCGAACACCCGGCTTACCACGCAGATGAAATCGGTGGGCGAGGCCATGGCCATCGGCCGCACCTTCCAGGAATCCATGCACAAGGCGCTGCGCAGTCTGGAGACCGGCCTCGACGGCTTCGACGAACAGTTGGCATTGCCGCTGACCGATGAGGCGGCCGAGAAGCTCTCCTACGAGCTGCGCTGGCCGGGACCGAACCGAATACTGTACGTGGCCGATGCATTTCGCGCCGGCTGGAGCCTCGCCCAAGTATTCGAGGCCACCAAAATCGATCCCTGGTTTCTGGCGCAGATCGAGGATTTGGTGCGCGAGGAAGCCGCGCTTGCCAAAGAAGGCTATGAGAGCCTGGAACTGGCCCGTATGCGGGCCCTCAAGCGCAAGGGTTTTTCCGATGCGCGCATCGGAAAGCTCGTCGGGCGCGACGAGCCGACGATCCGCAGCCGACGCCGCAAACTCGGGCTGCACCCGGTGTACAAACGCGTCGACACCTGCGCCGCGGAGTTTGCGACCGCTACCGCCTACTTGTACTCGACCTACGAAGAGGAGTGCGAGGCCAACCCCACCAATCGCCGCAAGATCATGATTTTGGGCGGCGGACCGAATCGCATCGGGCAGGGCATCGAATTCGACTATTGCTGCGTGCACGCCGCCA
>JBDUBO010000115.1:0-12301 GCA_040004115.1 Gammaproteobacteria bacterium | reverse complement strand
CGGCGTCGTCGTCCGCATGAAAAGCCCAGTCTGCGCTTTTGGCGGCACGCGTTGCGGAAATGCGGCGCACTGCCGGCCTGCGTTGTGTCGTGCTCGAAACCCTGCTCAAACCTAGCTCGTCATGACGCGATCGACGACGTCGCATACCGCGGCGATGGCGGAGGCGCGGGTGCTCGACTTGCGCCAGACGGCACCGACGGTGCGCGACGGCGCCGGCTTTGCGAAACGCCGCACCGTTAGGCCACGCTGCGAGCCGAACGGGGATTCCACCGCAAGCTCGGGCAGCAGGGTTATCCCCAAATCCGCGACCACCATTTGGCGCAGGGTTTCGAGACTGGTTCCACGGAAGTCCTCGTGCTCGCGCACGTCGACTCGGCTGCAAACTTCCAAGGCTTGGTCGCGCAGACAGTGGCCGTCTTCCAGCAGCAGCAAGGTCTGGCCCTTCAGGTCCTGGATTTTGATGGTGGATTTGGCGGCCAGCGGATGATTGTTGGGTAGCGCGACCGTGAAGTCCTCCTGGTAGAGCTTGCGCGACTCGATGCCGTCCTGCTCCGCGGGCAGTGCCAAGATGCCAAGGTCGATCTCGCCGTCGCGCAGGCGTTTCAACAGCTGTTCGGTTTGGTACTCGTAGAGCATGAGACTCAAGTGAGGAAGCGCCTTGCGAAGCTTGGGCATGACTCGCGGCAGCAAGTAGGGCCCAATGGTGGGGATCAACGCCACCTTGAGTTTTCCGGCGAATGGATCGGCATTGTGGCGTGCGAGGGCGACTATCTCCTCGCTTTCGTTCAGCATGCGGCGGGCCCGAACCACGACTTGCCTGCCGACATCCGTAAGCTGCACATTCTTCGGTTGGCGCTCGACCAGCTTGACCCCGAGGTAGTCCTCGAGCTTTTTGAGCTGCGCCGATAGAGTGGGTTGGCTGACAAAGGTCCGCTCCGCCGCCTTGCCGAAGTGGCCGGTGTCGGCCAGCGCCACCAAGTACTTGAGATCCTTAAGATTCATTGTCAGCGTTCCGAGCGCAAACCATTCCAATAGACGCACTCTATCAAAATCATAATTATTATCCAATTCTTTAATAGATAACCGGCTGCTAGCATTTGTTCCCGTAGCAAAACGTTCGAGGTCCAATGCAATGTCTCTGATCAATACTGAAATCAAGCCCTTCAAGGCCACCGCCTATCACAACGGCAAATTCGTTCCTGTAACGAACGACACTCTCAAGGGCAAGTGGTCCGTCGTGGTGTTCTACCCCGCGGATTTTACCTTCGTCTGCCCGACGGAACTCGGTGATCTGGCCGACAACTATGCCGAATTCACCACGCTGGGCGTGGAAATCTATGGTGTGTCCACCGACACGCATTTCGCGCACAAAGCCTGGCATGACACGTCCGATACCATCAAGAAAGTTCAGTACCCGCTGGTGGGCGATCCAACCGCGGCGCTGGCGCGAAATTTCCAGGTGCTGATCGAGGAAGAAGGCCTGGCGCTGCGCGGCACTTTCGTGATCAACCCCGAAGGTCTGATCAAAATCATGGAGGTTCACGACAACGGAATCGGCCGTGATGCAAAGGAGCTGCTGCGCAAGGTGAAGGCAGCGCAGTATGTCGCGTCGCATCCGGGCGAAGTGTGCCCAGCGAAGTGGACTCCGGGCGCTGAGACACTGTCGCCGTCTCTGGATTTGGTCGGAAAGATCTGACTAAGGTGTTGGATGGTCAAAGGAACTGCGGACGAGTCTCAAACATCGGATCGAGGCTCGTCCGTCCCGAAAAGGCAACCTGGATGACACTATGCTCGATAGCAATCTGAAGACACAATTGAAGGGTTACCTGAAGCTGATTTCGCAGCCTGTGGAAATACTCGCGTCGGCCGACGACGGCGATAAATCCCGCGAAATGCTCGAGTTGCTGGCCGACATTGCGTCGGCGTCCGATCTGATCAAGATCGAAGTGCAAGGCAATGGCAGCGAAGCGCATGGCGATGGCCCCGCTGCGAATCCAATGGGCGAACTACTCAAACCGTCGTTTGCGCTGCGGCGACCGGGAGAAAATGCGCGGGTGCGTTTCGCGGGGCTGCCAATGGGCCATGAATTCACGTCGCTGGTACTCGCGTTGCTGCAGACCGGAGGCTATGCGCCGAAAGTGGATCAGGCCTTGATTGAACAGATCCGCAATCTGGACGGCGACTATCATTTCGATACTTTCGTTTCGCTCACCTGTCAGAGCTGTCCTGATGTGGTGCAGGCGTTGAACGTGATGGCGGTGCTGAATCCGAAAATTCGCCACACCATGATCGACGGCGCGTTGTTCCAGGACGAGGTGGAGCGCCGGCAGGTGATGGCGGTGCCGGCGATTTTTCTCAATGGCCAGCCGTTCGGACAGGGCCGCATGGAACTTGCGGAAATCCTGGCAAAATTGGATGCGGGCTCCGCGGAGCGCGAAGCGCTTAAGTTGAGCGCCAAGGCACCCTACGACGTATTGGTGATCGGAGGCGGCCCCGCCGGCGCCGCGGCCGCCATTTACGCCGCGCGCAAGGGAATTCGTACCGGAATCGCAGCCGAGCGGCTCGGCGGGCAATTGCTGGATACCGTCGGCATAGAGAACTTCATTTCCATCAAGGAGACCCAGGGACATGCACTGGCCAGCGGACTCGAGCAGCATGTCACTACCTACGATGTGGACGTGATGAACCTGCAACGTGCCAGCGCCTTGATTCCGGGTGATCTCATTGAAGTGAATCTGGAAAACGGCGGCGTGCTGAAGGCGCGCTCGATAGTGATCGCGACCGGCGCGCGCTGGCGTGAAATCAATGTGCCGGGCGAGCGCGAATACCGCAACCGCGGCGTCGCCTACTGTCCTCACTGCGACGGGCCGCTGTTCAAAGGCAAGCGGGTGGCGGTGGTCGGCGGCGGAAACTCCGGCGTCGAGGCGGCGATCGATCTGGCCGGCATCGTCAGCCACGTCTCGCTGATCGAGTTCGATGCGGCGCTGCGCGCCGACGCGGTGCTAATACGCAAACTGCAAAGCCTGCCCAATGTGGCCATCATCACCGGCGCTCAAACCACGGAAGTGACCGGCGACGGCGAGCGGGTCACGGGACTCATCTACAAGGATAGGCAGAGCGGCACACTCAAGACCCTGGAACTTGCCGGTGTGTTCGTGCAGATCGGCCTCGTGCCGAATACCGACTGGTTGAAAGGCACCATCAAGCTGTCGGCGCATGGCGAGATCGAGGTGGATGCTCGCGGCCAGACTTCTGTGCGCGGCGTATTCGCGGCCGGAGACTGCACCGTAGTACCCTATAAGCAGATTGTCATTGCGGTAGGCGAGGGCGCCAAAGCTTCACTGAGTGCCTTCGACCACTTGATTCGCTCGCCGCTGGCCGCCGCGGCGTAGGCTGCGGCGGCATGGGCCGCCCCCGCCCAGGCGTATCGTTGGGAACCGCCGGAACCGCCGGCGGGTGGCGCGCGTAGGAGAACCGGGATGTCCGCATTTGCACGACCTCATCGATTGTCCTCAGGCGTGGTGGTGGTGAGTCTGGCGCAACGGAAATTGAAATATCTGCTGCTGCGCGCGTACCGCAATTGGGATTTCCCCAAGGGACTGGTCGAGCCCGGGGAGGAGCCGATTGACGCCGCCCTGCGCGAAGTGCGGGAAGAAACGACGCTGGACGACCTGTCGTTCGACTGGGGCTTGGAATTCATGGAGACGGGACCGTACAACAAGGGCAAGATTTCCCGGTATTACATTGCCCGCAGCAAGGAGATGCGGGTCTCGCTGCCAATCAATCCGGATCTTGGGATGCCGGAGCACCAAGAGGCGTGCTGGGTGGATTTTCGCAAGGCGCTGACCATGGTATCGCCGCGCCTGCAGCCGGTGGTGGAGTGGGCTCACGCCGTCATCAACCACGAACCCAACATTAAAAACCTGACGAAAGCCTAAGCTCGGCCGCAGCTAGCGGACGGGACGGACCACGACCACCGGCGCCGGGGCAATGAGCGCCACGCGGGCCCGGTAGTATCCCCGGTGGTAGTAACCCGCCGGAGCGACCACGCATGCGGTCGTGGCCATTGACATTAAACTCAACGGAATCAATAATTTAACCAACCTACGCATGACTCTCTCCTGATAGTGTGTGCCTCAGGAAGAACAACGTCAGAGGAGCGCCTTGGGATGACAGCATGAACGCGGCTTAACGATGCGAAGCCGGCGGGGTGGTTGCCTAAGCTAAAGAGTGGAAAACCTTTTGCACGTCGTCGTCCTGCTCCAGCTTATCGATCAGGCTCAATACTTCGGCTGCCTGGGGTTCGGGCAGCTCGACCGGCACCGAGCAAATGTACTCGTGCTCGGCCGACAAGGGAGTGATCCCTCGCTTCTCGAGCGCTTCTTGCAGTTTGCCGAAATCGTTGAAGGCGCCGCGAATCACGAGTTGAGGCTCGCCCTTGTCCCCTGTGCTTTCACCCATTTCTTCGAGGCCATAGTCGATTAGATCCAGCTCGAGCTCGTCCTGATCCTTGACCGAAGCGGGGTCCAAGCGAAACACGCCCATTTTCTTGAACAGGAAGCTGACGCTGCCGGTGGCGCCGAGATTGGCGCTACCTTTGGAAAAGATATTGCGCACGCTGGCGACGGTGCGGGTGGGGTTGTCGGTGGCGGTCTCGACCAAGAGGGCGACCCCATGCGGGGCATAGCCCTCGTAGATGATTTCCTGATAATTGGCCGCCTCTTTCCCCGAGGCGCGACGAATCGCGGCGTCGGTCTTGTCCTTGGGCATGTTGACGGCGCGGGCGTTCTGCAGCACCCGGCGCAGGGTGGGATTGCCGGCGGGGTCGGGCCCGCCCGCGTGCACTGCAATAGCAATATCCTTGGCAACGCGGGTGAACTGCTTTGCCATCCGATTCCAGCGCGCAAACATGGCGTGCTTTCTGACTTCGAATATACGTCCCATGGCGCGCATGGTAGCAATACCCGGCTAAACCGCTAGACTTGCGCTTTCCCAAAGGCGATTTCCATGAGTGCAGTTCCGGCGGACGAGCCCCTAAGCGTGATCAGCTTCCGCGACCTTGCGCTGTCGGAACCGGTGCTGCGTGCGTTGACGGACGTGGGCTATGAGTCGCCCTCCCCGATCCAGGCGGCGACCATCCCGGTGCTGTTGTCCGGCTCTGATATGTTGGGCCAGGCGCAGACCGGCACCGGTAAGACTGCGGCCTTTGCCTTGCCGGCGCTGACGCGCATCGATCTGTCCAAGCACGAGCCGCAGGTGCTGGTGCTGGTGCCCACCCGCGAGCTCGCGCTGCAGGTGTCCGAGGCGTTTTTAAAGTATGCGGCGCACCTCAAGGGGTTCCATGTGTTGCCGATCTACGGCGGTCAAAGCTATCAGCCGCAGTTGAACGCCCTGCGGCGCGGTGTGCACGTGGTGGTGGGTACGCCGGGACGGGTCATCGACCATATGAACCGCGGCACCTTAAAGCTGACGGGATTGACCCTGCTGGTACTGGACGAGGCAGACGAGATGCTGCGCATGGGCTTCGTCGACGCGGTCGAAAGCATTCTCGAGCAGACGCCGCCGCAGCGGCAGGTGGCGTTGTTCTCTGCGACCATTCCTGCGCCCATCCGCCGCATCGCGGCCAAGCATTTGCGCACGCCGGTGGAAGTCACGATCAAGAGCAAGACCAGCACCGCCACCAATATCCGGCAGCGGTACTGGATGGTCAGCGGTATGCACAAGCTGGATGCGCTGACCCGGATATTGGAGGCCGAACCCTTCGACGGCATGCTGGTGTTCACGCGCACCAAGCAGTCGACGGTGGAATTGGCGGAGAAACTCGAAGCACGGGGCTTTGCCGCCGCTCCGCTCAATGGCGACATTCCGCAGCCGTTGCGCGAGCGCACCGTCGCGCGGCTCAAAGCCGGGCAAATTGACATTGTGGTGGCCACCGATGTGGCGGCGCGCGGACTGGATGTGGAACGCATAGGTCATGTCGTCAACTACGACGTACCCTACGACACCGAATCCTACGTGCATCGCATCGGACGCACGGGCAGGGCCGGGCGCAAGGGCGAGGCCATACTGTTCATCGCTCCGCGGGAGCGCAACATGCTGCGCGCCATCGAGAGAGCCACGCGGCAGGCTATTGAACCCATGAATTTGCCGACGGTGGATACCGTCAACGCGCTGCGCATCGCCAAATTCAAAGTCCGGGTCTCAGAGACCATTGCCAAGGGGGAGGCGACGGCACTGCGCTCGGTGGTCGAGCAATTGGAGGCGGAATCCGGCTTGCCGCTCATAGACATAGCTGCTGCGCTGGCGAGCATGGCCCAGGGTTCGACGCCCCTGCTCCTCGCAGGCAAGTCCGAGCGGGCAGTACCGCCGCCGCAGAGTTCACGGCCTGTGGAGCGAGAGCGGCCGTCAGAGCCAGATCGGCCATCGGAGCGCAAGCGGCCATCGGAGCGAGAACGTCCATCCGAGCGAGAACGTCCGGCGGATCGCGCGCGGCCGTCAGAACGAGAGCCGGCGCCGGATCGCCCGCGCGCACCGGACGCTGCGCCGCCTGCGGTGACGGTGAAGTTCGATGCCGCGCGCAAGCCGCGAGCCAAATCTGCCGGCAGCCAGATGGAAACTTTTCGCATCGAAGTAGGGTCGGTACATGGAATCAAGCCCGGCAACATCGTGGGCGCCATCGCCAACGAAGCCGGGATCGAGGGTGTGCACATCGGCCGGGTGGACATTCGCGAGGATCATAGCTTCGTGGATTTGCCGGACGGCATGCCGAACGCGATATTCAAGGATTTGCAGGAGGTGCGGGTGGCGGGCCGGGAACTTCGCATCAGCCGCGTCAGTGAGAAGCCGCCCAAGCCGCCGCGGGATACCATTGGCCGGCACCCCGGTGGCCGGCACCCCGGTGGCCGCCCGGCACCGCGAAAAATGTTGAGCCGGCACAAGCCGAAGAATTAGCGTTTCATTGGCCTGACAACAGAGGAGTGAATCATGGGCAAGGGTATGGATCGAAAGAAAGAAGACAAGAAGAAACCGAGCAAGACATTGGAAGAGAAGCGCGCGGCGAAGCGGGAAAAGAAGCAGGCCCGAGGCTGAACGCTGGGAGGCGCCGCTCCGGCCTTTTGTCGCCGGATTTCAATTGTGGGATTCCCGGAAGTTAAACGACCCGCGAGCGGCGCCCGCCATCGTTAAAATCCTTGATATTGGCGGCCATTTCGTCGAGGCAGCGCTGTCGCGCCTCACGCGCCGCCCAAGCCACATGCGGTGTCACGATCAAATTGGGAATCTTGGGGTCTAGCAGTGGGTCATCGGCCGACGGCGGCTCTTGTGGCAGGACGTCGATACCCGCGCCACCCAGCCGGCCCGCCCTGAGCGCGGCGGCCAAAGCATGGCCGTCCACCAGCGCACCGCGCGCAGAATTGATCAGCAGCGCATCGGGCCTCATGAGCGCGAGCTCGCGTGCGCCGATCATGCCGCGTGTCGAGTCGTTGAGCGGGCAATGCAGGGATACGACGTCCGACATGGCGAGCAGCGCGTTCAGGTCCACGCGGTTGGGGCTCGGACTCTCGCCGCGTCGGTTGGCGATGACGACTGGCATGCCGAACGTGTCAGCGACGCGCGCCGCGCCCTTGCCCAGTGCACCCCAGCCGACCACGCCGAAGGTCCGGCCGTTGAGCTCCCGGATGGGATGGCGCAGTTCCATCAGCGGCTCTCCCTGGGTCCAGCTGCCGTCAATCGCCAGACGCGAGTACTCGGACAGGTGCTGGGTGAGGCTCAAGATCAATCCCCACACGTGCTGCACCACCGAGGTTGTGCAATAGCCGCGCACATTGCACACGCCGATGCCGCGCTCCTGGGCGGCGACGAGATCAATGTTGTCGGTGCCGGTTCCGGCAACCGCCAGCAATTTGAGCTGGGAGGCGCGTTGCATCAGTTCGCGCGGAAACTGCAGCGTGTTGAGCAGCACGATGTCCGCATCACGAATACGGTCGGCGGTCAGCGATTCGGCTGAAGACACCAGCTGTAGGTCGCCGACGGTTGCAGCCAGTGCGGAAATGTCCAGATCGCCGTTGGAGATGGTGTCGTACTCGAGAAATACCGCTTTCATTAAGGATTCATTTTCTTGGCGGGTTAGAATGTACGCAAGTATATGAAATTTTCAGCAGTCAAGGTCTTGATCGCCGCAAACGTCGTGATGTTCGGCTTGCAGCTCTTGTCACCCGGCACGGTGGAATCACCCGGCGCGCTGGAAGTTTGGTTCGCACTGTGGCCGCTGCAACCCATCGACGGTGAGACCTATTTTCACTTCTGGCAGATAGTCACTTACGCTTTTCTGCACAGCACGGGAAACATTACGCACTTGCTGTTCAACATGCTGGGCCTGTGGATGTTCGGCACCGAGATCGAGCGCTATGTGGGACCGCGCCGCCTGCTGGCGTGCTATTTCGCGTCATTGGTGACCGCTGCGGCGAGCCAGCTATTCGTGCCCATGCTGTTCGGCGCGCTGCCGGGACCGACCATCGGCGCGTCCGGCGGCGTCTTCGGTTTGCTGCTGGCCTATGCTTTCCTGTTTCCGAAACGCAAGGTAGTGCCATTGTTTCCTCCCATCCCCATGCCGGCTTGGGTGTTTGCCACCGTGTACGCAGGTATCGAGCTTTTCCTGGGGGTGACCGGTACCCAGTCCGGTGTGGCGCACTTCGCTCATTTGGGCGGCATGGTGGGGAGCGCCTTGGTCATCAGCCAGTGGCGGCGTCCGGCCTTCCGCGCCTGAGCGCGCGATCGCAGACTTATGGAGAAATCGTTCATGTCGGTGAATAGACAGACGCTAAGAGTCGTATTGTCCGTGGGATTGCTGCTCTCGCTCGCCGTGCCGGCGCACGCGGAATGGGTGCGGCGAATCAGCGACGGCATCATGGGCACGCGGATCACGGTGGAGCTGTGGGCCGACGACAAAGATAAAGCGGAACAGGCCATCGACGCCGTGCTCGATGAAATGCGCCACGTCGATGATTCGATGAGTACTTACAAGCCGACCAGCGAAGTTTCCCAGGTCAACGCCAAGGCCGCTCTGGGGCCCATGCACATCAGCAAGGAGTTGTTCGACTTATTGGTCACGGCGAAGCAATACTCGGAGATTACCGACGGCGCTTTCGACATTACCTATGCGAGCGTCGGCTATATGTACGATTTCCGCAAGCATGTGCACCCGGACGAAGCGCAGATCGACAAGGCCTTGCCGGCGGTGAACTTTCGCCATGTGCTGCTCGATGCGAAGAAGCAGACGGTGATGTTTTCTCAGAAGGGGGTGCGTATTGATCTTGGCGGCATAGCCAAGGGTTACTCGGTGGATCGAGGCATCGACGTATTAAAATCGCGGGGCTTCACGCGGATGTATGTGTCCGCCGGCGGCGACAGCCGCATCGTCGGCGATCGATTCGGCAAGCCCTGGATGGTGGGTATTCGCGATCCGCGCCGGGGCGAGGGAGAAGTCATCACCCGGATTCCCTTGGTTGACGCGGCGATATCAACTTCGGGGGATTACGAGCGCTTCTTCGAGGAGGACGGGGTGCGCTACCACCACATCATCGATCCGCACACCGGCCACTCGGCCAGCAAGGTGCGCAGCGCCACTGTCATTGGACCCTATGCCACGCGCACCGACGGCCTGTCCAAGACTGCGTTCGTGTTGGGCCCGGAGAAGGCGATGGAAATCTACAACGGCATCGACGACATCGACGCGATCATCGTCAAGCTCGACGGCACAGTGATTTACTCCAAGGGAATCGAACCCGCGCATAGAGCGGCGCCGGCCAATTAGGCGATGGCCGCCACCCTGCTGTGGGGATTGCTGTTCGGCTCGATCGGGCTGGGATATTTCATATTTGGCAAAAAACAGCGTTCGGTGGTGCCGCTGATCTGCGGACTCGCGTTGATGATATATCCATACTTCGTGCCGAACACCATGCTGCTGGTCGGCATCGGCGTCGCTCTCTGCGCGATTCCATATTTTCTGCGCCGGTGAACACTGTGCAGACCGTCGCCGTCTTCGTCGACGTGCAGAACATTTACTACACGACAAAGCAGTGCTTTTCGCGTCATTTCAACTACAACAGTTTCTGGGCCGAAGTGACCCGCAATAGAAAGGTGGTGAAAGCGATCGCGTTCGCCATCGATCGAGGCGACGAAAAACAGGGGCAGTTTCAAAACATCCTGCGTGCAATCGGATTCGACGTAAAATTGCGGCCGTACATCCAGAGGCGCGACGGCTCTGCCAAAGGAGATTGGGACGTGGGCATCACGCTGGACGTGCTGGAATACGCGCCGTCGGCGGATGTCGTTGTGCTGGCCTCGGGCGACGGCGACTTCGATCTGCTGGTGAATAAAATCCGCGACAAGCACCATGTATGGGTCGAGGTGTATGGCGTGGCAGAGCTGTCCGCTGCGTCACTGATACGGGCCGCGGACCGGTTCGTGCCCATCAAGGACCAGCTGCTTTTGTAATTGGACGGTTCGCTTGGAATAAATTGGGGCCGGCATGAGTCTTAGCAGTCATGAGTCTCAGTAGTCATGGATGAGAAACGCGCCCGATTCGAGGCGCAGGTTTTGCCCGCGTTCAATCGCGAAAGTTGTTGAACTGTAATGGCACGCCTACGTCGGCCTTGCGCAGGAAGGCGATGGCTTCTTGCAGGTCGTCGCGTTTCTTGCCGATGATTCGTACCTTGTCGCCCTGAATCTGCGCCTGCACCTTGAGCTTTGAGTCCTTGATCAGCCGCGACACCTTCCGGCCCGCGTCAGCGTCGATGCCGTGCTTCAGTATCGCGAGCTGCTTCGCCCTGGCGAGATTGATCTCGGGGTCCTTGACGTCGAGGCAGGCAACGTCGATGCCGCGCTTGGCTATCCGCAGCTTGAGGATATCCAGCATCTGCTTTAACTGAAAGTCAGCGGGCGCGATCAGGGTTACCGTCGTTTCCTCGAGCTCGAACCTGGCGTCGGTGCCCTTGAAATCGAAGCGCTGGCCGAGTTCGCGCATGGCTTGATCGACGGCATTCGTCAATTCATGAGTGTCTATTTCGGATACGACGTCGAATGACGGCATCTCAAGTCTCCGCCAGCAACTGGTCCAGAGTGGCCTTCACCTCGGCCACAAACTGGGTGTAGTGATCGCCCGTGGCGGGACCGGAGAAACCTGTGTGGATCTTGCGCACCCTCCCTTTGCGATCGACGAATAAGGTGGTAGGAAAAGCGTAGACGCGATCCAGCATGGGCAATTTCTTCGCTGCCTCATCCTTGTTCGAGATGCCGGCAATCAATGTGGTGTACTCGATCCCATAGTGCCGGCGGAAGCGTTGTGTGGCCTCCACTGCCTGCGGAAAGTCGCCGAAATGCTCGAACATCAGGGAGACGATCTCCACGCCTTTGCCGCGGTATTCTTTATACAGCGGCTCCAAGAAAGCGGCTTCGTCATGGCAATTGGGGCACCAGCTTCCCGCCAGTGCCACGATCATCACCTTGCCCTGAAACTTAGGATCGTTGGAGCTTATCCTCCTGCCGGCAAGATCCGGGAAGGCAAAGTTGAATTGCGTGGCGCCGGCGCGCAGGGTGGTGAGCGAATAGGCGTCGGGCAGCGATGCATTCGCGTCGCGCTGGCCCACCCAGCGCTCGTGCAATGCAGTTCCCACCCAAAAATCGCCCGTGAGCTCGCCGTCGGACCCGACTTTGGCCTTGTACAAGAAGGCATGCGCGCCGTCGAAGGTGGAGAGGTACAGCTCATCGCCCTTCACCTGGCCTGCCAGATATCGATGATCGCCGGTCTCCGCCAGGAACGTGCCGGTGATTACATCGTGGGATTGGCTGAATTCTCCGACGGCCAGTTCGGGCTTGCCGCTATCGTCGGTGAATTTGACCGCCCACCGGCCTGACACATCCGCGCTTGCGCCCGCGGATTTCTCGAAGAAACGAAATTGCTGACCGCGCTGCGCATGCAATGCGATGTGCTGCTGCTTGCCGTCCGGCTTGCTTAGGACGACCTCGCCTACCAGCCGCCCGCCGCTCGCATCCGCTGTCAGACGATTCTCATAGCCCGGCATGCGGATGTCCAAGTGCGTGCCCAAGACCGTCACCTCATTCAAGAGGACGCGCTCCTTGCCGTTCACCAAGTAGGCGACAGTGCTCGCGCCGGCGCCTTCAAGTTCGAATCCGAACGGCAGCTCTCCACCAGGGAGCGTCAGTACCGCGCGATAGGCACCCATTTGGACACCGGCTGCTGCATCGACCTGCGGCGATACGCGGTGACCGGCGGCAAGGGCGG
>JBDUBO010000036.1:0-37510 GCA_040004115.1 Gammaproteobacteria bacterium | reverse complement strand
TTGCTGAACGATCCGCAATGCATAACCCAACCCTTGCTATCGAAGGCCTTGGCGGGCAGGGATGGCGTCGATGCGAACTGCAATTCCGCATAGGCGTCATCTTCGATGAGTGGGATGCCATGACCGCTGAGCAGCTGCACTAATTCGCGCTTCTTCTGCGCCGGCGCGGTGGCGCCGGTCGGATGGTGCAGTGTGGTCATGAACCAGCATGCGCGGATGGGATGCTTGGCGATGGCTTTGGTCAGGCCGGCGAGGTCGACCCCATCGAGCGGGTGCGTGGGTATTTCGACGACGTGCAACCGCAGGCGTTCCGCGGCCTGCAAGCAGCCATAAAACGTGGGGGATTCAATCGCTATGGTGTCGCCGGGACGCGTAACCGACTGCAGACAAAGGTTGAGGGCTTCGAGCGCGCCCGCCGTGATGATGATTTGCTCAACGCCGACGGTGATCCCTAGGCGCAGGTAACGCCGGGCAATCTGCCGTCGCAGTTCCAGATCCCCCGGCGGCAGGCTTGCCACCGTGCTCCAGGGATTCATGTGGCGCGCACTGCCGCCGAGATATCGCGCGAGCTTGGTCCACGGGAACAGTGCGGGACTTGGAAACGCAGACCCCAATGGGATGACTTCACGGTCGCGGGTGGCCTCCAGCGTGTCGAACACCAAATCGCTCACCAAGACGCGGGTGGAATGTGCTTTAGGACTGGATGTGCGCGGCACCGCGGCGGCTTTGCGCTTCTCCAGTACGTAATAGCCTGAGCGTGGGCTCGACTCGATGAGCCCTTCGGAAACCAAGGTGTCATAAGCGTGCAAGACGGTTGCAGGGCTGACACCCCGGGTGCGGCAGAACTCGCGCACCGACGGAAGCCTTTCACCGGAAAGCAACGTCCCGCCGCGAATCATCGCGCCTACTTCCTGGGCCACCTCAAGATACAACTTCATGGCCGCTACGTTACGACCTGTGGACCGCTACGGCCAGTGCTCCGACGACCCCGACTAGCGGATTCCGTGCGGCTCGATCCAGCCGAAGTGGTAACCCACCAATATCAAGGCGAACAACGTCACCGAGAACGTGATTCTGACCGTCAAGGCCTGTGCCATCTGCCGCGCCCGATCAGGTCCTGAGGACATCGAGAACAGGGCATGCCCGAGACTGCCGACAATGAAGATGAGCAGAGCGACTATAAGGATCTGCATTTGACTCCGGGCGCACCGCTGGCGTTTTCGTCCGTTGCGAGGGTGGCTGTAGCTGCGACGGCGTTCCCAGCCGGTCCCGCGGGTCGGCTCTCGCGACGAATCGTCGCAACCACAGACGCCAGCGCAGCCAGCATGACACCGACCATGGCCAGCATGACGACTACCAAGCCCCCCGCCAGCTTGACGCATTCGTACAGACCCGCCACTACGCCTATTGGGGTAGTCACCAAGAGAAGTGGCTTCGCTATCTTCATGCCCCAACTATGTCACAGCGGCATCTGTGTAACAGATACAGAGCACGGCAAAAAAAAGCGGTACAGATTTGTGCGCAAACCCCGCTGATCAGCGGCCCGGCATTTTGCTCATATCCATGTACAGAATGTTCCATCTGTGTCCGTCGAGATCGACGAAACCGCCGCCATACATCCAGCCGTCTTTTTCTCCCGGTTTGGCGTACAACGTGCCGCCCGCGTCGACCGCCTTTTTGGTCAGCGTATCCACTTCAGCGCGCGAACTTACGCCGATCGAAAACAGAACCTCCGCGGATTTAGCCGTATCGTTGAGCGGCTGCTGAGAAAAACTTTCGAAGGCTGCGGCCGGGAAGAGATTGAGAACCACTCTCTTATTGCCGATGAACATGCTGACCATGCCCGGATTGGCATATTTCTCATTCATCTCGAAGCCAATCTGGGTAAAAAATCCCGGGATTTCTTCAGATCCTTAGACGCGAGATTCAGCCAAAAATCATTTTCCATGGAGATTCTCCTTATGTTCTCGCATCAACCGAATCGAGCTGCGGATCTTGATTTCGCGCGCGCAGTTTCGATATCCCGGTCCCGCGGATCAGCGGTGGTCACCAAGGACTCGATGAGGATGCGGGCCGTGGCGGTGACATCCTCCACCGCGCGATCGAATGCGGCCTGATTGGCCTTCGAGGGATGGGTGAATCCGCTCAACTTGCGCACGAATTGCAAAGACGAGGCCCTGATTTCCAACTCGGTGGCCGGTGGTTCGAAATTGAATAGAGTTTTGATGTTTCGGCACATAGGCCTCCCCCAAAAACGATGCAATCCTAGCGCAGTTGGCTGTCCTTGCTGCCGCGCCGATTGTAGCCGCTGAATTTTGCATGCTCGATGTCCTGGGCGTCCTGGCACGACACGCAAAGGCGAACGCCCGGAATCGCCGTTTGGCGAGCCGCCGGAATGTCGCCGCCGCACTCCGCGCAATGCGTAAGGCTCGGCCCCTGAGGCATCCGGCTCTTGGCCCGCAGGATTCCGTCCTTCACGGTCGCGTCGATCTGCTCTTGTACCGCACCCTCTGCTGCCCAACCCGTCGCCATTTTTTCCGCTCCTGGATCGACTACATTTTTGCTATTGAATCACATCCGGTTATGGTTGCCGAGCGGCTATTTGCAAGCGTCAAAGGCGGTCAAATGACGGATGAAATAGCCAAAGAATGCCGCAGCACTTGGTCCAACCTCTAGAGGTGGGTGACGAGCGATAGGGTTTCCGCATAGTGATATATATCATTCATACACATATGTTATATCATGTCAATTATCGATTGCTGAGTGCCCGCGGCCTGGTCCTTGCCAAGGGCAGCGATTGTCGATAATTGCGGGCATACTTGCAGTCCGACGATTGCCGATGTGCGGCGGTCAAACACAAAACGAAATTGCGGGGAACCGATGAATAAAATGCTTGTCTGCGGGATCTTGTCAAATGCTCTGCTGGCCGGCGCCGCGTATGCGGCGGACGTGCCGGACATCAAGGCGGGTTTGTGGGCAACGACTACCAGCAGCGCGGCCGCCCAAGTGCCGCGGGTCACTGCAAGCATGTGCAGCAGTACGGCACTTCTGCAAACCCTCGTCGATCAACGGCTCAAGGGTCCGAATCATCCCTGCAAACAGATCAGTGTCGCGCACAGCGGCACGACGATTACGGAACAGTCCGAGTGCAAATTCGGCGACACGGTGACCAAGTCGAAGTCCGTTACGGTTGTTTCCGGCAATACCGCCGTGCACACGGAAATTCACCAGGAAGGCAGGAGCACGGTTATCGTGAGCGACAGTAAGTACGTAGGCGCTTGCCCCGCCGGAATGCAGCTCGGCGATTTCGTTACCGACGACGGCATGCAGGCCAATATCTTGCACCCGGAGGGTGCCAAGGCGGCGCCGAAAACTCCTTAAGCATCGGCAGACGAGGCCGGCCTCTCGGCTCCACCTTGCGGGCCGAGCGACAGCAGGTGGACTGCGACCATAAGCTCCGCATTGCAGTCTGCGCGCGCTTAACGCCCGGCTTCCCCCCGGCGACGTCATCACGGTTTTAGGTTGCACCGAGGCGCCGCGCCGCCGCATCGTCACTATTGGCTCGGGTGAAGTCTTTTTTAGCCGCGTAGGCCGAGCTTCGAAAACGGTAGGCGAGGGCATCGCCAGGGTTGCATGTAATCGCGGCGCTGAGATCGGCGATGGCCGCGTCGACTTCGTGGCGGTTCAATCGTGCGTAGCCGCGGCCTCGAAGTGCTTCGGCGTCCTTCGGGTTTCGGTCAATCGCCTGATTGTAGTCGTCGATGGCGCCCTGGCTGTCACCGCCTTCCTGACGCACAAACGCCCGTCGGCGATAGGCCTCTAGCGCACCGGATTCGAGACGGATCGCCTGGGTGAAGTCGGCGATGGCGTGCTCACGCTCGTGCTTGGCGCCCAGCGCCTGGCCGCGATTGAGATAGGCAGCGTACTGCTTCGGATCAAGCGTAATGGCACTGGTGAAGTCGACTATCGCCAGATCCCAACTGGATCTAGCCAGGTAAATCGCCCCGCGGTTAATGTAGGCGGCGGTCATACCGGGATCAAGGCTAATGGCCCGGCTGAAGTCCTCGAGTGCGCGTTCGGACTCGCCCCGCGCCAGGTAGCTGTCACCGCGGGCCTTGAGGGCCTGGGCATTGAGCGGCTCGAGATCGATCGCCTTGTCGAATTCGGCCATGGCCCGGGACGCGTCGCCGGAGCTCTGCAAACTCAATGCCAGATCCAGATGAGCGGCGGCCATGTTCGGATCCAAGCGAAGTGCCTCCGCAGAATCAGCGGCCGCCCTGGCGTTGTCCCCCAGCGCGTGGTAGGCGAACCCGCGGCTGCGCCAAGCCCGTGCGTCCGCGGGGTTGAGCTCAATCGCTCGCGTAAAAGCAGCGACGGCAAGCTCGTGCTCGCCTCGCTGGACGTTTATCGAGCCCCGGCTCATAAAGCTCCCATAGTCGTTCGGATCGAGCTGCGTTGCTCGATCCAGATCGGCGAGGGCGCCCTCGCTGTCGCCGCGCCTTGCAAAGATGGCAGCACGATTGATGTACGCCGACGCCAGCTTTGGGTCTTGGCTCACGGCCTCGCCGTAGTCGGCCAAAGCAGCGGTCTCATCCCCCTTTTGAAAGTACGTCAGACCTCGGTTCAAATAGATCTTCGCTTGCAGGCGACGCTGCTCCGTTCGCTTCAACGCTGTGGTGTAGTCGGCAATCGCATGCTCAAGATCGCCCCGTTGTTGATAGGTGAATGCGCGGTTGCGCAGGGCAATTGCGCGATTATCCGGATCCTCGCGCTTGTCCTCGATGATATGGGTGCAGGCGTTGATTGCGATCTCCGCCCTGCCGGAGGCGCATCGGATACCGTCGCCGCCGTTGCCGCCCGAGTGATCCGCGCCCTGCGCGTCTGCCCAGAAGGGCATGGATGCAAGCACGAGCACCGAAACCATGCCGCACCACAGTCGATGTATCGAGAGACGCACTGCAAAACAATATCAGCTTCAATGCGCTAACGCGACTCGCGCGCGGCGAAGCCTCAGGCTGCTCGAGCCAATTCCTTGGTTTTTTGCAGCAGTTCCGTGATCTGCTCACTCGGCAAGGGCTTGTTGTTATAAAATCCTTGGACTTCGTCGCACGCATGGACTCGCAGATAATCGGCCTGTTGCTGCGTCTCCACTCCCTGCGCGACCACCGTTAAACTCAAGCTGCGGCCCATCGCAATAACGGCATCTGCCAGCGTGCCGCGTTCTGATTTCGGATCAACAGGAGGACGGGCAGAAAGGTCTCTAAGGAATGGCAGATCGATCTTTATCGTATCCAGCGGATATTGGCGCAGGCACTGCTTCGATTCCGTATCGCGGCGCGGGCGATCCACCCATCGCTCCTGATCCTCGCTGGATCGATCGCGCAAGCCCACGAATTAAGTACTGTCCTTGACGTTGGCCCCGGTTGCTTGCGACAACGGCGCCGAGGGCATCGACCAGGCCGACGTCGAACAGCAAATTAGGCGGCAGCAAGGCATGGTCCTGAAGTTCGCTCAGGACCTTTGGGTTCGGCCTGGAATTCGCGATGTATTGCACCAATTTGGCCGTCTGATCAATTTCGCCGATTGCGCGCACCACCTGGGCTTCGTAAGTACCGAGCAATTCTCGTGTGGAGGCAATTGCAGCGGAGCGGGCATTCAGAAATTCGGTGTCAATGAGATGCAGCGTTGTGCTCCACAAAATCCCCAAGATCGCGAGGGCGCCAACGGGAAACAGTACGTGCGGTTCCGTGATCCGATTGAGCGCATCCACAAGGCGGGCGCGTGCCGTGCGCGGTGCGCCGCGCGCCTGCACCGTGGCAGTATCTTCGAAAGATTGCCGTCTGATACTCTTCGAATCCTCGCGCGCGGGCATCACGCCGATACGGCTCTAGCGGAATGCCGATCGAGTATCCCGCGCCACACCTTATCGATTGCATCGTGTTTGAGCAGGCGCATACCGCCCTCCATTGCGGCGGCCGCCAACTTTGGCACCGCCGCGCCCTCACGCACGAGATCCTTGATATGCGGTGTGCTTACCAGCAGTTCATACACTCCGACACGCCCTTTGTAGCCATTGTGGCAAGCCTCGCAGCCAACCGCTTCGAACAGCTGCAATCCATCGTCGCCACCGAAATTGGCGCGCCAACTGCTGAGCACGGCCGACGGGTCTAACTTCGTGTCGTTGCAATACTCCGCCAATATTTCCGAACACTCGAACTCGGTGGCCTTGTGCGAACGTTTGCACATCAGACAGAGTTTGACGGCCAGGCGCTGCGCCAAAATACCGATGAGTGCGTCCGCAAAGTTGAAGGGGTCCATGCCCAGGTCGAGAAGACGCACCACGGTTTCCGCCGCGCTGTTGGTGTGCAGAGTGGAAAACACCAGATGTCCGGTCAGGGACGCTTCAATGCCCACCTTTGTGGTTTCCGCGTCGCGCATTTCCCCGACCATTATCACGTCCGGATCCGCCCGCAAGAACTCACGCATCGCAGCGGCAAACGTCCAGCCGATTTTGGGTTGCACCTGCACCTGCCGAAGCCCGGGTTGGGTGATCTCAATCGGATCCTCAGCCGTCCAGATCTTTATATCCGGCGTGTTGATATGATGCAGGATCGAATGCAAGGTGGTGGTTTTCCCCGAGCCGGTCGGACCGCAAACCAAAATCATGCCGTAACTTCTGACGATCATTTTCGAGAGTTCGGCAAGATCACGCACGGAGAACTGCAACTCCGTGAGGGGCAATGGCTGCATTCCTCCTAGAATTCGCAGCACGACATCTTCGAGGTTATTGGCGGTGGGAATGACCGCCACGCGTAATTCAATATCCAAAGGTCCAAATCGACCGAAGGTGATCTTGCCGTCCTGCGGACGGCGATGCTCGGCGATGTCGAGATCGGCCATGACCTTGACGCGCGAGACTAGCGAGGCCCGATAGGCGGGCGGCAAGTTGAGATAATCTTCGAGATCCCCATCCTTGCGAAAGCGTATTCGCGTCGCGAATGAGCCGGGATTGCTCTCGATGTGAATATCCGAAGCCCCCTGTGCGTGGGCCTCCACAATGATCTTGTTGATGAGTCGCACCAGCGTGTTTTCGCTCACCCGCGGGTCGTTTTCGCGGGATCTGGCCATCATCGACGCAGCCAGCGGTGTTTCCCGTGTCAATTGACTGGCAAGATCCTCGACATTCGTAAGGTCGGCTTTGGCGGAATCAGCGTTCACTAGGGCGGTGAGGTTCGATGTGCCCCCGTCGAGGTCGCTGCTGCGGCCGATGATCGAATACAGTTTGGTGATGCGTGTCTTCAAATCATCTGGGTCGGCAATCACCGATACGATCGCCAAGCCGGTGGTAAAGCGCAGGTCTTGGGCAAAATCGGTTTCGAGCGGGTTGGCAACCGCCACCACCAGCGACTCTCCCATTTGAAATAGCGGCAGAACCTGGTGGCGAGTGGCGAAAGAGCCGTCTATTGCTTCGAGCGTGAGCGGATCGACCTTGAATTCGCGCACATTGATGAAGGGTATTCCCAGCTTCTCAGACAGTGCCACTTGCACTTGCCGTAGGGTCACGGCGCCCATATCCACCAGAATGTCGCCGAGGCGCCGTTCTCGATGCGCTGCCTGAATCGCCAGCGCCTCTTTGAGTTGCCTCGGTGCGATCAAGCCGGCTTTGAGCAAAACGTCGCCCAATCGCACGTTCGGATGATTCTGCTGCTCATTGAGCGCGTCGGTGAGGTCTTTCGGGGTGATTATCCCCCCATGGGTTAAATATGAGCCGATTGGCCGCTTACGCAACTGGGTCTGCTCATGCAATGCCGTGGTTACGGCTTCGCGGCTGGCAAGATTGTTTGCGATCATTGTTTCGCCGAGCAGCGGCCCGATGTTGACGTCGGCGATCTGTTGCTGCGGTATGAAGCAACCAGTGGCCAGCGGCGAATCATCCTCCACCAGAAACAGAAACAATCCGTACTTTTCCTTGACGAAACCGCGCGTGGTCCCCGACATCTTGCTGCCGCTGCGTAATCGGACAATGAAAAGATTCTCGTGTCCGACGTGATGAGCTTTGGCGCCGACGGCGTCCAGCATGGCTTCATCCGGCACCAGGCGCAGGGGTTGCGTCAGCTTGATCGAAAGTATCCGATCCATGTTCTCCGTCTGGACGGCGGCCTGTCTCGACAACTGGATATCGAGGGAGTCCGTGCCCGGCTCAAAGCGCATGAGTTCGCCGTTGAGAAAATGTCCGTCAGTGAATTCGACGGTGCAGTCTCTGCCACGCCCAGGGCTTGGCGGGTCCGTCGCTCGAAAGAACGGTAATGTGGGCCAGCGGACCGGAAGAGCTTTCATGAAAGTCGCGGCGGTATTCACGGTGGGCGAACCCCTCGGTTAAGTTCGCGCTGCCGTGAAGCAGTCAAATGCAGGGCGAACATCACATTGCGGCTAATGCGTCATCGTTATATTACGCCATGGTTCGTCAACTAACCGATGTTAGGCGGTGCAGGGAAACCCTGAGGTGCCAACGTTGCAACGAAGATCGATGTCTCTCGCCTCGGATCGACGCACGTCCTTAAGATCGAGGGGGCGCAACGCAGCATGCCGTCGAAACGCGGATGCTGCAATGATTCGCATCGAGGCTGTGAAGGTTGGCGAGCAATGTCGTTCCGCTCATCATCTCGATGCAGTATGCGCGGGATTGCCCTACTGTCGGCTGCTCTGTAACCCTGAAGAACCGCGGCAGAGGCCAGGACAAAACATCACGCAATCGAAATCAGCGGTCGCCCATGATGTAAACTACGCTCATTCTGAGTCCTCTAAGAACATTTGGATCATGCCCGCGCAAGGAAGGTTTTCAGCATGCTCGAGATGCACGCGCTGCTGAAGCTCATGGTGGATAAAGGTGCGTCCGATCTTTTTCTCACTTGTGGTACGCCGCCGCATATCAAGATCGAAGGCACGACCCACTTCATCAAGTCGCCGGACCTCAAACCGGGTGAAGCGAAACAATTGGCCTACTCAGTCATGACAGACCGGCAAACGGCGTCCTTCGAGGACACGATGGAGTCGAATCTGTCGCTCTCCGTGGAAGGCGTCGGACGCTACCGCATCAATGTCTACTATCAGCGCGGTGAAGTTGCATTGGTGGCACGGCTAATCAAGTCGGACGCGCCAACGTTCGAACAACTGGGCCTGCCCGAGGAGTGCGCCCGACTCGCGATGCTCAAGCGTGGACTGATTTTATTCGTCGGCTCGGCCGGATCCGGAAAGAGCACCTCTCTTGCCGCGATGATTCGTTACCGTTCCGAACATGCCGACGGACATATTCTCACCATTGAAGACCCCATCGAATATCTGTTTCCACACCGCATCTCGATCGTCGATCAGCGCGAGGTCACCATCGACACTCGCTCATTCGGCGATGCCCTGCGAAATGCCATGCGCGAGGCGCCGGACGTCATTGTGATCGGTGAAATCCGCGACGAGGAAACCGCGAAACACGCGGTGGCCTATGCCGAGACCGGACACTTATGCATATCGACGCTGCATTCGAACAACGCCAATCAGTCGATCGAACGAATGATCAATTTCTTTCCGCAGGCGGCGCAGAAGCAACTGCTGCTGGACCTGTCCTTTAACCTCATGGGTGTCGTCTCGCAACGGTTGGTGCCGTCCCTGGAAGGCAAACTGGCTCTCGCAACGGAAGTGCTGCTGCTCACCCCGTATATCGCGGATCTGATTCAAAAGGGCCGCGTCGACGAGATCAAAGACGCCATGGGCAGGGGCGACGGCGTCGGCATGCACACCTTCGATCAATCCTTGTTCGATCTTTACAAGGCGAAGCGCATCAGCGCCGATACCGCGCTGCGTTTCGCGGATTCCCACACCGATCTGGCTTTGCGCCTGCGGTTGTCAGAAAAGGAGCAGTTTGGCAAGGGGTCGCCGCTGACGGTGGAGGAACTCCCTGAATATTTGCACTCTCGGTCGAAATGAGGCTAAGGACCGGAGAACAGCGGCGAGTTGTCGATGTAGATCCGGTACGAGCAGACGAGGTCGCCCTGCAGATCGAGAACGTTTGCGAACGGCACAGTGATCGTGGAACCGTCCAGGCGGCCGTAGGTTACTTCCCCTTCGCAGGCGACGCCGGTGGGCGTGCTCCAAGATCGAATCAGGCGATGACGGCAGGACGCGATCGCGGAGAAGAATCCGCTTACTGCGGCGCCGATCGCTTCGCAGCCGATCACCGTTGGACCATTGCCGAAACGGAAATGCGCATCCGGGGTCAACAATGCGACGAAGCCTGCCGAATCGCGCGCATCGATCGCTGAGAACAGGTGCTGCCACCAGGCGTGGCTGGGGGTGGCGACGAGCGCCGGATTCTGCGCCGCCGCCGGAGTCGAGGCCGAGGCCATCAACACACCGCCAGACTGCCCACCGTTATGCGTGTTTGGCATAGCGGCGCAAACATACGGTCGACTCGGCACAGTCCACGCAGCGTCCCGAGGGTACTGCGGCGGGATTCAGGCGCGGTTCTGCACCGAGCCAGAGCAGGATATTGGCGAGGACGCAGTAGCCGGTCGCAGCGAACCACAGCATGGCTGCGCCGACGAAGCCGGTAAAAAGGATCCACCACGTCGAGTAGGCCAGGACCAATATCGACGCAATGCAGATGTTGATCCCGACCGTCAGGTAGATTCGCCGCTCGAGATACCATTGATCGGTCTGCAGGAAGTAGAGCCGCTGGCGAAGCGGCGATTTCGAACCGAGCATGGGCTTGAATCCCAGCAGCAGCAGCACATTTCCCACCGGGCAGAAACCCGTGAAGGCGACGTTGATGGACACGAGTCCAGTGGCCGTGACCGCCAGTATCCACAGGGGATTGAGCAGTGCCGCCAAGAGCGTGCCGACCAGCAGAACGATCCCAGCGATCAGCCAGACGGTGCGCTCGATGTACCACCGGTGAGTCGGAACGATATAGACATCTCTGAGCGCCATAGAATTCTCTCCTTCATGCGGGGTGACCGTCGGTGTGTTTTGCCACCGTCGGTTCTTGCGAGGACATCAGAATTTATTTCTGAGCAGAATCGCAACGATCAAGGTGACGCAGCCCAGCGCGTGAATGAGCAGAGTCAGTTCGATACGAGTTTTCAGTCTCGGGCGCGCATCGGGTTCGCTCGATATGCCGCGGGCGGCATGCAAACCGAGGCCGGCGAAAATCAGTGCCGGAAGCCCGTACCACAGCGGCAGTGCGTGACGGGCAATGGCTGCACCTGAGGCGGCCAGCGTGATCAGGGTGAGGCCGCGGTAGAGCCGTCGAGCGCCGAGCGCGCCCCAGCGGACTACCAGAGTACGCTTGCCTGCTCGTCGGTCCGCCTCGATGTCGGGAACTTCGTTGATGATCAGAATCGCCGCCGCCCACGCGCTCACCGGCACGCACAGGAGTACTGCATTGGGGTCGATGAACCCGGTCTGCAGCCACTCGCTGCCGAGCACGGGCAGTGCACCAAAGCCGATCGCCACGGTAGCTTCACCCAGACCGCGCGCGGACAACTGAACACCGGGCAGCGAATAGAGCAATCCAAGACCGAGTCCCACGATCCCCAACCCAATCACGGCAGGCCCGCGCAACACTACGAGCACCACGCCGAGCAGCAACGAAGCCGCAGCCAGACCCACTGCGAGGCGAGTCATCTGACTGCGCGAGAGCAATCCTGTTTGTATAAAGCGCGAGCCGCCCGTGTAGGGGTAGATGCGGTCGATATTGCCGGCGTCCGCGCCGATCACATCATCGCCCACGTCGTTATAGACATTCGCTGCCGCGTGCGCGAGCACCATGGCGCCGAGAGCCAGACCGAACAGCCAGCCGTCGAAGCGCCCGAAGGCCGCACCGGCCCAGGAGGTGCCGACGAGCACCGGCGTCACTGCCGCGACCATGAAGGGCGGCCGCGTGGCGAGAAACGCGCGCCGTGCCGCGGCTGCGAAACCCGGTCCGGCCAGTGTCGGCGACGGATCGTCGATCGGCGAGTGCGCTGCGAGCATGGAGGATCGTTTATTCATGGGGACTTCCGCGCCGGGGTATTGTCCCGGCCAAATTGATAGCGCACGGTGAGCCCGAAAAGGTTCACATTGTCGCGATAGGGCTGAATCCCCAGCGCGAGTAGATTCGGCACAGTGGCTGGCCCCACTCCGGCCAGCGCCCAGTCGTTTGAATTGTACGATTCGTGCGTGTAGCGGATATGGATCTGCAACGCAGCCGTCCACTGATAGCCGAGTGCGAGACGCGTGGTGTTGAGTTTGGTCCAATTTTGCGGAAATGCTTGAGGCTGGCCGCCCGCCAGGGTGTCGGTATCCCCGTAGGAAGGCGCAATTAAATAGTCCAACGAGACGGTCCAACGCTGCTGCGGCACCCAACGACCGCCAATCCCTGCATTCCAGAATCGTTCTGTATCTGTCGCCGACCAGGGCGCCGTCACCCACCCGCTGTTGCCGTTCTGCAGGCTGAACAGGCGCTGATAACCGGCGTCGACATAGGCGCTTAAAGTCTCTCGTGGTGTCCAGGTGAGCGTCGTCGATTCACGCTGTTCATGGACGCTGTGCAGTCCGAGTGGCGAGTTGCGGTAATCGTCCTTGGCGAGAAAGACTTCCGCTGTCCACGTAAGGGTCGACGTGGCGGTCCAGGCACCGGTGAACGCCGAGAACAACCGATCCCGGGGCGCGTAGTCGTAGGCGCGGATTAAAGGATTTTCGGCGGGCGGCAGTGCGGCAGCATTGAACGAGGACACCTTGCGCAGGGCATTGCCATATTTCAGCGTAAAGGTGAGAGGAGCCATGGGTGTGATACTGGCACGCCCCCAGCTTTGTGCTTCCTGGGTATTGGTGAGCACCTGCCCCGGTCCGTAATGCTTGTCGACGAATATGCCGCCGACCCCGATCTTGATCCAGCGCAGTAGCGCATAGTCGGCGCCACCGTCGAGATATACCCGATCCTGGTTGTAGCGGGAGCGCGTCACCGTGCTGCCGGAAAAAGTGTCGGTTACTGTGTAGTCAACGGCAAGGGGTGTCGTCGCGTCGTCCCGTCCGTCATAGGTCGCACCGCCGCGAATGCTGAGCTTCGGCAGCGGCCGCGAGGCCAGCCTCACTGCGTAGTGCGACAGCTGCACATTGCCGTCGAGGGAGGAGGGCACCGGGACGGCGGCACCGATCAGGGTGCTGGACGGCAAGAAGGCGTCGTTCTGCCGTAAACGGCCGAGCGATGCGCTGTAACTCAATGTGGTCGCAAACCATGGCAGCTGCAGTTGGCCCGAGCCGGATAACTGCTGCAGGACGTTGCTGGGCGGAACGCCGATACGTCCTTCGCTCGAGCCTGGCACAACCGGCAAATAGGGATTGTCGAAAGTCAGGGTGCTGTTGTTGTCCTCGAACCAGGAGCCGGTATAGCTAAGACGAAAGCTCGCGCGGCGACCGGCCCAGGCGACGCCTGTTTCAATGGAGTTCGTCACATAGTCAACCGGTTGTATCAGTTGCACGGCCTGGGTCAGGAAGCTGGCGCCGGTGAGATCGGTGCCGCTCTTTTCCTGGCGCCGAAACTCGCCGAACAGCGTCCAGCTCGCGCTCGGAAAGTAGCGTCCCAGCAGGGACATGCTGCGTCGATCGTAACCAATGTCGCGCGCTGCGAGGCTCTGCGCAAGCGTGCTCATGCCGGCCGTCGAGCCGGCCGCCACCCAGTCCGGCGGTAATCCTAAGTTTTCGCCATTCGCGCGGTATGGCGTCACCGCGGTATCGTAAAGGCGGCTGGGCTGACCATCGTAGCTCGCACGCAGGTCGTAGCGGCCCTCGCGTCCTGCGTCAACCACGCCGTCGCGCGAGGCGAGTCCAAGATCTTCGAGATTGTAGTTCGCATAGGAGCCGTCGCTGCCTCGCCATTGTCCCGAAACCCCGGCATCCGCATAGGTGCCGCTGTGGTCGATACCGGTATAGCGCCCGTAGCTTGCGTTGGCACCACTCGCGTATTGCGCCCCCAGCTCTGCTTCTCCGGCGTAGCCCTGCAGGAAAGGACATAGCGCGCACTTCCAATCTTGCGGATCCACGCCGGCTGCCCCGTTCGTAGCAGGCTTCTCAGCAGATGGCACGTCTGCTGACGCGACCGAGACGACGAAAGCCGCAAGCAAGCCAATCGTGGACGACGCGTGACGGCCCCAGAGGATGGATTTCAATTTGCCCTCGCTAGCGCATCAATGCGCGGCCCGACGGATGATTCGAGCCGTGGACCTGTGAATGACAATTGACACAACCGCCGGCGAGCAAGTAGGGGCTCGGCATGGCGCCCGCCAGACCTCGCGGTGTGTTGGCCGTCGACGGATGTCCGGCGCCCTCGTGACAGCTTTGGCAGAGAAAGGGTACACGCAGTTTCAGCATGGCCGGCTGCGCCGAGCCGTGCGGCTGATGGCAGTTGGTGCAGTCCTCTGCGACCGGCTGGTGCTCCCACAGAAAAGGTCCGCGATACTCGGCATGACAGCTCGTGCAGGTTTCATTGACAGTGTTCTTTATCAGTTGGGCAGGTGCGGTCGAGCCATGCGGCGAGTGGCAGGAGGTACAGGCCATCTTCCCCTCGCGCAGTGGATGATGCGAGGGCTTGTCAAGATCGCTGTGCTGCGCCTGATGACAAGTGCTGCAGACCTCGATCTGCGTAGCGGCGGTCAGTACGGGATCTTTGGCCGCATGCAAGCGATGACAGCTCGCGCAGGCCACATCATTGGCCGCATGCGCGCTCGATGCCCAATCATGCGCCGCGTTCGATTGGTGGCAGCCAAGGCATTGTGCGTTCTGCTTTTGAGTTGATGCCCCGGCTTTGGCGCCGAAGTCTATGATCGCAGACGTTTCCCCCATCGCGTGCGCGCCACCCGGTCCATGGCAGGACTCGCATTGCAACCCACCGTGACCAAAAGGGCCGCGCGGATCGTTTGGGCGCGCGTGCTTGGTGCGAAAGATTCCCGTGACGGCGGCATCATCGTGGCAACTCAAGCAGGTGTCGGCTCCCTGCGGGCTGTAATCGGACGCCGCAACCGTTTTAGCCGCAGGCAGTACAGGTTCAGCCGCGGCTCCGCTGTCCCAGGCGAGCACGCCGAGCAACAGCACGAGCGCAGCGCGCGTGCGGCCGCCAGGCGTCATTGGAAAGATGACAACTGATGCACCACCGCCACATCGGCAATCGCTCCGGCGCCATGGCAGACGACGCAGGTCTCACCCGACACAACCGTGCTCGCCGCGGTTTTCACCGCGGTGAAGCTGCCGCCGTTCTGGATCATGTGCTGCTTCGCCGGCGGCGTCACATGGCAAGCTGAACAGGCCGCGGTCGCGGCAGTCATTGCCACCTGCCCAGTGGGGAATACGCTGTTGCCGTTGCTGTTAATGGTGGTAGCCAGCGAGGTCGACGTGGTCGGGTCCTGCGGATAGAAGGTCCCAGTCAGATGGCATGCCAGACAGTTGTTGAGTGAACCCGGGTAGGGCGTGATGACCCGAAAATCATTCGGATTCCCGCGGTGATAGACTACGTAAGGAGCACCCGCCGCCGCCCGCACATTGCCGTCGTGCAGCGCGTGAATCATGTACTTGAGGTCTATCGGCTCCTCGTTCATTCCGTCCGGGGCATTCGTCGCCGTCACGGGGGGCGATGCCGCCGCCCGTGCAGCGATGTCGGTGGCATTCGGGTTGTGACAGAAGGTGCAGGCCTGCACGCTGTCGATGCGATTGCCGCCGTGGCCGTTGAGCTGGTCGTGGCACACATCGCACTTCGCGACGTCCACCACGTCGCGCCGCGGCACGGCGTTTGGATCCGTGATGGGCGCGTAGGCAACCACGCTGGTCACGGGTATTTCGGTGGGGCCATTGCCGTCATTGAAGTCGTGCGCGACTACTCCGTCCATCAACAGGCCCGCCGAGCCGCTGAGAGTAAATCCAGTAGGAAGCGCGGACGCCGCGGGTAGCGCCGGAAGCGTTGAGGTGAACGTACCGTCGCCATTGGCCACCGGCAGACCGGCCGGATTGTTACCACAAAACACGGCGGTGCTCGCAGGCTGCGCTTCGGACATCACGCTGCTGCCGGTATTGGTGTAGTCGGTGGTGCTCCACCCGAGTATCAAGCCCACGTTCGTTACAGTATTTTGCGGATTGTTCGCGGCATTCGGCGTGCAATACGTGAATGGCTCATCGGTCAGAACGTTCCATACATGACCGGGTGTGGTGGGATCGGTGACCGAAAAGGTCACCGTCGAACCGGTCGTGGACACGCTGACCGACTTCACATTGTAGGCGAACTGCTTGCCCCATTGACGGATGGGCATGACATGCGCCGCGGCGACTTTCAGCGAGCCGTTGCTGATCGTGGCGGTCGGGCCGTGACAGGTCGCGCAATCCGCATCGGTCAGGTTGCCGAGATTCGCCATGCTGTGATTGGCGCCCGTCTGGAAATTGACGTTGTCATGACAGGAACCGCAGGCTTCGATACTCGGTACGTTCTGCCAATTCACGGTCTGAGGAGTCGCCGTGTCGGCCTGGTTGTGACAGGTGTAGCAGGTGCGCAGATCGCCGGTGGGAAAGACCACCTTGGAGTAGTCGCTGATCGAATTCATATAGCCAAAAATATAGTAGTGTCCCGCAGGACCCGGGGCGGGTTGCACGCTGGGCAGGTTTACTCCCATATGAATCTTGTGAAACATGATTTTGAAATCGAGCGAGTTGCCGCTCGAGGGCTCGATCGAACTCGGGTTGTGGCACATGACGCAGTACTGCACTTCGGTCCGTGCACCACCGTGGAAGGCGAGCGTCATGTGACAGGCCTTGCAGGTCTTGTCATCGACGATTTCGTTTTCGAGAATTCCCGTCGTTGCACCGGTCGAGGGCTGGAAGGTATAGACGGGGCTGTTCGTCGCGGCCAGTCCTCGTATTTCCAAGCCGACTCGGTGAGTCAAGGCGGCGTCATAGGTCACCGCAGGGTCTTTTGAAATATCTTTGGCGAAGGTGTATTGGTAAGTGCCGTCGCCGTTGTCGACGAAAGCGCCGGCGGTACCGGACTCGACGGTGGCCTGCGGCTGGGGTTTCGTCCCCGTGACCGGCAGCGCCGGCGGCGCGGTTGCGGGCGCGGGTGTGGCGGTGACATATATATATGACTGCCATTGGCTGGAGATTTGCGGAGCGGGTGCGGCCGTTTGCGGGGGAACCGCCAGCAGTTGTGTCTCCGATGGCACCAGCTTGGCGACCGCGAAGCCAAGGTTCGACGCGGTCAGGCCTGCGAGGGGCTGGCCGACTTGGTTCAGCAACAGGAACTTGACCACCGGCATGGCGGCGGCGGGCGGTGCAGGAATAGTCACCCCGGTGATCGTCGCTTTGATTTGCGTCGCCGTACTCACGTTGATCGCGGTGACCGGACCGGTCGGTCCAGGGGAACCCGATGAACCGGTTCCACCGGAAGCGCCGGCGGGTCCGGCGGGGCCCGTACTGCCACTGCACGCCGCGAGAAATCCGCACAGTGCAATCGCTGCCCCCGCCCCAGATAAGCGAGTGCGCGAGGCCTTCGGTGTTTCGTTCGCGCACCACATCGGGACTCTCCTGGAAGCAAGTCATGCAAAAGGATTTCGGCGACACAACTTCCGTCTGCCGCGAGCGATCGTGCTCTTGCCGTGACGTTATTTCAGCGCCGCGTCCCGGTCTGTACGCAAACGCACAGAGCGCCCTGCGCGCATACGAGTAGTGTCTGCCTGATCATTGCCCATTGGAGTACATGTGAATTCACCGCAACCTGTGCATCGTAGTTTTGCCGCATGGTTGTGGCGGCGTCCACAGCGTTGGTTCCTCTTCGGGATTCCGTTGGGCGGGCTCGTCGCCTTCATCGTCGGTATCGCGTTCACCGGCAGCTTCCTGGGTGCCCTCAAGCTCGCCGAGACCGATGCTTTCTGCACCTCTTGTCACGAGATGCGCCAGCCCTATCAGGAACTCACCCACAGCGTGCACTATTCGAATGAATTCGGGATTCAAGCGAGTTGCGGCAACTGCCACGTGCCGCCGACGTTCTTGCCGGGCCTGTGGCGGCACATTCAGGCCTACGCCGAAGTATGGGGACACCTGCGCGGCGAGCTCAATACCCCTGCCAAGTATGAAGCGCACCGGCTGGAGCTTGCACAAAAGATCTGGAAGGAATTGAAGGCGAATGATTCCGCCGAGTGCCGCAGTTGCCATACGCCGGCGGCCATGGCCTTCACCAAGCAGCCGCCGGAAGCGGCGAGCGCGCATCAATCTTTGGGAAAGAGCGGCATGACCTGCATCGACTGTCACCAGGGCGTCGCTCACACTCTGCCGCAAGGCGGTTGATAGTGCCTCAAAACAGCCGATGCGCCATCAAGGTGGCCGCTGCTGCATCAAGGCCGCTGATGTCGTGAATCGGGCGTCCTGGAACGACCGCTGAGGTAGCGCCCGAGAATGCGTGCGATTTCCGTGATGCGGAAATTCAAGACGCGCCTCGGCCAGAACAGCTCGCGCTTGTCGCAGACCGTGGAGACGCTGAAGCGAGTGATTTCGCCGGTCAGCGTCTGTTCGGCGTCACTCAACGTCCCCTTGACCATCCCCTCATCGAGCCGCGCGCGCAGGGCGCGTGCCGCGGCGATGCCCTTTGCCACACCGCGACCGCGCTGCTTCGAGAGCCGCCCGTGCTCAACTTTTAGTTCATTGAGTCGCTGCGCGGCATCATAGGTGGCATCGACGAGTTCGCGGCGGGTCATCCATTTCGTCTCGTAGTTGAGAATATATTCCCAGGTCGGCTGGATCAGTAATTGGCGATGCTGTTCCAGGGTTCGGGCAAACAGGCGATAGCCGAATTTTTCTGGTTGTTCGAAGCCGCGGCTCCCGGGATCGATGAAGGGGCCCATCGGGGAGATGAAGCAGGAGAGGCGTTTGTCGCCCAATTGAAATAGTCGCCCGCAATATTCGATGGTCTCGCGCACCGATGCCTTGGTCTGCGCGGGCAGACCGATCATGAAGAATATATCGATGCGCGTGCAGCGCAGGCGCAGGGCCTCGCTGATGATATTTTCCATGTCTTCGGTGGTGTACCCGATTTCCCCTTCCTGCGCGTCGCGCACCGCTTGCTCGTGACTTTCGGGGCTGAATTCCATGCTCCAATGACGGACACAGCGGTCGATGTCGCGCAGAAACGAAGCCGGCGGCAGAGCGAAGAATTCGAACACGATGTTGTTGGGCAAATCGGCGGTTCGCAGCCGTTCCAACACCTCCGCCGCGTGTTCGGTCCCGGCCATGAGCAGATCGCCGACCAACACGATGGGACCGTGAGCCAGGCGGCCTATATCCTGCATGTTGGCGACCAGGCTCGCGGGGCTGCGGTACGCGGGCTTGCTGCGCTTGGTAAGGTGCAGGCAGGTGGTCGCGGAGCTGCCGCAGGTGACGCACTCGAAAGCGCAGCCCTTCACTGTGAACACCGTCGTGATGGGATTGCTCCACCAGCCGTTGAACGGCAGGGTGCTCTGCAGGTCACGATAGCGCAGCACCATCTCGACCATGAGGTCGGGCCTCAGATCGACGTAGTCCAGGGTCATGGGTAGGAAGGTGAGGGGATTGATGTGAACTCCCGCAGCATCCTTCCAGGTGAGGTTCGGTATCTCGTGCAGAGAGGTGCCGTTTTTCAACGCGAGCAGGAGTTGATGCAGCGGCGGCTCGGTGCTGTCGCCGCGCAGCACGAAATCCACCTGGGGATATTCGATCAACTCGCGATGAAAGTAGGTAGAGGAGAGGCCGCCCATGATGATGGGTACTTCCGGGTGCAGTTCCTTGGCGATGCGCGCGACCTCCAAGGCACCGTGCGCGTGCGGCAGCCAATGCAGGTCGATGCCGATGGCTTTGGGATGTTGTTTTGCCAGGAACTTGGGCACGTCGAAACGCCGGCTGTTCATCATGCGCAGCGCCAGATTGACGATCCGGACACTTAATCCACGATCGTGAAGGTAGCTCGCGATGGTCAAGAATCCGAGAGGATACATTTCGAACACGGTGGAGGAGGGCACCATGTCACTCACCGGCCCATACAGAATTGACCTCTTTCGAAAGTCGTAGACGCTCGGTGCGTGCAGCAGCAGCAAGTCCGTTTTTGATGGTTGCCCGCGCGGCACGCCGATCTATTGAACTCGGACCCGGATCAGCTCTTCGCCGTCGGGGTCGACGACGTGCACCGCACAGGCAAGGCAGGGATCGAAACTGTGAATGGTACGCAGGATCTCGAGCGGCTGCTTCGGGTCATGCAGGACATGACCCTTGAGCGCCGCCTCGTAGGCGCCGGCATTGCCGGCGGCATCGCGCGGACCGGCATTCCAAGTAGTGGGCACCACCGCCTGGTAATTGGAGATCTTGCCGTTATCGATATTCACCCAGTGCGCAAGGGCTCCGCGCGGCGCTTCGACGAATCCCACGCCGCGTGCATGCTGCGGCCAGCTCGAGGGTTCCCACAGGGACTGATTGAAGGTGCTCACATCCCCGGCCTGAATGTTCGCCATCAAGGCGCCGTACCACTGAGGCATGGCATCGGCGAAGATTTTGCATTCCAGCGCTCGCGCGGCCGTGCGTCCCATCGTGGAGAATAGGGCTTCGAGCGGCAATCCGAGCTGCGACAGCGACTTGTCAGCGAGTTCCCGGGTGGGTTCATGGCCGCTGGCGTACAGCATGAGCACACGAGCCAAGGGCCCCACCTCCATGGCGTGGCCTTTCCAACGCGGCGACTTCAGCCAGGAGTAACTGGCCGAGGTATCGAGGTTTTGGTAGGGAGGTTTCGGACCTGAGTAGTTCAGCCGGGTTTCGCCCTGGTAGGGATGCAGTCCCGTGTCCTTGCCGCCGCTATAGTCGTACCATGAATGCGCCACGAACTCCTGGATGTCCTCCTCCGCCGCGAGATCGACCTCTTGAATGTGCGACAGATCGCGCCCTAGAATCGCGCCGCGCGGCACCAGAAAGGTCTTCGGATCCTGGCTGCCGGTCGCCGGGAAATCGCCATAGGTCATGAAATTTCCATTACCCTCGCCGTAACCGGGCTTGAACCAATCCTTGTAGAAGGAGGCGATCGCCAGCGTGTCGGGCAGGTACACTTGGTCGACGAACTGGCGCATCTGTTCGATGATTGCGCCCACTTTTTGCAGACCCACTGCATTGACTGCAGTAGAGGCGGTGCCGGCGCCGGCGTGCACGCTAATGGCGGAGGGAGCGCCGCCCACCAGCACATTGGGGTGAGGATTCTTGCCGCCAAAGATGGTCTGCAGCTGCGCGACCTGACGCTGCCATGCCAGGGCGTCAAGATAATGCGCCACCGCCATCAAGTTCGCCTCCGGCGGCAGCTGGTATCCGGGATGCCCCCAGTAGGCATTGGCGAAAATGCCGAGCTGGCCCGACTCGACCAGTTTCTTGACGCGGTTCTGCACCTCGGCGAAGTAACCGGGAGAGGAACGCGGGTAGCTCGACAGCGACTGTGCGAGGGCCGAGGTCGCCTTTGGATCAGCCTTGAGCGCCGAGACCACGTCAACCCAATCGAGTGCGTGCAAGTGATAGAAATGCATCACGTGGTCGTGCACGAACTGCGCGCCGATCATGAGATTGCGTATCAGCTGGGCATTGGCGGGGATGGCATATTTCAACGCATCTTCGACGGCGCGCACCGAGGCGAGTCCGTGCACCAAGGTGCAAACACCGCAGATTCTCTGCGCAAAAACCCAGGCGTCGCGCGGGTCGCGGCCTTGCAGGATGATCTCGATGCCGCGAACCATGGTGCCGGAACTCGAGGCCTTGGTGATCAATGTGCCGTCGAACTCCGCCTCGATGCGCAGATGTCCCTCGATTCGCGTAACCGGGTCGACGACGATGGTCTGCGAACTCATGGCCGGGCACCCGCCGGCGATAGATTGTCGGCGACGAGTTCCAACAGGCTGTGAGGCGCCTTGTTCCAGCTAAAATGAGCCTGAGCATCGTCAAAGGTCCGCCGGCAGTCCGAACAACTGGTCAGGAAGGTCTCAGCACCGGTGTCGTCGATTTCTCGCAGTTTTATTTCCATGGTGCGGTAGCGCAGAGGCGAGGCGCGCTCGATGTCGATGACGCCGCCGCCGCCGCCGCAACAGAAACTGAAGCCGCCGTGGTTCTCCAATTCATGCAGCTCGATTCCCATTGCATGCATCAGCGTCCGCGGCGCATCAGTGACGCCGCCTTTTCGCACCAGCTGGCAGGGATCGTGAAATGTGGTCTTGCCGGTGGCTGCCTTGGCAAGCTGCAAGCGGCCCGCACTCAGCTGTTCCGCAAGGAATTCGGTGACGTGACGCACCTGAAAGGGCAGCGGTTTGCCGTACAGGTCGGCCGCTTCCCAGCGCAAGGCCGTGTAGGCGTGCCCGCACTCGGGAACCAGCAATGTCTTTGCATTGCAGGCAATCGCCTGATTGATCAAACGCAGACTGATGTCACGCTGCCACGCCTTGCCTCCTGCAAAATAGCCGTAGTTCTCGGCGACCAAGCCATCGCTGCGAAAGGTGCAGGACACGCCTAGATGCTGCATCACTCGCGCGAGTGCGGCGACGGCGCTCGGATAATTTTCGATGTCGGTGCGCGGAACGCATAACATCACCTCTGCGTCGGATTTATCCATGGGAATCGCCACACCGAATCGAGCGCCGATGCCGAGCAATTGATCCCGATAGGGTTCCGCGCTGGCCTCGGGCTGGCCGGTCTCGCGCTGATGCGCAGCTTTGCGGTACAGCTCCTTGGGCGCCAGCCCGGCATCGAACATGGCGTGACGCGCCTGTTCTATGAGCGCGGACACATCAATGCCCATGGGGCATATCAAACTGCAACGGCCGCACATGTTGCAGCTGTCGAACAGCAAGTGTTGCCACTGCGCCAATTGGTCGGCCGTGACCTCGCGCTTGAGGCCTAACAGCTTGAACAGCGGCGCGAAGGGACTCGACTCGCGCTTGTACGCCTGCTTGAAGGGCTCTACCTTCCAAATCGGCGTGTACTGCGGGTCTTCGGTGGCGATGTAGTAGTGACAGGCATCAGCGCAAATGCCGCAGTGGATGCAGGACTCGAGCCGGAAGGCGCTGAGGGCACCGATTTCTTGGGCAAAGCCGCGCATCGCCCCCTTGACCCGCGATTCCGGTGTTCTCGCCACTTCGGCCGGGGCCTGATCGGCGGCAAAGGCGCCCGTGGGATCGCTCATGACGTTGCTCCTTTGCGAGCGAGCAAGGCGCCATTGATGGCGCGGGACGGAAAGATATAAAAGGCGTGCATCAGCTTGCCAAAGGGAAACCATATCAGCAGCACGTCGAAACTCAGGATATGCAGTCCAAGCAGCGTCTCGTACGGAGCGCCCAAGTGCGCCGTGGCGGCGAGCCCGGTGACCAGCACCAGCATCGTGACGAACCAGCTGAAGTAATCGTCGAAATTGGACAGCATGCGCATGACGCGGTTGGTGATCCGGCGAAATAGCACCGCCAGAAACAAACTCAAAGTCAGTACCGACAGTATCGTAATGAGACCGCTCGGCAAGCCCGGCCACGTCACGCCGGCCAGGGCGCCCAGAAAAACGATATGCGGGCCGAACAACAGCACCACGGCAAACAGGCCGAGATGGTAGCTGTAGCCCAGCGCCTCGCCCGCGCCGGTGCGCCCGATGAACTCCTTATGCGGCCACGAGCGTGACCCCACTGCGATCAGGCCGCCGGTCAGATACTTGAGTATTGAGGCGCGCGGCTGGTTGAATTCACGACGTATGCGCAGCAGCACAAAACCGACGATGCGCCAAGTCACGCCCAGACAGAAAACTGCGAGCGCCACCTTGAGGGCGGGCCCGCGTGCGAAGCCCAAAAGATCCATCAGTTTTCTCCTTTAGGCGTTATGTCGGTCGAGTGCTCGCTGTGGTGTTGGTGCAGGCGGCTGACGCCGGCCGCGGCCACGCCGAGCACCGCTCCCGCGGCTGCGGCGCCCGCACCCAGTTCCAAGATTTGCAAAGGCGCGGACTCGCCTGATTTTCCCCAGGCGGGGGCGGACAGGGGAGCGTAGAAACTGCCCTTGTCCCAGAATCCTGGCTCCGAACAGCCGAGACAATTGTGCCCCGATTCGATCGGGAAGCTGGTGCCGCCGTTCCACTTGATGGTGGCGCAGGCATTGTAAGTAGTCGGCCCCTTGCAGCCGAGTTCGAACAGGCACCAACCGTTGCGCGCTCCCTCGTCGTCGAAAGACTTGGCGAATTTGCCTTGGTCGTAGAACGGCCGCCGATAACACCGATCATGAATGGTGGTGCCGAAGAAAGACTTGGGGCGCCGGTGCTCGTCCAGATCAGGGACCTTTCCCGTGGTGATGAATTGCAGCAGAGTGCCGGTGATCACTTCCGGAATGGGCGGGCAGCCGGAGACATTGATAATGGGTTTGTCGCCGACGATGGCGCTCACGGGCCATGCGTCGGTGGGGTTGGGATCCGCAAACGGAATGCCGCCGAACGCCGAACAGGTGCCGACACATACGATGGCCGCCGCACCCTTCGACGCCTCGCGCAGAATATCCACCGAACTGCGGCCGCCGGCCGTGCAGTAAGCACCGCCGGCTCCTGTCGGCACCGAGCCGTCCACCACCAGCACATACTTGCCGAAGTTGTCGTGCATGGCTTTAGTGCGCGCGGCTTCGGCCGCGTCTCCGGCCGCCGCCATCAAGGTGTCGTCGTAGTCCAGAGAGATCACGTCGAAAATCAGGCTTTCGATGGTGGGAGCAAAGGACCGAGTCAGGGATTCCAAGCAACCCGTGCATTCCTGGAACGACATATAAACCACGGAAGGCCGCGGTGCCTGGCGCAACTGCTCGGCCATGACCAAGCCCATGCCGGGAGGCAGGGCCATGGCGGATGCTGCCGCTGTGCAGAATTTAATGAAGCTGCGCCGGCTGATGCCGGCGTTCAGCAGAATGTCGCCCAGCAGTGCCGCATTCTTCTGGATCATCCGTGCCTCGCTATGCCATGGGCTGCCGTGATTTGCTCACGCAAGGCATGCGCACCGGCCGCGATCTCATCGGGAGCGCGGGCGAGAATCGCCGGTACTTGCGTCACTTCCAGCAATTCGGCAATCAGTTCGCCGTCGCCATTGCGATGTTCCACCCACCAAACTCCCGCGACGCGGGTTTCGCGAATGCTCGACAGCCCGCCGGCATCGACGCTTGCCTGCACCTCGCCTTGTCCCAGGGCGGCCTGCAACGCGACGCGATCTTGCGGGCTCATGGGAAGGCTGCGCAGGTCGATTACTCCCGGGGTCTTAAGCTCGGCGAGCCGTTCTAGCAACGCAACCAGCTCGCTCAGCACCGCCGACACGCCTCCGCCCAATCCACCGGCAGCAATGGTCTCGGGCGTCGGACCCTCCACTCGTACCCCGATGTCGGCGAGCCGGCTCACGCGCGCCACCGTTGCAGCAACATCGTCGCCTGCCGCACGGCGGCGGGCAGCGACTCTGCCACCGGCACCGATAGCGCGTCAGACCAATCGATTCGCTGAGGTTGAATGCACAGCAAGGCCCGGCGGAGCGGAAGGCAGTCTTGGAGTCGCGCCATATCAAGGAGGTCGATCAGTCCAACCTCATGCACGGTGCGGCGGCGGGTACTCTTGAGGAATTCATCCATTGCCGCGCCCTCGAGCAAGGCGATACTTCCTGCGGGGCGGTCAAGATCCGCCGCATCGATGACCAACAAAGAGTCCGCGGCCTCCACCAGCGACAACAGGCTGAAGCTTAACGTGCCGGCATCGACGAAGTTCGCCGCTGCCGGTCCGAGCTCCGAGCACAAGCGTTCTGTGACGCGCACGCCGGCGCCATCGTCACTCAACAGCAGATTGCCGAATCCAAGCACCAGCGTCTGCCTGCCCACCGAATGAACCGGCGCGCGCGAATACTGGTCGGCTGGGTCGCAGTCCTGCGGGACGAGTTCGCCGATGTCCGATTCAAGCCATGACGTCACCGTCGCCCTCGCTGCGTTTCGCTGAATAAGAGCATTCGGCCGCGGATTCGGTCTGTGCGCTGGCGTACATACACACGCCGCAGCACAGTATTAGGATCACGCAGTGCACGAGTTGTCCGTCTGCCAGGCTTTGCTGACCCAGGTGGCGGAAATCGCAGCTGATCGGGGTGCAATCGCAGTGGAGCGCATCATCATCGAAGTGGGACCGCTGTCTGGCGTCGAGGCGCACTCGCTGCTTCAGGCATTCGCGGTCGCCCGTAGGGGCAGTTGCGCGGCTGACGCCGTCCTGTCGATTGAGGAGACGCCCGTGGTCGTTCTTTGCCTGGGTTGCGGAGTACAGACGAAGACCTCGCCCAATCGGTTGGTATGCGCCGAGTGCGGCGGATACCGGACAAGAATAATGGCGGGCGACGAATTGCGGCTGCGCCGGGTCGAATTACGCGTTGCAGCAGCGCAATCGGCCGGCCTCGCTCTGACTGTGGATGAGGATTGAATTATGTGCACCACCTGCGGCTGCAGCATCACGCCGGGCAACTCGCAAATAGCCGCCGACCAGGGCGGTTCACGGGCGGTCGTGGATGTGGTGCAGGATTTGCTGGCAGCCAATGATCGCGTTGCCGCACACAATCGCGAACACTTGGATGCGCACGGTGTGCTGGCGATCAATCTCATGTCCTCGCCGGGCGCCGGCAAAACGACGCTGCTGGAAGCTACCATCATTGCCTTGCGCGATCGCTACCGTATCGCAGTCATCGAGGGGGATTTGGAGACGGACAATGATGCGGCGCGCATCCGCGCGCATGGCGTTCCCGCCGTTCAGATCACCACGGGCACTGCCTGTCACCTCGATGCGCACCTGGTGCACCGTGCATTGCACGAACTGCCGCTGGCTAAGCTGGATCTATTGTTCATCGAAAACGTCGGCAATCTGGTGTGCCCGGCAAGCTTCGATCTTGGCCAGCATCGCAATGTCACCCTGCTCAGCGTCACCGAAGGGGATGACAAGCCGGCGAAGTATCCTGTGATATTCCGCGCCACTGATCTCGTGGTGTTGAGCAAAACTGATCTCCTCGACGTGCTCGACGACTTCGACCCGATGCGCGCGGCGGCGGCATTGCGGGCGTTGGGCCGGAACACGGCCATGATTCGCACCGCGGCGAGACGCCGGCCGGCGCTCCGTTCCTGGTTCGATTGGCTGGAGCGGGAATTGGCCGTCCCGCGGCCCGTGTCCCGCCGGCCCCTGCCGCTCAACTTGAGTTTGGCGACCTGACATGTGCCTCGCCGTTCCCATGCGGGTCGTTGCGCTGTTGGGCGATCAATGGGTCGAGACCGAAGTCGGCGGAGTTCGCGGCCGGGTGTCGATCGCATTGGTCGACGAAGTCGCTGTCGGTGACTACCTCATCGTGCACGCCGGCTTTGCCATCACGCGTCTGGACGTCGAAGAAGCGGAGAAATCGTTGGCTCTTTTTGAACAGATCGCCGCTCAACTCGGAGGGACCGATGCGCTACATCCGCGGCTTTCGTGAAGGTGCATCTGCGGCAGCTCTGGCTGAGCGCTTGGAGGCCGAGGTCGATCGCAGCCGCGAATATCACTTGATGGAGTTTTGCGGCGGGCACACCCATGCGATTGCCCGCTATGGGGTCGAAGATTTGCTGCCGGACAATGTGCATCTGGTGCACGGGCCGGGCTGCCCGGTCTGCGTGCTCGCAGTGCCGCGGCTCGACGCGGCCATTGACCTTGCCCGGCAAGCCGACGTCACGCTGGTGAGCTACGGCGACATGCTGCGCGTGCCGGCAAGTCGCCGGCGCAGCTTGCTCAAGGCGCGCGCACAGGGTGCCGATGTGCGGATGGTGTACGCGGCGTTCGAGGCCTTGACCATAGCCGCGGCGCATCCAGAGCGGCAGGTGGTGTTCTTTGCCATCGGCTTCGAGACGACCACCCCCGCCACCGCCCACGTCATCCTCGAGGCGCGGCGCCTTGGGCTCAAGAATTTCAGCGTGTATTGCAATCATGTACTGACGCCGGCCGCCATCCAAAGCATTCTGGATTCGCCGGACGCGCATGAATGGGGCGAGGTGCGGGTTGACGGATTCATCGGACCCTCGCATGTGAGCGCGGTAATCGGCAGCCGGCCGTACGAGCAATTCGCCGAGCAGTTTCAACGGCCGGTGGTGATCGCCGGCTTCGAGCCGCTGGATGTGATGCAGGCGATCCGCATGCTGGTTCGCCAGCTCAATACCGGCCAGGCCTGCGTCGAAAATCAGTTCACACGAGGCGTTACGCGCGAGGGCAATCTCAAGGCGCAGCGTATGATCGCCGAGGTATTCGAGCTTCGTCCGAGCTTCGAATGGCGGGGTCTCGGCGAGTTGGTGCATGGCGGCTTGCAGATCAAAAGCGGCTATGCCGAATTCGATGCCGAACGGCGCTTTTCCATGCAGTTCAAGGCGACCACGGAGAATGCTGCCTGCCAATGCCCGGCAATCATTCGCGGCGTAAAAAAGCCCACCGATTGCACCATCTTCGGCACCGTATGTACGCCGCGCAATCCGGTCGGCTCGTGCATGGTGTCCGCCGAAGGCGCCTGTGCCGCGTATTACAAGTATCGGCGGCATCCGCAAGTGTGCGTGTGACCGCCACGGCCCGACGCTGGCGGATCGGCGGTCGTGTGCAAGGCGTCGGGTTTCGTCCCTTCGTCTATCGTTTGGCAAAGGTCTGCGAACTTACCGGCTGGGTACGCAATCACGGGGGCGAGGTTGAAGTCCACGGCGAGGGTACGGACGATCGGCTGGAGATATTCGGCAAAGCTCTGTTGTCGCGCGCGCCGCCTGCGGCGGCGGCCAACTTGATCGAGGTGCGGCCCGCGCGGGGCGAACTCAGCCATGATTTTCGAATTCTCGCTAGCACCGGCGGCACCAAGCTGCGAGTTCATGTTCCAGCGGACCTGTTCACCTGCGATGACTGCCTGGCGGAACTGCACGACCCCAAGGCGCGACGCCATCGGTACCCGTTCATTAATTGCACACAGTGCGGGCCTCGCTACACGCTGATCCGCCGTCTGCCCTACGATCGTTCGAATACGGCAATGGATAGCTTCGCGTTGTGCGCGGCGTGCGGCTCAGAGTACAGCGATCCGCGCGACCGTCGTTTCCACGCCGAGCCGCTGGCCTGTGCCGCCTGCGGTCCTACACTGTATTGGCAGGGCCGTAGCAAAATCACCGGCAACGAGCCTTCTTTGCAGGCCGCTCTCGCCGGCTTGCGCGGCGGCCAAATTATTGCCGTGCGCGGCATTGGCGGGTATCACTTGCTGTGTGACGCGGGCAACGAAGAGGTCGTCGCCCGGCTGCGGCTGCGCAAGGGGCGGCCGGCGAAGCCGTTCGCGGTGATGTTGCCGTGGCGTGGCGCGGACGGCTTGGACGCGGCCCGCGCGCTGGCGAGTTTGTCGCCCCTCGAGGCCGAGGTATTACGCAGTGCCGAACGTCCCATCGTGCTCGCGGTCCGGCGCGACCAGGTCCCGCTCGCCGCGCCGATTGCGCCCGGGCTGCGCGAGCTCGCGCTTATGCTGCCGTACAGTCCGCTGCACCATCTATTGCTCGAGGACTTCGGCGCGCCGCTGGTGGCCACTTCCGGCAACTTGAGCGGCGAGCCGGTGTTGACTCGCGCCGAAGAGGCACAGGACAGGCTCGCCGACGTGGCGGACGGCTTCCTGCATCATGACCGCCCGATCCTGCGGCCGGCCGATGATCCCGTGGTGCGAGTGGTCGCGCGGGCGGCGCGGCCGGTGCGGCTTGGGCGAGGGACCGCACCGTTGGAGTTCAAACTGGCGACGTGGGTGCCGGCGACTATACTGGCGGTCGGCGCGTACCAGAAAACCACGGTGGCGCTGGCGTGGGAGGATCGGGTGGTGGTGTCGCCGCACATCGGCGAACTTTCTAGTCCGCGCGGCCGAGATGTGTTCGCGCAAGTGGCCGACGATCTGCAGCAGCTGTACGGCGTGCGAGCCGAGTGCATCGCACACGATGCGCATTCGGGCTTTCCCAATACGCGCTGGGCGCGCGACTCGGGATTGCCCACACATTCGGTATGGCACCACTACGCTCATGCAGCAGCGGTGGCCGGTGAGTATCCTAGCGAGGCACCGCTGCTCTGTTTCACGTGGGATGGCGTGGGTCTCGGCTCCGACCATACGCTTTGGGGCGGCGAAGCCCTCCTGGGCAAGCCTGGCAACTGGACGCGGGTCGCGAGCATGCGCCCGTTCCGCCTGCCGGGAGGCGAGCGTGCCGCGCGCGAGCCCTGGCGCTCGGCGCTTGGGCTTTGTTGGGAATGCGAACAAAACTGGCCGGCAGGCGACGGGCAGGGCGGTTCTCTGCTGCGCGCCGCCTGGGATGCCGGTATCAACGCACCGGCTACGACATCGGTGGGGCGCCTGTTCGACGCAGCCGCAGCGCTTCTCGGCGAGTGCTGGCACACGAGCTACGAGGGCGAGGCGGCCATGCGTTTGGAAGCGCTCAGCGGCGAGATGGGCTCACCCGTGTCGCTGCCGCTGGCGCGCGATCCCGACGGTATCTGGCGCAGCGACTGGGCAGCATTGCTGCCAGCCTTGTTGGATGACCGACGTACAGCGACGGCTCGCGCTGCGCTGTTTCACGCAAGCCTCGCCCAAGCACTGTGCGACCAGGCACGGGCCGTGCGCGACGATACCGGGGTCGGCCGGGTGGGCCTAAGCGGCGGCGTGTTTCAGAATCGGATCTTGAGCGAACAGGTCGAGACGCTGCTGAGCACGAACGGATTTGAGGTGATGATTCCGCGGCGGCTGCCGGTGAACGATGCCGCCATCAGTTTCGGCCAGCTGATCGAGGCACGCGCATCGTGGTGCGCGCCATGACATTTCGCGACACACATATCTCTCTGGCGCACGGCAACGGCGGACGCATGATGCGCGAGCTGATCGACGAGCTGTTTGCTCCCGCGCTGGCCAACGTACATCTCGATACCGGCGCCGATGCAGTAGCGCTGCCCGTGCCGGCGGACTGCGATTTGGTCGTTACCACCGACGGCTTCACGGTGCAGCCGCTCGAGTTTCCGGGTGGCAACATCGGTTCGCTGGCCATCCATGGCACTGTCAATGATCTCGCCGTGAGCGGTGCCCTGCCGCGGTATACCACGCTGAGTGTTTTTCTCGAGGAGGGCTTGGAGATCGCGGTGCTGCGCCGCGTAATCGATGCAATGGCGGCAGCCGCCCGCGACAGCGGCGTCGCGGTGGTCGCCGGCGACACCAAGGTGGTCGGGCGCGGCGACTGCGACGGAATTTATCTGGCCACCACGGGAGTCGGGTTCCGGCCCCGGGGAGTTTCCTTCGGGCTGAATCAAGTGCGCGCCGGCGATCGCATTCTGGTGAGTGGCCCGATCGGCGACCACGGTGCCGCGGTCATGCTAGCGCGCCAGGAATTCGGTCTGCAAGGCGAGCTGGTATCGGATGCGGCGAGCGTGCTCGGGCAAACTCAGGCGCTGATGACGGTGCCGGGTCTGCGGTTCATGCGCGATCCGACGCGCGGCGGGCTGGCAACGGTGGCGCACGAACTGGCGCGCGCGACCGGCCTCAGCGTGCGGCTCTCGGAGTCTCAAATTCCGGTGCATGACGCCGTACAATCAGTGTGCGAATTGCTGGGGTTCGATCCCCTGTACTTGGCTTGCGAAGGCCGCATCGTCGCCGTGGTGGCGTCGGATACGGCAGAGGCCGCATTGGCGCGGCTGCGCGACGTGGCGCCGCGCGCCGCGCTGATCGGTGAAATCGTTGCCGGCACGCCGCATGTCGTACTACAAACCTCGTTCGGCGGCCAGCGTTTCCTGGATGAACTCGAGGATGATCCGCTACCGCGCATTTGCTGAGTGGTGCTGCGGTCGCGGTGGAACGCCGCCGATCAGCCGGTTACCGAACAGACGTTTGGGTCATGTAGTTCGTGCATCGACTGGATCACATAGATGGATTTGTGCCGCACCGACTCGAGCGGCCGCATCTTGTGTTCGCCATCGCCGAATTCACGTCAAGCTGCGGCATGCGGTGCGATTTATACATCATCCAGGAAGTCTACGCCGTTGCCGTAGGCGGGCGATCTCTTCTTGATCCAAGCCCTCCAACTGTTCTTCGATAAATTTGAGACCGGAATCGATTTCGGGCAACAGGACATTCTCGATGGCGCGCGCACGGCGTTCGGTACGCACATATTCAAGTACCAGACGGCGCAAATTCACACAGCACGCGGCAATTTCCACCAGCAGCGCAAGCCAGTCCCGGTACGAGGCGGCGCACGCCCGGGCCTCTGGCGTGGGATTAATTGGCCGTTTCACTGCAGGCGCGGCCGATGGCCGCCAATGAACCTGGAGCAACTCAAGGCCGAACAGACGCGACTGGCTGAACTGCAGGGGAGTATCGCTTAGCGGCAGCGGCGGATACACGGAGAGCTCGTCCATTCCGTGGCGGTCCAAGGCAGCCATGAGGGCGGCCCGAGCCTTGTCGTCTGCGCTGCGAGCCAGTCCTTGCCAGGTGCGTAGGCGGCCCATCTGACGGCGAATCTCGGCGGCGAGAAGAATCCGCTTCTCATCCAGGAGTTCATAGCCTTCCTTTACCAGCCGCTGCTCGTCCCGAAGATCGAGCAGCGCAACGCGGCTGATCGCAAGCTCGCGATCGGATTCAGGCATGCACCTCTCCGGACAGGTAGCGCTCGATCTGTTTCGGATTGAGGCGCGTCAGCTCTGCGGCGGGCAAACCACGCAGCAGTTCCCAACCCACAGCCATGCTCTCCTCCAGCGTCCGGCGTTGCGGTTGATTCACCAGGCGATCCTCGAAGGCGCGGCCGAAGGCGAGAAAGGCGCGGTCAACGGCAGGCAGGCTGTCCTCGCCCATGACACTCGCCAGGACACGCACCCGGGTGGCGCGCGCATAGCAGGCGAACAGTTGATTGGCGAGCGCGGGATGATCGGCATGTGTATAGCCTTCGCCGATACCGGCGTTCATCAATCGCGAGAGGCTCGGCAGCACCCGCACCGGGGGATAGATTCCGCGCCGGTCCAGCTCGCGATCCAACACGATCTGGCCTTCGGTAATGTAGCCCGTGAGATCGGGAATCGGATGGCCGATGTCATCGCCCGGCATGCTCAGGATGGGTAACTGAGTGAGCGATCCGGGAACACCGCGGATACAACCGGCACGCTCGTACAGAGATGCCAGGTCGGAATACATGTAGCCAGGGTAACCCTTGCGGCTGGGAAGCTCGCCGTGACTCGCCGACACCTCGCGCAGCGCCTCGCAATAGTTCGTCATATCGGTCATGACCACCAGCACATGCCGTCCCTCGACGAATGCCAGATACTCAGCGGCAGTGAGTGCATAGCGCGGTGTCAGCAGACGCTGCGTCGCAGGTTCGTTGGCGAGATTGAGGAACATCGCCGTATGTTCCAGCGCCGCGCTTGACGCCATGGCGTCTCGAAATGCCTCCGCGGTGTCGTGTGGTATGCCCATGCCGACAAAGACGATGGCAAAGGCGCCGGCATCGCCGCCGCGCAGCCTGGCCTGCAGCGCAATTTGCGTGGCTAGCCGATCGTGCGGCAGGCCGGCCCCGGAAAACAGCGGCAGTTTCTGGCCGCGGACCAAGCTGTTCATCAGGTCGATGCTGGAGACTCCCGTTTCGATGAAGTCTCGCGGCAGGGCGCGCGCGGCCGGATTAATTGCGAGACCGTCGATGCGCATGCGTCGGGCCGCCGGTATGGGTGCGCCAGAGTCCGTCGGGCGCCCGATGCTGTCGAAGGTGCGCCCCAGCATGCCCGGTCCGACACCGAACAGCAGTGGCTCGTTCCAGATACGGATGCTCGTGTCTCGCACCCCGAGCCCGAGAGTCGATTCCAATACCTCGACGACGATGGTTTCATCGTCGAGTGAAGCGACACGGCCCACGCGGCTTAAGCCGTTGCGATCCAACACCTCGACGAAGGAGTTCAGTCCAATGTCGACTTTGCGCTCCAGGAACAGCAGCGGTCCTTCGATTCGCCGCACGCTCTGCTGCAGCGTGACCTCAGGGCGCATTGACAGGATCCGGCTGCGATGCGCTGAACTCAGCATCCATCTGCTTGCCGAGCTCGTCGATCGCGGCGATGCATTCCTCGCCAAATTCCTCGCCCACACGCTGCAGGACTCGCCGGATCGGCAGCTCCGCGATCTGCTCGATCGAGACACCGCGCTTAAGCGCGTTCAACGACAGATCCACGAAGCGAATGACCACACTCAAGATTGCCGTTTGCCGTTGCGGCGAGCAGTAGCGGTCGACATCGGAGAATGAGGACTGCCTCAGCACCGCATCGTCGACCAGCTCAGCACACAACAAAGTCAGTTGCTGCGCCGGGGGCAGCGCGTCCTTGCCGACGATGCGTGCCATACGCTCGAGGTGGGCCTGCGCTTCCAAGAGTTCGAGCACTCTCCTGCGGTGAGTGGTCCATTGCGGGTTCCCCTGGATCTGCCACCAGCTGGCAAGCGCATCGACATCCGCACTGTAGGATTGCAGGGGATTCACCGCCGGATAGAATCGGGCCTGCGCGCGAGCGCGATCGAGAGCCCAGAACGTGCGCACGCAGCGCCTGGTGTGCATGGTGACAGGCTCGGAGAAGTCGCCCGCGGGCGGGCTGATCGCGCCGATGATGGTCACGGATCCTTCGTTGCCGTTGAGTGCGTCGACGCGGCCCGCCCGTTCGTAGAATTGCGCCAGCCGAGAACTCAGATACGCCGGATAACCCGCCTCGCCGGGCAGCTCGCCGAGACGCCCGCTCACTTCTCGCAAGGCTTCCGCCCAGCGGCTGGTCGAGTCAGCCATCAGTGCGACGTTGAGTCCCTGATCCCGAAAATACTCCGCCACCGTGATGGCGGTATAGATGCTGGCTTCGCGAGCAGCCACCGGCATGTTGGAGGTGTTGGCAATGATCACGGTGCGCTCCATCAGCGGCCGGCCGTTTCGCGGGTCCTCGAGCCGCGGCAATTCATCGAGCACTTCTGCCATTTCATTGCCTCGCTCGCCGCAGCCCACGTAGACGATCACGTCGGCGTCGCACCACTTGGCCAGCGACTCCTGAAGCACGGTTTTGCCGGTGCCGAAACCTCCGGGAATGGCGGCGCGGCCGCCGCGGGCAATCGGGAATAGGGTATCGAGAATGCGCTGTCCGGTGATCATCGGCCCGACGGCGGGCAAGCGCTGCCGATACGGGCGCGGTTCCCTCACCGGCCACGCGTGCCCAAGGGTGATCTCCTGCAAGGAGCCGTCCGCAACGCGCAGTGTGCCGATCGTTTCGTTATCCGTATATTCGCCGGCTGCTGCTATCGACGTCAGCGACCCTGAGCTACGCGGCGGCAGCAGACACAGCTGCTGGCGCGCGGTCGCCACCTCGCCGATCGATTGCCCCGCATGCAGTTCATCGCCCACATTCACCGACGGTGTAAAGCCAAAGCGCAAGGTCGAGGAAGGCCCCGCGCCGGGACGGATATGGGTGGCAGAACCTGCATCGAGCGCACGCAGCAGACCGTCGAATATATGCCCCAGCAGTCCCGGGCCCAACCGGACCGACAGCGGCTGCCCGGTTCCGGCCACGGCGTCGCCTGGTTTGAGTGCCGTCGTGTCCTCGTAGATCTGCGCAATAATTTCATCGCGGCTGAGTTGGACAATTTCCCCCAGTAGTGCATTCGGACCGACGGCAACGGCCTCATTCACGTGAAACGAATCCGACGTTTTGGCACGCAACACCGGTCCGCTGATCCAATGAATGCGCGCTTCGGTCAAGAAGGCGGACCCGGCGCCGCGCGCAACGAGGGGTGTGCGGTGTTCGAGAGCAGGTATTCGGCAAGAAAGGCCGACTCGATTGCATCACGCTGTACCAGCAGCCCAGGCACCGTGGCGTCGATACATGCAAAATCGGTGCGAATCTTCAGGCCGGCGTGCACGCTCGAGCTCGAGGTCCATTCGACCGCGCCAGCCCCCTTGTCAACGGCATACTTGCTCCACCTGCCGCGTTCGCTGTCCGTCCAACTGGGGTCGCTTTCGATGCGCCACGGCCGCCCCGCCAGCAGAATCGCTGCCACTGCCACCGCCCCCTCAATCCACGCCTGCCGCTGCGCAAGGTCGCTCCAACGCCGTTCGATGACGTCGGCCACATCGAGCCACATGCGCTGCAGCAGAACTTGGCTCTCGCGCTGTTCATCCTTGCGTGCTTCGATCTCGGCGCGCGCCGTGGCCTGCCGCAATCCTTGTTCGATTCGCGAGCGTTCCTCGATGATCGCATTGCGCACATTCGCCGATGCCAGAGTGCGCGCGGCCGCGACAATCTGATGGGCCTGCAGATCCGCCGCATTCCGTAGGGCCGTGCAGCGTTGCTCGCGGTCGCTCGCCACCCGCTCCAAGAGTGCAGCGGCCTGACTATCGAGCGCGCTCCCATGTGTGGTAGTTCGTTCGGGCGGCGGTGCCTTCATACCGCCACTCCCAGAGCGCGCCGCACTTCATCCTGAATGTCGGGCGGCTCGCGGCCATGCCTCAGGTCAGCGATCACAAGCAGCAGCGGACGCTGCAGTAGCAGTGAGGCGCGCAGCTGGATGGCGGGCAGCAGAGCCGCGAGGGCGGCGGTGATCAGCACCAGATCCGCGCCGAGACGCGCGGCGCTGAAGCACTCCGCGACGGAGTTCACATCGGGCATCATCACTTGCATGCCCGCCAGGCGCCAGCCGACGGCGGTGATCTCATCGGCAATGATCACGCATTTCATCAGGAGATGCGATTGAGAATGAGTATGGACACGATCAGCCCGTAAATGGCGATGCCTTCGGCCAACCCGACGAGCACCAGGGCGCGGCCGAACAGTTCTGGCTTTTCGGCAATCGCGCCGATGGCCGCGCTGCCCACCCGGGCCACGGCATAACCCGCGGCGAGTGCGGCGAGCGCTGTGGACAGGGCCGCCGCCATGAAGGCCCAGCCTGCCAATTGCGGATTCAACTGAACCGCAGCGGCAACTTGCTCGGCGCGCGCGGATTTCACCGTGAGCAGAAGCAAAGTCGCAGCCACGCCGATGGTGACGCTAAGAGCTGCGATAACGCGGCCTAACGAAAGGCCGCGGCGGGCGATTTGAGTCATGTCGATTTCCTATTGGTCCATGGTGTTTAGGGGCTATGCAAAGGTAGAAATGGGCGGCCGGATCCGCGCAGGAAGCGGATGAAAAATTCGAACAGCACGAGACGCGTGGTCTGTATGCCGACCACCAGCCCCTCAATGACGATCAGCAGCGCATTGCCCAGCGCCAGTGCCAATAGGGCGATTGGCCGTGCGCTGATGCCCCCGGCAAGGGCAAACACGGCAGCGGCCAGACCTGCGTGCGCCAAGGCGAATGCACCCACGCGCACGAACGACAAAGTATTGACAAAGAGCTGCAGCAGGGTTTCGAGCGCCTCTCCCAAGCTTACTCCCAAGCGTCGCAGGCGCGACG
>JBDUBO010000114.1:0-12363 GCA_040004115.1 Gammaproteobacteria bacterium | reverse complement strand
GTGTTGCTCTTTCTTGGCTTTCGCCGTCGCAACCCTGCTGGCCTCGAGCGCCGCTGCCGCGCTCCAGTGCGGTGCGGATGCTCTGTTCACCGGCGACCGACGCGCGTACGGATCGTTCTTCGGGCAGCGTATTGAGACTTTGCGAATTCTGCGGCTTCGCGACACATTCAAGAACCTCTTGCTGACCGTTGATGGCATAAGCTCATAGTACAATCAATGTCAAAAGTGCCAAATTGGTGAAGACAGATGGAACCAGCAACTCTCTATCGGTCTGCGCCAACGTTAGAACGTATTTTGTACTTTTTTTTGAAATCATAGGCAGCACAGTTATCCACAGATGTGGCACTCTTTTGCATGAATCGTTTTCCGACACCTTGAGCGCCCACGGGAGTAATACGATGCGATCCACCGTCGCAATGTTGCTTGTACTGGGGACCTTCGCGCTGAGCCTCCTCAACGCCTGCGGCAAAAACAATTCGCCCCCGTCCCACACGGCAAACCCCGGCAACACCGTCAACCTCTACATGTGGGCCGATGAAATTGCCCCGGATACCCTGCCTTCCTTCGAGAAGCTGACCGGTATCCGCGTCAACGTCTCCTATTTCGACAGCCCTGAGATGCTCGAATCCCACATGCTCACGGGAAGCAGCGGATTTGATGTGGTCATGCCATCGGACGCGTTCATTCAGCGTCAACTCCGCAGTGGAGCGTACGCTCCGCTCGACAAGGCCAAGCTCCCCAACCTTGCGCATCTGGACCCCGCGCTCATGGCGCGAGTAGCAAGCAGCGATCCGGGTAACGCCCACGCCGTCATCTATGACTGGGGAACCATGGGCATTGGCTACAACAAGGCCAAGGTGTCGAAGCTACTGCCCGGCGTTGCCTTGGACAGCTGGAACCTCATCTTCGACCCCGCCCTCGCCGCCAAGCTTCAGGAGTGCGGCATCAATTTCATTGACGATCCGGTTGCGGTGGTGCGCTTGGCACTCATCTCAATGGGACGCAGTCCCAATGAGATCCGCCCGGCGGACTTGGCAGACGCGGAAAAAGTGATGGGCAAGATCCGCCCGTTTATCCGCAATATTGACACGTCCAGCCAGATCCAGGCCCTGGCAAACGGTGATCTTTGTGTGGTGGTCGGCTACAACGGCAATATCGTGCAGGCGCGCAAGCGCGCGAAGGATGCAAAGAACGACATCGTGATCGATTACCTCATTCCCAAAGAGGGATCTTTGCTCTGGTTTGACCTGCTGACCATACCGAAAGACGCACCGCACTCGAACAATGCCTACCGGCTGATCAACTATTTGATGGACCCCGCCGTCATCGCCAATATCTCGAACAACACCGGCTTCGCCAACGCCAATAAAGATGCGACGCCCCTCCTGTATCCCGCCGTCGTGGCAGACCCCGCCGTCTACCCAACGGCTGATCATCAAGAGCGCCTGTTCATCCAGACGGAGCTCACTCCCGAGCAAACGCGCGCCATCACCCGCCTGTGGCAGAAGTTCAGGACCGGGCAGTAGGAACCACCAAAGTGCAGCGATATCGACTTCTGCATCTCGTGGCCCAAGTTCTCTAGATGAAAGGCTTAGCCGATGACACGTGACGTATACGCAGGAGATCAGGATTTGGATACTGCTCCGGCGGCGCAGACCGCGTCTTTTACGCGGATTACGATTCGCGCCGACGCGGATCCGGATGTGCTGCTACGAATCGCGGCGGTATTGAACACACTCAATTCCGCACCGCATGAATTCCATTTGCAGCGGGAGTCCCCGGATATCGCACGAGTTGAGGTGCTACTCAAAGACTGTGCCGAGGTGACGGGAAATTTGCTATGCCGCAAGCTCGAGCAACTGACCTGTGTTGTGACGGCGGAGCGTAGACATCCGGTCGATGCGTAACACCGGCTCCCGTCATTTTTCCTGCTGAAAGTGGTGCTAGAAACGGGACACTTTTCCCGAGCGGGATTCTCAATGTACTCAGTTCAATCCGTCGAATGGCGCTCGCCACGCATCAATCTCCCACAATTGGTCATGCCATCTTCTTATTTCTGGAAATTCCAATATTGGGAGACCGGCCTTTGCGGCGAATGGAAGTGAGGTGGCCACTCGAAAATCCGCATAAGAGACGGCACCACCTACCAGCCACTGCCGACCAGTTAGCGTTGAATTGAGAATGGCCGCAGAGTGCCGAAAATCTCGCAGCGCGTCTTCAATGACTGATGGCGAGGGGCGTTCCGTGGAAAACGTCGGCACGATGACATTCCACCAATATGCTATCCCCGCAGCCTTGGTTAGGTGGTGAGTGCTCCAACTAATCCATTGAATCATCTCCGCCTCGCCCTCGTCCGTCCGCCAAAAATCCGAGCTTGCAAGTGCCGACAGCCGGCATGCGATGGCGTCGGTTTCCCAAAGAGTTCGATCTTGTTCGACCAAAACGGGAACGAGCGTGTTCGGGTTTATCATTCGGAAAGCCGGCTCCGCGCCGGGTGCGCGGGGAGAGGCCGGAATATACTCAAGGTTTGACCCTAAGTATCGCGCTACGGCAACCGCGACTCGCGGATTGAGGTTCTTCGAGTAGTATAATTTCATGGCGCCGACCTTGTTTTGTAACTACGTACTGTTGCCCAGTATAATGACAAAGCTACGGGGCCCATGAATGGCGCTTCGCACGCCGATGAAACGGGAATGTTAGGGCGCGAATCCGACACGGCTCCTGCGGTCGCCGCGGTGCCCGCCAATCGCCGAACCTGCCTGCCGCTAGGCCGCAAACTTCTTGATATGTCCGCGACCCCACAGTCGAACCGACTCTGCGATGGGCGCCAAGGTGTGGCCATAAACTGTCAGGGAATAGATGACGGGAGCAGGGACCTCGCCGGTGCGCTGGCGCGCCACGATGCCGTCGTCAATCAGCTCTCGCAGCTGCTCCGTAAGGACCTTCTGAGAGACGGTCGACATCTCTCGCTTCAGGGCAGCGAAATGCCGTGGGCCCTGCGCCAGCCAATAGATAATAATTAGTTTCCAGCGGCCGCCCATGGCGGCGAGCGCTGCAGTCAGCGGGCAGTTGCTTAGCGGATTTTGCCTGCGGACTTGTGACATAGGTACCTCAAGGTGCCTTCTAGTGACGCGTCGAACGGTCGTCTAATTTGGCCATCCTACCAGCTGGGAGAATGCCATGAAGACACTCGCCAAATTCATTAATGTCCTGTCGGTCGCCGCCGTGCTCACCTTCCCACTGACCGGTCAGGCCGAGTCCGCCCACGCAGCGGCTGATATGGATGGCGGTCACGCTTTCGACTTCGAATTCGGCGAATGGAAGGTGCACCTGTCGCGTCGATTGAAGCCGCTGACCGGATCCACCACCTGGGTCGAATACGACGGCACCTCTACCGTGCGGCCGATCTGGAACGGTGCCGCAAATCTGGGTGAACTGGAGATCGACGGCCGCGCCGGCCATATCGAAGGGCTGAGCCTTCGGGTCTACAACCGCGCGACTCACCAGTGGGGAATTAGTTATGCTAACAGTGCCGCGGGCGCCGTGGGGCAGCCCATGATTGGCGGGTTCAAAGACAGCCAAGGCGAGTTCTATGCCCAGGATACACACAACGACCGGATGATCTTCGTGCGCTTCATTTTCTCGAATATCACGCCCCATACTTTTCAGTTGGAGCAGGCGTTCTCGGACGACGGTGGAAAGTCCTGGGAACCTAACTGGATCGCTAAGTTCAGCCGCTGATCGGAGAACGGACCGTGGTGTTGACCATTTTTGCCGGTTTCCATGCCCGCGAAGGCTTCGCCGACGCACTGGCCAAGGTCGTGCGGGATGTCGTGCCGCCATCGCGGGCGGAAGCCGGCTGTTTGTCCATTGAAGCGTATCGGTCCATCCAGGACTCCGCGTGGCTCTTCATCCACTCCCGCTGGGTCGATGAGGTCGCATTTGAGCGGCATGCCGGGCTGGCTCACACCATCGAATTCCTGGCCGCAGTTGCCTCGCTCGTCGATCAGCTCCCGCAGATCGCCCGTACAAAACCCCTCGACCATGTCTGAGCGCGGGAGAATGACCCCCATGCCTCGCATCATTTACTCCGTGAATATCACGATCAACGGATGTTGCGATCATCGCCACGTTGTCGCGGACGAAGAGCATCACCGATACGCAACACAACTCATACAGTCAGCCGATGCGCTGCTGCTGGGCAGAAATACATTCGATCTGTTTGAAGCGTATTGGCCGGGCGCGTTCGGCAACACGGAACTCCCCGAGGCCGTTCGCGATTTGGCGAGCTTGCTCAATTCCGTGCGCAAGTATGTTGCTACAAACAAACCGTTAAACACGACCTGGAACAACTGTGCGCCGATCCGCGGGAGTATGGATCAAGCGATCCCCGAGCTTCGCAAAACAACGAACGGTACCGTCGTTATGTTTGGCAGCCCAAGCCTCGCCGCCAATCTCGCGAAGATCGACGAAATCGACGAGTTTCATTTTCTAATTCAACCCGTAGCCATCGACGACAATCCGCGCTTATTGACGGGGCTCACCGTAAAAAAGGACCTGCGCCTGCTCGACAGCCGCGCGTTCAAGTCCGGCGTCTTGCTGACGAAATATGGTCGCTGACCTGTATCGTGCGGTCGAGCACTCACCCTGCCGGTCTCTTTGATCCCCGCAACGCCGCCTTTCTAGGAACCATGGCCTCAATCACGCGCTGCGCAACACCGGTCATCTTAATCGAGGGCGTTCATCGATGCAGCGAGTTCCACGCTCTTTGGCGCGGCCATACCCCCGAAGTGGGCATCCACCTGCTCTAGAAGGCTCATTGCGGCACTCGTCTTATCGTGTCCCATCAGTTCTTGCACCTGCTGCAATTGCTCCCTTAATCTAGTTGCCTTGTGCTCTCGGCAAGCAGCCAATGGCTTCGGCATCGGTGCGGCGTGGCTTTCCAAGGCAGTCAGCACGGGCTCGAATTCACGTGCACCGGACAGTTCATGACCGGCAAGCGCAAAACGTTGTACGACAATGTCGAAGGTGCACCAGTCCCGCAGTGACGCTCGACTTGCCTCGTCTTTCTCGATGTTGGGAGCGTCATAATCTCCGGTGATATAGACGAGGCGCGTCGATTCTTGGAACTGACGAAGGAGTTCTGGGGCCGGCAACGGCACCTCAGCAGTGCCAATAGGATCGCTCGAAGAGTGAAGCAGCGCCGCGTGAAACACGTCGGGGTAAGCCAACGCCATTCGCAATGCCACCCGTGAGCCCCCGGACATTCCTCCGATAAAGACGCGGTCCGGATTTACCCGGTATTGCTTCATCACGTTATAGGCGGCGACCAGTGCGAGGGGAATACGCCGGCTATAGACCGGCTGAGTGTTGTCCGATTGCTCAGCTGTGATGAAGATAACTCCGTGCCGCTCCAGAACGGGAATCCAATCGCGTGGAACCCCGGCGAATTTCCATGGCTCGATGAACACCAACAGCGAGTAACCCTGTGGGGGCTCGGTCGGGGGCACGAAACGCACATATTTCTCATTGGCGAGATCGAGGGGGTACTCGCGCACACCGGCGCCACTTTGCGCTGCCTTGCGCTGCAGACGGGCGGATGTCAGCGGAGTCAGCAGACGCTGCGTCAGTGCTGCGTTGCGCGCCAGCGGCGGGAACTCGCTGAAAACAACATCATGCTGCAGCCCGGCTGTGGTACTCGAGCCGTCGCCTGGCCACGCCGACGCGGGCGCCCACAATACGCCATGCACCGCCAGGTATAAAAATGCGATGGCCTTCGGACCGACGTTCATACCTGTACTCTACGGAAATAGCTTCTTCGCCGTCTCGGCAATCAGCTGGCCTTGGTGGCGTGCGCCCGCGAGGTCAATCGCGCTGGGCTGACGCTGTCCCTGTCCGCCCGCAACCGTCGTCGCGCCGTACGGACTGCCGCCGACGATTTCGTCCAAGGTCATCTGTCCCTGGTGGCTATAGGGCAGTCCAACGATGACCATGCCGTAGTGCAATAGATTGGTGATGATGGAAAAAAGCGTGACTTCCTGGCCGCCGTGCTGAGCGGCGGTCGACGTGAACGCACCGCCGACTTTGCCGTGCAGCGCGCCGCGCATCCACAGTCCGCCGGCCTGATCGAGAAAGCTCGCCATTTGCGAAGCCATGCGGCCGAAACGAGTGGGGCTGCCGACGATGATGGCGTCATAGTTCGCCAACTCCTCGATGTTAGCCACCGGCGCTTTCTGGTCGAGTTTGAAATGAGCCGCTTTCGCTACTTCCGGCGGGGCGGTTTCCGGCACGCGCTTGACGTCGACACTGGCGCCGGCTGAACGGGCACCCTCGGCCACGGCGTTCGCCATGGTTTCCATGTGACCGTAGGTGGAATAGTAGAGAACCAATACCTTTGCCATATGAGCCTCGAGTTTGCAGTGGCAATTGCCAGATCGTAGATAGCGTAAATGGTTGATCATTCGCTAACAAGGTGGCCGAATCAGAGTAGACTAATCCAGTATTGATAGGAATCTTAAGTGTTCGATCTCAACGAAGTGCGGATGTTCGTGCAAGTGATTCGCGCCGGCAGTTTTGCTGAGGCGGGACGACGCCTGGGAGTGCCTCCCAATACTCTCAGCCGGCGCATACGCCAGCTTGAATCCAGCCTCGACACTCGCTTGATGCAGCGCTCCACCCGTAAGTTAACCCTCACGGCGGCGGGCAACGCCTTCTTCGAGCGCTGCGCGCCCGCGGTGGACGGCGTACTGAATGCGGGCAAGGCACTCGCCGACGGCAGTCATACACCGGCCGGCATGGTACGTATTGCGGCACCTGCCGATTTTCTTGATTTTTTTGAGGTCGAGTGGGTATCGCAATTTTTATCCGCTCATCCCAAGGTGCGATTGGATTTCGTGCTGAGCGATGCCCGGGCGGATCTGATCGAAGAGGCGATCGATGTGGCGTTTCGGGCCGGCACCGTGTCGGATCGATCGCCGGTATTTCGGCAGCTGATGTCGCAATCCTTCAAATTGGTGGCCAGTCCCGCCTATCTGACATTGCGCGGCAACCCCAGTACGCTGCAGGAATTGAGCCGGCACGATTGTCTGATCGCCTCAGGGCGCACGAGTCCCGCAACCTGGATGCTGCGCGGCCCGAATGGCAGTGAGGAGGCCAAAGTCAGCGGACGATTCAGCGCCAACAGCGCGCGGCTTCTGCTCAAGGGCTGCCTGTCGGGCTTAGGCATTGCGCTGCTGCCGAACGTGCTGATTGCGCCGCATCTGCTCTCCGCCCGCTTGGTGCATGTGTTGCCGGGCTACACGCGCGAGGGTGCCGACCTCAATGTGGTACTACCCAGCAGTCAGCAGATTCCCACCGCCGTGTCAGCTTTCGTCGACTTTGCCACCGACAAGTTTCGGATCATGATCGGTACCCCGCGGTCTATCGCCGCGCCAAATCGGGCGGCGAAGCGGCCGCCCAATCCGGCAAACAAGCGCCGACGGAGATGAGCAGCATGGTGCAGGGCAAGTGGAATATCACGCTCAACACGCCGCTGGGCGACAAGTCCGGCGTATTGGAACTCAACACTGTGGGCACCGAGCTGACCGGCTCGCTGTCCGATGGCGAACACTACGCTGCGATTACCGAGGGTAAAATTGCCGGTAATAGGCTCAGCTGGTCCGCGAAAATCACGAAGCCGATGAAGATGAATGTCAAATTCACCGCCACCGTCGATGCGGATCGCATCAGCGGCGACGCAAAACATATGCTGGGCAACGCGACGTTCACCGGCACGCGCGCCTGAGGCGCGTTATGAGGCCTGTCGGTGCTACCGGATCGGCCAGTAGATTTCGGTGCGCAATGTTTCCGCCGGCGTGGTGCCCGGATCATCGATGTACCAGGAAATCGGCGCGCCGGCGCCCGTATAGGCATGCGCTGCCTTGAACGCGCGATAGGCATCATAGGTTTTAGGCAATGTGTCGTACGGCCCTACGTGAGTGGTCTTGAGCGCCTTTCCCGCATAGCTTTGCATCACCTGCACAGTGTCGCCGGCGCTGACATCGGCAGGTGCGATGGGTATGCCGGCCTGAAAGGTAAACGTGGTGGCCGTCATCTCACCATCGATGCCAAGAGGGGCGCCCGCGCGCTGCAGTTTGTTCTTGGCCATGAACTTGCCGATTTGTGAGTAGCCGTCGGCATAGGCCTTGGAGATCGATGCAGAATCCTTCGGCGAGGTCTCGTTCACCACCAGGATCGGAATGGCTTTGAGTTCGACCGGTTCCGCCGTGAAGCCCGTGATGTCCACGTTCGGCATGCCTTCGACCAGGGCTTTCAGTTTGCTCAACCCCGATTCATAGTCCTTGCCGATCATTCGATCCATCATCAGCCCGAAGTAGTGCGCAATGGGGCTCGCGCCCATGTCGATGTCGAGGGTCCACGTGACGTGCGTCGAGGATCCGGCGGGCGCCAAGAGCAGCGCGGACTTCGCCGATCCCATCTTGCCGAAGTCGATATCGCTGGCGACGGATTCGTTGAGAGTGGAGGCGGTGATCAGTTGCGTACCCGAGCCCACCTTGTCATTGCCCGTCCAAACAAGCTTGGCGCCGACGCCCTCGCGCGCCCCCTCGGTGGCTTGGTGCATGTTGGGGTCCAGGTCCTGCCAGGGCGACCACTTGGGAAATAGCTGAAACGAGTTGACCGTGGCGTAGACCAAGCTCGCGGGCCGGTCGATGGTGATGGAGCGCGACACGCGCGTGTTGCGCGGCAGCAGCAGTCCGACGACAGCGAGCACGACGAGTACGGCGACAATGATCACCAGGATTCTTTTGAACACAATCCCCTCCGGCCTTTTTAGGTAGTTTTTCCGTGCGATTGTACGGCGATCCCCTAAGGGTTGCGCCCCAATCTTACCCCTACAGCTTCCCGACGGCGCGCCGATATCCGCTATGAGCCATGCGCATTTTAAAACGCCTAATTGGACGGATCGTCGGTCCGCTGCCGCCCTCCGATGCGGGCGCGCCGCCCGCGGCGAAGTCCGCTGCGATGGAGTCTGCGAGGGTAGTCGCTCCGCCTGAGCGCGCTGGGAGCCGCGTGCTGCTGATCGAGGACAATTTCGTCAACCAGCGAGTGGCGGTCTACATGCTGCGCAAGTTGGGTCATCAAGTCGATGTGGCCATGCACGGGCGCGAGGCAATCGACATCCTGAGCAAGGAGCGTTACGACCTGGTTCTCATGGATTGTCAGATGCCGGAAATGGATGGGTTTGAAGCGACCCGGGTGATTCGCGATCACACATCTGCGGTGCTCGATCATGCGGTGCCGGTGGTGGCGATGACGGCCAGTTCGTTTCCCGAGGACCGGTCGCGCGCGCTCCTCTGCGGCATGAACGATTTTGTGCCGAAGCCGGTGGACCGGGCGGTGCTGGCCGCCACGCTCGAGAAATGGCTCAAGCCGGTGGAGCAAAAGCCGACGCAGGCGGCGCCGGACCAGGACGCGGTCGACCAGGCGAGATCGGCTTAACCCCAATTGTTCTTCGATGAAATCGATGTGCTTCGCGCGTGGCACGGCGCGGATGAGAATGATTGTCAATAACGTCTGATTTAACGTAATGCCGGCATCGCTGGTAATCTTCTTGTGCTAAACAGCCAAGTTAGGATTTGCATTGGGCGAGGAGATTGCGTTGATCAGAATAATGGCGGTAGGGATGTCGGGCGTTATTGCCTGCGGAACTTTGCTGATCGGCGGCTGCGGAAAGTCGGGCGGCGGCCAGTCCGCGCCCCCGCCGCCGTTGGTCACGGTAGCCCAAGTACTCGATAAGAAGGTCAAGGAATGGGACGAATTCACAGGCCGGCTGCAGGCGGTGGAAACCGTCGAGATCCGCCCCAGGGTCTCGGGCTATATCGACAAGGTGGCCTTCACGGAGGGCAGCCAGGTCAAACGCGGCGATCTGTTGTTCGTCATCGATCCGCGGCCCTATAAGGCTGAATACGATCGTGCCGCCGCCGATGTCAAGCGCTACAAGACCGCACTCGATTTGGCGCGCGTCGAATTGGTGCGCGTGCAACGCCTCAAAGACAGCGGCGCCGTCTCTGAAGAGGAACTGGATGAGCGTAAGAGCACGGTTGCGCAGGGCGAAGCCAATGTGGCCGGCGCCGAAGCCGCTCTCGAAACAGCCTCGCTCAACTTAGGGTTCACGCGTGTCACCAGTCCCATCGATGGGCGGGTGAGCCGCGCGGAAGTCACGCGCGGCAATCTGGTAACGGGCGGCGCCAACGGCGGCACCTTACTTTCCTCAGTGGTGTCGATGGATCCGATCTATCTATACTTCGACGGCGATGAGCAGACATATCTGAGATACACTCAAATGGCGCGCAGCGGCGAGCGCCCCAGCTCGCGCAACGCGCCGAATCCCGTGCAGGTGGGGCTCGCCAATGAGGAAGGATTTCCTCACGCCGGCACCATGGATTTCGTCGACAACCAACTCAATCCGCAAACCGGCACGATCCGCGCGCGTGCCGTGCTGCCGAACAAGGACGGCTTTTTCACACCCGGCTTGTTTGCGCGCGTGCGATTGCTGGGCAGCGGTGAACACATGGCGATATTGATCGAGGATCGGGCGGTCAACACCGATCAGAGCCAAAAATATGTGCTGCTGCTCGGCGCCAACAATCAGATCGAATACCGCGCTGTGAAACTCGGCCGCGTCATCGACGGTTTGCGCGTTGTTAACCAGGGGTTGAAGGCAGGCGATGTGATCGTGGTGAACGGAGCACAGCGCGTGCATCCGGGGGTTACGGTAACGCCGCAACGCGTCACCATGGGTGCAAACGGCGCGGAAGATGCGGTGGCCGGCAAACCGGCGGCCGGCGAACCGGTCGCCGGCAAACCGGCGGCCGGCGCGGCGCCGCCCGGGGCCCCGGCGGCGAAATCCGCGCCAGCGGCAAAGTAGGCGCGCGCGGCGATGAACATTTCTTCGTTCTTCATCGAGCGGCCGATTTTTGCCTCGGTGCTCGCCATCATCATTACCGTGGCGGGACTTCTGGCCATGCCGGCGCTGCCGATCAGCGAATATCCCGAGATCGTGCCGCCGACCGTGGTCGTCAGCGGCCAATATCCCGGCGCCTCGCCCAAGACCATCGCAGAGACCGTCATCACGCCGCTCGAGCAGCAAATCAACGGCGTCGAGAATGCCATCTACACGAATTCCACGGCCACCCCCGACGGCAGCTTTTCCATCACCGTGACCTTCAAACTCGGTACCGATCTCGATATCGCGCAGGTACAGACGCAGAACCGCGTGGCGCAGGCCGATACGCGGCTGCCCGAAGTCGTGCGCCAAATCGGATTGGTAACTCAGAAGCGCTCGCCCGACCTTACCATGGTGGTGTTCCTGCGTTCCAAGGACGGCCGCTACGACTCGCTGTACCTGCGTAATTACGCGGTCATTCAGATCAGGGACGTGCTGGCGCGGCTGCAGGGTATGGGTGACGTGCGCGTATTCGGCTCGGGCGACTACGCCATGCGATTGTGGCTGGATCCCGGCAAGATTGCGGCGCGCTTCCTCGACGTGGATCAAGTCTTGGCGGCGGTGCGCGAGCAGAACGTGCAAGTGGCGGCGGGACAGATCGGCGGTCAGCCGTCGCTGAAGGGAACGCAGTTCCAATACATCGTCAATGCGCAGGGCCGGCTGCAGACTGAACAGGAGTTCGGCAACATCGTCGTCAAGACCGGCGGCAACGGCGAGACTACGTACCTGCGGGATATTGCGCGCATCGAACTCGGTCCGGATAACTATGCGCTGCGCAGCATGTTGGATGGCGCTCCGGCGGTGGCGATTCCCGTATTCCAACTGCCGGGCGCGAACGCGCTGAAGCTGTCGGATGCGGTGCGCGCGACCATGAAAGAATTGGCGAAGAACTTCCCGGAGGGCGTCAGCTACGAAATAGATTACGACCCCACGGTATTCGTGCGCAGTTCCATCGAGGCGGTGGTGCACACCCTGTTCGAAGCGGTGGCGCTGGTGGTGCTGGTGGTGGTGGTGTTCCTGCAGAGTTGGCGCGCCAGCGTCATCCCGCTGGTCGCCGTGCCGGTGGCCATCATCGGCACCTTGGCGGCGTTGTTACTCGCCGGCTTTTCGATCAATTCGCTGACCCTGTTCGGCCTGGTTCTCGCCACCGGCATCGTGGTCGACGATGCCATCGTGGTGGTGGAGAACATCGAGCGTAAGATCGAGGAGGGTTTGAATCCGCACGCGGCCGCGCATGCCGCCATGGGTGAGGTAACGCGGCCCATCATCTCCATTGCTTTGGTGCTATGTGCCGTGTTCGTGCCCGTGGCCTTCGTGACCGGTCTCACCGGCGAGTTCTACCGGCAATTCGGCATCAC
>JBDUBO010000113.1:0-12398 GCA_040004115.1 Gammaproteobacteria bacterium | reverse complement strand
TTTCAGATCACCGGCGTCAATCCGATCGAAGGCCGCGAGCTCGCGCTGCTGCTGCGCGCCGGAGGCCTGGCGGCGCCGCTGTCGGCGGTGGAAGAGCGTGCCATCGGTCCCACCCTGGGGGAGAAGAACATCAAGCAAGGCGTGAACGCCATGGTGTTCGGCATGCTGGCCGCGTTCATTTTCATGGCCGTCTACTACAAAGTTTTCGGCCTGATCGCGGACGTGACGCTGGCGGCGAACGTGATTCTGCTGACGGCTTTGCTGTCAATGCTCGGCGCGGCGCTGACTTTGCCGGGAATCGCGGCAGTGGTGCTGACGGTGGGCATGGCCGTGGACGCCAATATCTTGATTTACGAGCGTATTCGCGAGGAATTGCGCATCGGCGTTTCGCCGCGCGCGGCGATCACGGCTGGGTTCGAGCGCGCTTTCTCCGCCATCTTCGACTCCAACGTCACCGCCTTCATCGCCGGTCTGGTGCTGTGGCTGTTCGGCGCCGGCGCGGTGCGCGGATTCGCCGTGGTGCTGATGCTCGGCATCGCGACGTCGATGTTTACCGCCGTCATGGGCAGCCGCGCGTTGGTGCAGATCATTTACGGCGGAAAACGCAAGGTCGACCACTTGTCGATTTGAGGTCCAGCCTTTGCCGCACGGCAAGAGTCCGATCCGAGGTTAGTACATGGAATTTTTTCACAAGGTAACCCGCTTCCCGTTCATGAGCACCCGCAAGGTGTGGTACGGATTGTCGGCGCTGTTGATCATCTGCTCCATCGGCTTGGTGCTGCTGCGCGGACTGAATCTTGGAATTGATTTCACCGGCGGCGTGGTGGTGGAAACCGATTTCCCACAGGCTCCCAATCTGGAAACGCTGCGCACGGCGCTGGCCAAGGCCGGCGTGGAGAATGCCCAGGTGCAGGCCTTCGGCAGCTCGCGCGACATCCTGGTGAGATTGCCGCCCGACCTGAACGCCAAGGGCGACCAGATCGGTGCGCATATTTTGGAGGTGTTCGGCGCTATTGAGCCGGGCGTCAAATTGCTGAGCACTTCAGTGGTGGGGCCGCAGGTGGGACAGGAACTGTTCGTCAAAGGCGGCTGGGCGCTGTTTGCCACCTTGGTGCTGATTTTGATTTACGTGTTGTTCCGCTTCACGCCTAAATTGGCGGTGGGCGCCATCCTGGCGGTGCTGCACGACCCGATCTGCGTGATCGGATTCTTCGCCCTTTCGCAGATGACTTTCGATTTGACCGCCATAGCGGCGATTCTGGCGGTCATCGGCTATTCGCTGAACGATACCGTGATCGTATTCGACCGCATTCGCGAGCGCGCGCGAACTGCCCGCAAGATCGGCATCTCGCAGGTCATCGACGAATCCATCAATCAGACATTGTCGCGAACCTTGATGACCAAGCTGGTGACGCTGTTGGTCGTGCTGGCACTGCTGTTTTTCGGCGGGGAGACGCTGCATGCGTTTTCGGCCGCGCTGGTCATCGGCATCCTCGCCGGCACGTATTCCTCGATTTATATATCGTCGGCGCTGGCGCTGGACTTGGGCCTGCGGACGGATGATTTGCTGGAGCGCAAGCTGACCAAGCCCGAAGAAGTGGACGGGTTGCCCTAGAGGGTTCTACAGTGGCCACCATGGTGGCATTGCTCTCCGACCCGCAGACGTGGCTGTCGTTCCTGACGCTTGCGGTGCTGGAAATAGTTCTCGGCATCGACAACATCATTTTTCTATCGATTCTGGTCGACCGGCTGCCAAGCGCACAGCGCCGCCGCGCGCGATTCCTCGGCCTGTCGTTTGCCATGCTGACGCGCATCGCACTGCTGTTTTCCATCACCTGGATTGCGAGCCTGCGGGCCACGCTGTTCACGGTGCTCGGCAATGAGATTTCCGGCCGCGATCTGATCTTGTTCGGCGGCGGCTTGTTCCTGCTGATCAAGAGCCCGATGGAAATCCGCGACATGCTCACCGGCAAGGAGGCGAACCGCAAGCCCAGTGCGCTGAACGGCTTTTGGCTGATCATCCTGCAGATCGGCATAATCGACATTGTGTTTTCCCTGGATTCTGTGTTCACGGCGATCGGGCTGTCGAAGCACATCGAGGTCATGATTGCGGCCATCGTCGCGTCGGTGCTGGTGATGATGGTGGTCGCCTCGGCGGTGAGCGGCTTCATCGAGCGCTACCCGACCATCAAAGTGTTGGCGCTCGCATCCCTGGTGCTGGTCGGCGCCGCCTTGATCGCGGACGCGCTGGACCTCGAAATACCGAACGGCTATTTGTATGTTGCGATGGCCTTCGCCGCGGCCGTGGAGTGGATCAACATCAATTTGCGGCGGCGACATCCTTGAACGGGGCGGGTATTTGCAGGGTGCGGCCGGCGGCATGCTACAGTCCGCGACAGTCCAATTGGCTACCTCCGGTGGATAAATGAACATAAAAGGGATGCTCGCAACCAAGCCGATCGCCGAATACCAAAGGGAGGCGTCGGACAAAAGCCTGAAGCGCGCACTCGGCACCCCGGCGCTGGTCGCATTCGGTATCGGCGGCATCATCGGAACGGGCATATTCGTGCTCACCGGGCTCGCGGCCGCCCAGCATGCGGGTCCCGCCATCGTCATCTCCTTCATCATCGCGGGCATCGGTTGCATGTTCGCCGGTCTGTGCTACTCGGAATTCGCGGCCATGGTGCCGGTGGCCGGCAGTGCTTATGCATACAGCTACGCGACCTTGGGCGAGTTCGTCGCCTGGTTCGTCGGCTGGAACCTCATTCTCGAATATATGATGGCCGCGTCCACGGTGGCAGTGGGCTGGAGCCGCTACTTCATCAAGTTGCTGGATTTCTACGGCATCAATTTCATTCCGGGTTGGCTGAGTGCGGCGCCGCTGGCGGCCGACGAGGCGGGTTATTCGGTGCATGCCACCGGAGCCATCGTCAATCTGCCGGCGGTCGCCATCGTCATCGCGGTCACGGCCCTGTGTTACAAGGGAATCAAGGAATCGGCGGTGGTCAACACCGTCATCGTGATGATCAAGGTCACCATAGTACTGGCCGTGATCGCGTTCGGCGCCAAGTTCGTCAATCCCTCGAATTGGGTACCGTACATTCCGGAAAACACCGGCACTTTCGGTGAGTTCGGAATATCCGGCATCATTCGGGCCGCAGGCATCATTTTCTTCGCCTATATCGGTTTCGACGGGGTCTCGACGGTGGCGCAGGAGGCGAAGAATCCGCAGCGCGGCATTCCCATCGGCATGCTGGGCAGTCTCGCCATTTGCACCGTGCTGTACATTTTGATGTCGAGCGTGATGACCGGCCTCGTCCCCTTCAAGCTGCTCAACGACGCGGCGCCGGTGGCGGTGGCACTGGAGTCGCATTCGCAGCTGAACTGGCTCACGAGTTGGGTGATTTGGGGCGCGCTGTTTGGCCTCACCTCCGTGATCATCACCATGATCATCCCGCAGGCGCGCATCTGGCTCACCATGTCGCACGACGGCCTGCTGCCGAAGTTCTTCGGCGCCGTGCATCCGACATTTCGCACGCCGCATATTGCGACGCTCATCACCGGCGCGCTGGCGATGACCTTTGCGGGCCTGCTGCCCATCGGTATTTTGGGCGAATTGGTGTCCATCGGCACTCTGGTGGCATTCATCGTCGTCTGCCTGGGCGTTCTCGTCCTGCGCCACACGCGGCCCGATCTGCCACGCCCCTTCCGCGTCAAGTGGGTGTGGTTCACCTCGCTCATGGGTGTGTTTTTCTGCCTGCTCATGGCCGGATTTCTGCCCGGCGCGACCTGGATACGCTTGCTGGTCTGGAGCGCCATCGGCATTGTGGTGTATTTGGCATACGGCTATAAGAACAGCCGCCTGCGCGGGACGGCAGGCGCAGCACACTAGCGAAAGGAATCGGCGGGCGAGGCGCGCCGCGCTAGTCGCGCAAAACCGCCGGCGTCAGCGGTCCCAAGGCTGCAAGCATTTCTTGGTACACCTTGGGGTTGCCGGCGACGATATTGGGGCCCAGCGCATACTCGGCCCCGGCCGGCGTGCCGACGCGGCCACCCGCTTCTTGAATCAGCAGAGTCCCGGCCGCGGTATCCCAGGGGGATAAGCCGAATTCCCAAAAGCCATCGATGCGTCCGGCGGCCACATACGCAAGGTCGAGCGCCGCTGCACCAGGCCGGCGCACACCGGCGGCGGTGGCCATGATGACTTTGAGCATGGCGAGATACTCATCGACATGCGCGCCGGCTCGAAACGGAAAGCCGGTGCCGATCAGGGAGCCCTCCAATGTGCGCTGCGTGCTGACGCGGATCTTCTTGCCCTCGAGCTGCGCGCCGTCGCCGCGCGAGGCGGTGAAGAATTCCTGACGCATGGGATCGTAGACGACGGCGTGCTGCAGGCGCCCCTTCTGCTGGAGCGCGATGGAAACCGCGAACGTCGGGAAGCCGTGCAGGAAATTGGTGGTGCCGTCGAGCGGATCGATGATCCAGACGAATTCGCTGTCGCCGCTCTGGCCGCTTTCCTCGGCGAGAAAGGCGTGCTGCGGGTGGCTGCGGCGGATGGTGGCGATGATGTCGGCTTCGGCCTTGCGGTCGACGTCGGTGACGAAATCGTTGCGCCCCTTACTGTCGATTTTCAAGGAATCGAGACGCGAAAGGCTGCGCACGATGATATCACCGGCGCGCCGGGCGGCACGCATGCCGATATTGAGGAGAGGCTGCATGGGGGCGGTAGAATAACACTCATGACGACCCTCGTTCGCATCGTCCTCATCGATCCCAGTCATCCCGGCAATATAGGGTCGGTTGCGCGTGCCATGAAAAACATGGCTCTCGACGATTTGGTGCTGGTGCGGCCACGTTCCTTTCCGCATGCGGAAGCCGTTGCGCTGGCAGCGGGGGCGGACGACATCTTGAGCCGCGCGCGCATCGTGGCCAGCGTCGCCGAGGCGATCAGCGACTGCGGCTTTGTTGCGGGCACCACCTCGCGCCCGCGCAATTACTACTGGGAGTTTACGACTCCGCGCGATGTCGCGAGCCGCATCGTGGCGCTGCCCGCGGCAAATCGCGCCGCCTTGCTGTTCGGCTCCGAGCGCTACGGCCTCGGCACCGAGGATTTGAACCATTGCAATGTGCTGGTGCGGATACCTGCCAATCCCAAGTACTGCTCATTGAACTTGGCGATGTCGGTGCAACTCCTCAGCTATGAGCTATTCATGTCGCGTGAGCAGCCGCAATCGCGCATCCAGTTGGAACTGCCGCTGGCGTCGTCGGGCGATGTCGAACATTTTTATGCGCACCTGCTCGAGGTCATGAACGAGATCGACTTCGACGATCGTACCGGCCATCTCATGGAGCGCCTGCGCCGGCTGTTCAATCGGGCCCAGCTGGACCGCAATGAGCTCAACATCCTGCGCGGCCTGTTGAGCGCGGTGCAGGGGCGGCGCGGCCAGTCGGGACAGCGGCCCCCGGCGCAGCGGCGGCCGCCCGCAGAGCCGACGAGTGAATAGCAGCACCGCGCCGGGTAGGCCGGTGTACCTGGACCATGCGGCAACCACGCCGGTCGATCCGCGGGTCGCCGCCGCCATGGCGCACTGTCTGACGGCGGAGGGCGAATTCGGTAATCCGGGATCAACGAGCCATGCCTATGGCGATGCCGCAGCGACATTGGTGGAGGCAGCGCGCGCCCAGGTGGCCATCAGCGTAGGCGCCCAGCCGGACGAAGTCGTCTGGACATCCGGCGCCACGGAGGCGAACAACCTGGCCATATTCGGCGCCGCCGAACACTATCGAGACTCCGGGCGTCATATCGTCACCTCGCGTACCGAGCACAAGGCCGTGCTGGATCCTTGCCGGGAATTGGAGCGACGCGGCTGGCGAGTGACGTATTTGGCGCCGGATGGCGGTGGCATGATTGATCCGGCGCAGGTGGCGGCCGCGTTGCAGCCGGACACGGTTCTGGTGTCCATCATGCACGTCAACAACGAGACCGGGGTCATCCAGGACATCGCAGCCATGGCGGCGATCTGCGCGCGGCATGGCGGGGCTCGACTGCACGTGGACGCGGCGCAAAGCGCCGGCAAGCGCGCCGTGGATTTTGCCGGCTTCGGGGTCGATCTGATGTCGCTGTCGGCGCACAAGGTCTACGGCCCCAAGGGAGTGGGCGCACTGCTGGTGTCGCGGCGCAGTGGCGGCAAGCGCGGCGATGCAGGTCGCGGCGCGCACAGCGATGCCGGCGTGCACTTACAGGCGCTGCAATTCGGCGGGAGGCAGGAGCACGGCCTACGGGCAGGCACGGTGCCGACGCATCAGGTGGTGGGCATGGGCTTGGCCTTCGAGCTGGCAGAGGCCGCACGGCAAGCGGACGCCGTGCGCCTGGAGAGCTTGCGGGACCGTCTATGGCAGGGACTGGCATCGCTCGGCGGCATCTTGCGCAATGGCGATGCGGCGCACTCGGTGCCGCAGTTGCTGAATGTGTCGTTCGAGGGAGTCGAGGGGGAAAGCCTGCTCGCCGCCGTGCGCGACCGGCTCGCCGTCTCCACCGGCTCCGCCTGCACGTCGGCGCTGCAGGAGCCTTCTTATGTGTTGCGCGCCCTGGGCCGCAGCGAGGCATTGAGTGAAAGCAGTCTAAGGTTCGGGCTGGGGCGCGGCAGCAGCGAGCAGGATATCGACACGGCCCTGACGGTGGTGAAAGAGGCGGTATCGCGCCTGCGCCGGATCAGCGGCGCATGAGGTACAGCGAGCCGACCCTGCGCTATTTCAAGACTGCGCCGGGTGCGGGGGTGCTGGAAGGCGCAGGCACATTTCGCGGCGCCGCCGGCAGCCGGGCGCGGGGCACCTGGGTGCAATTCGACATTAAAGTCAGCTCCGGAACCATTCTGGCGGCGCGGTTTCTGGCCTTCGCCTGCCCGCACACAATTGCCGCGGCTGCATGGGTGGCCGAACAGGCGGTCGGCCGCGAAGTTCGGGCGGCGCTGCCCGAGTCGGTGGAGGAACTGAGCAAACGTTTTGCGGTGCCGATCGAGAAGCGGGGCCGGCTATTGATCATTGAGGACGCCTGGGCGGCCGCGGCGGCAGGATTCACGACCTGCGGCCATTGAGAGGCGGGCTTCCCGACCCCATTTGCAAAGCTTGCGATCTTCACGGACATGAGGTCATGCGAATAAAACGCGCCCTGGTTCCGTGCGCGGGGGTCTCTAGCGTGTTATGTATAGCGCATCGGTTCGCACAGGGCCGTTGTTTGGAGGCAGAGCAGTATGGCGATCATGTTGACGGAGTCCGCGGCGGATCGGGTTCGATCTCATTTGGCGCAACGCGGAACGGGCCTGGGCTTGCGCGTCGGCATCAAGAAGACCGGCTGCTCCGGATTCGCCTATGTCGTGAATTATGCTGATGAAATTCTTCCGGAAGACGCAGTATTCGAGGCGCTGGGCGTGAAAGTGGTGGTCGATCCCTTGAGTCTGCCGCTGATCGACGGAACGGTCGTCGATTTCGTGAAACAGGGCCTTAACGAGGCCTTCAAGTTCCAAAATCCCAAGGCCAAGGGCGAATGCGGCTGCGGCGAGAGTTTCAACGTTTGATCAGCCGCTGCTCGCTGCGCGAGCATGCCAGCCGGGAACCGGGTTTTTCCAAGTAATACAGGGACTTCGGTTCCCATCCTGATTGCTTGAGAGGGCCTGCTCCAGTACACTTCGCGGTCCTTAAATTCACCCGAGGTCGTCATGCCCATCGAGCGCACCCTTTCTATCGTCAAGCCGGACGGCGTGGGCCGTAACCTCATTGGCGAGGTCTATCGCCGGTTTGAGCAGGCAGGCTTGCGAGTGGTGGCGGCGCGCATGATGCAACTCTCGCAGGCTGAAGCTGAAGGTTTCTATGCCGTGCATCGTGAGCGCCCGTTCTTCAAAGACCTGGTGCGCTTCATGACCTCAGGTCCCGTCATGGTGCAGGTACTCGAGGGAGAGGGCGCGATCGCGAAGAATCGCGAAGTCATGGGCGCCACCGACCCCAAGAAGGCTGCCAAGGGCACCATACGCGCAGATCTTGCCACCAGCATCGATGAGAACATCGTTCACGGTTCCGATGCGCCGGAGACGGCGTCGCGGGAAATCGCCTACTTCTTTCGCGAAATTGAGCTCTGCCAGCGTACGCGGTAGCGTAGGGCGCGGAACAAAGGAGAATTTCTGGGTGGCGGGGGAACGCGTAAATTTACTTGGGCTTCCGCGCGTCGAACTCGAGGCGTTCGTGGCCGACCGCTTGGGCGCCAAGCCGTTTCGCGCGCGCCAGCTGATGAAGTGGATTTACCGCCGCGGCGCGGCGGATTTCGCGGCGATGACCGATCTCGCGCAGGATTTTCGCACGCAGTTGGGCGAGGTCGCCGGAATCACGGTTCCTGAGATCGTGACCGAACAAGTATCGAACGACGGCACCCGCAAATGGCTGCTGCGCATGGACGAGGTGCAGGGAATCGAAAGCGTGTACATACCCGAACCGGATCGAGGCACGCTGTGCATCTCGAGCCAGGTGGGCTGCGCCATGGATTGTTCCTTCTGCTCAACCGCGCAACAAGGTTTCAACCGCAACTTGAGCGTGGCCGAAATCGTCGGACAGGTGTGGCTGGCGCACCGCGAGCTGGCAGAGGCGCGCCCGGGCCATGCGGATGGCCGCCACGGCGACGCCCGGCGTGGCGACGCCCGGGCAAATATCACCAATATCGTATTCATGGGCATGGGCGAGCCGCTCGCCAACTACCGCAACGTAGTGCCGGCCATGCGGATATTTCTGGACGATTTGGGGTACGACCTGTCGCGGCGGCGGGTTACCTTGAGTACTTCGGGATTGGTTCCGCAGATGTACAAACTGGCGGAGGAATGCAATGTCGCGCTGGCGGTGTCGCTGCACGCGCCGAACGACGAACTGCGCAATGAGCTTGTGCCCATTAACCGCAAACATCCCATCGACGAATTGCTCGCCGCCTGCTGGCATTACATCGACGTGCAAAACGGCCGCAGCATCACCTTCGAATACGTCATGCTCGACGGTATCAACGACAAGCCCGAGCACGCGCGTCAACTGGCTTGCCTGCTGAAGGGGCGGCCGGCGAAGCTCAATCTGATTCCCTTCAATGCGTTTCCCGGCACGCGCTACCGGCGCTCGCCCGCGGCGACCATCGTGAGGTTTCGCGACATTCTCAACGAGCACGGCGTCATCGCCACGATTCGCAGGACACGCGGCGACGACATCGATGCGGCATGCGGCCAATTGGCCGGCCGCGTCACCGATCGCACGCGGGTGCGGCTCGGCACGAAGTTGACACCCTTGACGCGCACTGCGGCGGAGATCCGATGAAGTCAGGTACGGTGAAGGTGCTTGCTGTGGTTCTGATGTGTTGCTTGGCGGCATGCGGGCACGATAAGGGCTTTAAAAAGGCGCCGCCGGCGGTGGCGGCCTCGACCAACGTGCAGCTCGCGATTGAATATCTGAAGCTCGGCAAGATGAGCGAGTCGCGCGACGCCATCGAGCGTGCGCTCGAGCAGAATCCGGCAAGCGCGGATGTGCAGATGACCGCGGGCCTGATCTACGAGCGGCTGGACGAAATGCCCAAAGCCGAGCGCGCCTATTCGGCCGGCTACCGCTTGGGTAAGGGCGACCCGAATATCCAAAACAACTACGCCGGCTATCTATGCCGTACCGGCAAAGCTATCGAGGGCGAAAGGCTGTTGCTGCAAGTCGCCAGCAGTCCGCTGTATCGCACCCCGGAAGTGGCGCTGGTGAACGCCGGTGTTTGCGCGCGAGGCACCGGCGATGTGGTCGACGCCGAACGCTACTTCAACAAGGCGCTGACGATCCGCCCGAATCTGCCCGAGGCGCTGCTGCAGCTCGGGAATATCGCGTTCGATCGCGGCGATGCCGAGCAGGCCCGCGAGATCGTGCAACGCTACCTGGCCGTAAATCCGCCTACCGCCGAGGTCTTGTGGCTGGGTTTTCGCATCGAGCGCAAGCTCGGCGATGCCGTCGCCGCTGCCGCCTATGCGCGGCGCGTCCAGACTGAATACCCCGATTCGCAGCAGGCCCAAATGATGCGGTCCGGCGTCGATCGATGACCGAGGTCCTCGTCACCACCGGACCGCGGCTCAAAGCCGAACGAGAACGTCGAGGATTGAGTGCGCAGAAGGCGGCCGATGAACTGCATCTCGATGGCTGGGTCATCGACGCGCTCGAGGCAGAGGACTATGAGCGCGTGGGTCCGTCGGTGTATGCCAAGGGGCATTTGAAGAGATACGCCGCATTGCTGGGATTGCCCGCGGCGGAAATCATGGCCGGCTATGAGTCCCGTTCACAAGCGCCAAGGCCGCCGCCGCCGGCGCCTGCCAGCGTGAGGCTGCGCACCGATACGCCGGCCGTCAGCAATCTGCCATGGCCGCAGATCGTAGGTTCGCTTGTAGTCCTGCTGCTGGTGCTCGTCGTGCTGTGGTGGAAGCCCTGGCATCAGCGCGGCTCGGCGCCGGCGCACTCCGTACCCGTCGCGGATGCTACAGGCGCGGCTGCGAGAGGCGCGGCGACCGGCGATATTGATCCTGCCGCCGAGTCCACGGGCGCCGTGGCCGCTGCCGCAACTGCGGCGACATCAACGTCCGTGGGAGCGTCTCCGCCCTCGGCGGCGTTGACAGCGTCCACGCTCGCCGCCCCGCCAAGCGCACAAGTGGTGCCGGCGGCCGGCGATGCCACGGCCGGCGCTGGCCGAGCGCATCTGCGAATGAGCTTTTCCGCCGACTCGTGGGTCGACATCCACGATGCGGCCGGGCGGCGTGCATTCGCCGGCAAGGGCCGCGCCAACACCGTAAAGACCGTGGCGGGCTCCGCCCCCATGCGGGTGTACTTGGGCTTTGCCAGCGGCGTGCAGCTCGAGATCAATAACCGAGCGGTTGCGATCGGGCCGCAATTCGTGGCCGGCGATGTGGCGCGATTCGAGGCCGGCGCGGATGGTGTTCTGCGGCGCGCGGGTACGCCCGCCGCGGGTACGCCCGCCGCGCAATCGCGCAATGCGCGCCCCACCGGCTAATCGGAGCGGGCTCTTGAGCAAGATTATCGAGCCCTTGCGCGGCGTGCATGATGTGTTACCCGCGCAAATCGCAGCCTGGCAGCACCTGGAACGCATCACGCGCGAAGTGTTTGCAGCATATGGTTACGAGGAGTTCCGCGTCCCGGTAATCGAGCAGACGCAGCTGTTCAAGCGGTCTATCGGCGACTTCACGGACATCGTAGAGAAGGAGATGTTCAGCTTCGTCGATCAGGGCGATGACCAGATCACTCTGCGCCCGGAAGCGACCGCCGGCATCGTGCGCGCTGTGATCTCGAACGGAATGCTGCGCGAGGGTCGCCTGCGGGTGTGGTGCATGGGGCCGATGTTCCGGCGCGAACGGCCGCAGGCGGGCCGTTACCGGCAATTTCACCAAATCGACGCGGAGGCATTCGGTTTCGAAGGACCGGATGTGGACGCCGAAATGATCCTGCTGTCGGCAAGGCTGTTACGGCGTCTCGGCTTGTCCCAACTTAAACTGTTGGTCAATTCGCTTGGCACGCCCGCTTCGCGTACGGCGTATCGCGAGCAGCTCAAGGCCTATTTCAGCGACCACCAAGCGGCCCTGGATGAGGACAGCAAGCGGCGTCTAGCCGGCAATCCGCTGCGCATACTGGACAGCAAGAATCCGGACATGCAGCGCCTCGTCGCCGGCGCGCCGCTCTTGCGCGATTCCCTGGATGCCGAATCGCGCGCGCATTTCGAGTCGTTGTGCGACCACCTGCGCAGTGCCGGCATCGAGTATCATATTGAGCCGCACCTGGTTCGGGGACTCGACTACTACACCCGTACGGTTTTCGAGTGGACAACCGATGCTTTGGGCTCGCAGAGCACGGTGTGCGCCGGCGGGCGATACGACGGCTTGGTGGCCCAATTGGGCGGCGCCAGCACCCCCGGGATAGGTTGGGCAATGGGTCAGGAGCGGATCGTCATGCTCCTCGAAAAACAGGGATTGGGCCTGCAGCGCGCCCATCCGCAGGTTTATATGGTGCTGGCCGGGGAACGCACGGAAATTGCAGCTTTCAAACTGGCGGAGCAGCTGCGCGACGCCTGGCCGCAACTTGCCTTGCAGATCAATCTGGGCGGCGGCAGTTTCAAGTCGCAATTCAAGCGTGCGGACAAGAGCGGCGCGCAATTTGCGATTCTGTTGGGGGATGACGAGATGGCTCGCGGCGTGGTTGCCGTGAAGGCCTTGCGCCGGGAGATGGCGCAGGAGGAGTGTCCCGTCGCCCAAATCAGTGAACGCTTAGGGGTGTTGTTGGGTCTCAAGGGTGGGTAGCGGAGAAGCCATGGCAGAAGATTATTTGACTGATGACGAACAACTAGA
>JBDUBO010000112.1:0-12499 GCA_040004115.1 Gammaproteobacteria bacterium | reverse complement strand
CGTTGCATCACGGTGTACGGCGCACGCGCATACATCAGATCAAGCACGCAGTGAATTACCTCATCGCCGCCGGTCCCGAGAATGGCTCCCAGGAACTGTTTTGAGTCTGCGTCCACCAATACTTTCATGAAGCCCTGGCTTTCGCTTTTTTCCACGGCGCGGCCGACCTGCGTCATGGGCCGGCGCCCGACCAGCACACGCCGACCCGAGGCGAGCGCATCTGACTCTGTCATTCCACAGCGTCCAAGCGGAGGTCTATGTAAAGATTCTAAGCCCGGATGCGCTCAGTAACGATGACCCGCAAGGTCGCCTTGGCCGTTACCGTTGACGTTCATTCACGGACAACAGCTGGGCCATTCTTTTGATCTCCTGGGTCACGTTACCTCGGCAGTCCGTCTTCAAAAGCCGCGATTCCACCACCATCCAGCTCCCAGCATTGCCACCATCATCACGGACGATACCAGCTTGATGATCGTGCCGAAGACCATTCCGATCCATGCGCTAACGCCCACATGCGCTGAGCGCCTGATGCTGTTGCCTGCGGCCAGCTCGCCGACAAGCGCGCCGAGGAATGGACCGAGCAATAAGCCCGGCAAACCGAAAATCAAGCCAATCATTGCACCCAATAGCGCGCCCCACACCGCACGCTGGCTGGCCCCAACACGCTGCGCGCCGAACGCGCCTGCCAAAAGGTCCATTGTCATCCCGACTGCGCCGACTCCTGCGATAGCGAGCAGCCACCACAGGCCCAGATGGTGGTAATGATCCAAGCCGGCTAGCAGCCAGATGCCGCCGAAAATTAACGGGATACCCGGCAGCGCCGGCACGATCGCGCCAATCAGGCCCGTCACGATTAACGTGGCAGCGATGACATACAACAAGGTATCCATGGACAATGTTAGCGCTAAAGATCCGTTGATGGGGTAACACCCAGTTCATATTGATACGCTTCAGAGATTTCGATATGTTCGGAAACATGAAATCCATAGAAGCATCGAATCCCTGGCGGCTCTGGCCCAAGAGTGTAGCCTCGCTCTGTTTCGATTGCTGGTTAAGCGCGGCCCTTGGCGGACAAAGATTGCGGCCCGGCCTGCGGCACCCCCGCGGCGGAGGTTGCCCAACCGAAGAGGAAACAATCATGAAACGATTCCACCTGCATGTGAGTGTCGAAGACCTCGACCAGTCCATCCGCTTCTATTCAACGCTGTTTGCCATAGAGCCCCGCGTACGCCACGCCGATTATGCCAAATGGATGATCGAGGACCCGCGCGTGAATTTCGCGATCTCCACGCGCCGTCAGCCGGTTGGCGTCAATCATCTGGGATTTCAGGTCGATACCGATGAGGAGTTGCGCGGCATGCGCTCGCAGCTGCAGGCGGCCGATGCGCATCTGGTTCAAGAGGACGAGCAGCCCTGCTGTTACGCGCAATCGAACAAGTATTGGGTCACCGATCCCACCGGCATTGCCTGGGAGACTTTCCATACTCTGGGCAGCATCCCGGTGTATGGCGAAGACACCCCGGTCTTCGATCACGGTAAATCGACGGCCGCCGACGCAAGCTCCGAGGCAGTCGTATGCTGTGTGCCGGCGGCAAAAGCGCAAGCTATCGCTGCGGGGTCCAACTGCTGCGCAAAATGATAGCGGCGATAACTATTCGACGCGGTTCTTGTCGGACCTCTCAGCGGTACCGCAGTTCCTTGCGAGCCGCAATGCCCGCCCGGGCAAAGCAGGTGCTCATCCCGAGCTTCCGGTGTCTTTTATCACCGTGCAATGTTGATGTTTGCGCTTGAGCGCCGTGCATGTCGAATCAGCATCCGCTTGGCTCATCGGGCCGGAGGTGACTTGGTAGTGGGTGTCGGGTGCGGCGGGTGGCACGACTACGACCTCGTGGACGATGGCGCCAAAAAGCGCCTGCAGATGAACGCGGTTTCGCTCGGCGCCGGCCTTACTACGAGACTCGTCCATTAGCGCTCTATAGGCCATGGAGGCGAGCTTTTGCCGCGCCTCATTCGACTCAGTCCCTTCAGGATATTTCTGCAAAAACTTCTCCAAGGTCGCAACCGACGGATCGCTCTGAGCAGATTTCCACGCCGCCGCACGATCCAAGGCCGTCAGTTGGAATCGGGCATCATCGGCATGCACGCCGCCGCTCTCGGCCTTCAAATACTCACTGTAGCTCGCGACGTTGTTGGCACTCTGCGCCATCGCCCATGCTTGGTCATCCTTGAGGGCCAAGATGCGACCTCGCGCCTCGTCGACGTGCGAGTCCTTTGGGTGGTTCTGTACAAAGGACTCGTAGGCCGACAAGGTGTCGGTAGCTTTGGCTTCAGTCCAGTCGTTTTTCGCTGCGCTGCACGCCATCAAGGCGCCGCCGGCACAAAAAACAAAAATGATCATCGCCCGGTTCATTTTTGGACTTCCTCCATATCTAACTTTGGCGCTGCTATATATTATAAAGACTTAGAGTGCAGGATAAAGTTCAAGAAAATCAGCCCCGAAGGTCATCCGCGCAGGGTGTGACGATAAGCGCGTGGCGATTGACCGTAAGCCTTGCGGAATACTTTGCCGAAGTTGCCGGAATCAGCGAATCCCCATTTATAAGCAATCTCGGTAATGGTCCGATGATCGAGTTGCACGTTGGACAGATCGGAGCGGCAACGCTCTAGGCGCTGCGCTCGAATCCAGTCCGATACCGTGCTGTCGATTTCGGCGAACAGCATGTGCAGATAACGGACCGAGATGCGATTGGCGGCGGCGATTCGGGTCGGCGTAAGGTTAGGGTCCGCCAGATTTTCGATGACATACTCGCGCAGGCGGCGCAACGTCGCGTGACGCATGTTCGGCCGCTTGCGGCAAGGCACCGAGGTCAGTGCTCGCGCCAGAAGATCGAGCGTGGGGTTCACGATCTGCATGGCTTCGTTCTCGTGCATGTTCCACAGCGCGTGACCCAACGCTCTTAGATGATTGGCAAACAATCCGCCGATCCCGTGAGTGCAAGATAAGGCCACTCCCACATAGTCCTCCGCGTTCGGCATGAGGGCGCGCATGAGAGACGCGGGGACCATGAAAGTCAGCTTCTCGAGCGGCTGCAACAGGGTAAATTCAATCCGGCGCTGCGAATCCCATAACACGTACTCACCGGCACGCAGAGTAACGTCGCGATCATGGAAGCGCAGGTACTCGACACCGGAGACTACATACAGCACGTTGAAGAAATGACCGTCGGTGCGCCCGATGTCACCGATCGTTCGAATGCCGCTCAACGGGTCGCTATTGCAGTGAATGAGTTTGCAGCTGCCCAAGTCGTATTGACGGACGGCGGCTTCGCAGGTTTGCTGGTTGCGTGAGGTGATCGACCAAGGCAAAAAGTACTGGCTGAGCGTGCTCGCCCAAGCATCGTAACGCTGGCTCGCCGGGAATTGTCCCGCCGACCAAGACTTTATCGGTGCCCGTGGCGCGCCGGAGCGTGGATATTCAAGCATCCAAAAGCTTCGCTATTGTTGTAATTAGGCCCCTTAAGACTACACCAGGTCGACCCACCGTCAACCGTGAGTTCACTCTGAGACGGGTCGACATGCGCCCGCTGCCAGGATCAGGCGGAATGCTACGCCTAGGCTAGCCAAAACGACAAATCGATCACCGGCTCTGAAAGGGGATGACTATGTTTAAGGCTCGCGTGAGTGTGCTTTGCTGCCTATTGTCGGCCGGCCTATTGGGCGGTGCGCCCAGGTCCTGGGCGCAGGCGGCGGCAGAAGAGCCTGCGGCAGTGCTCGAGACCATCCTGGTGACGGCGGAACGCCGCACAACGGATGTGCAAAGGACCGCGGCGGCGGTGACTGCGTATTCCAGCGATGACCTTTCGGAACGGACTATCGTCGGTATCAGCGACATTGCGAACGCGAACGCCAGCGTGCTGGTCAGCCTGTTTCAAGGCGAGGCGCAAATCTATATCCGCGGCATTGGCTACTCCTCGGTGATAGCCGGCTCCGACAGTTCGACCGCCTTTCATTCGGATGGGGTTTATATATCGCGAAGTGCCGGCGCCGTGCCGGCGTTCCTGGACGTCGAGCGAGTGGAAGTGCTGCGCGGTCCGCAGGGCACCTTGTACGGTCGCAACGCCACCGGCGGGTCGGTGAACGTGATTTCCAAGGGTCCGACCAACAGCTTTGAGGCGGAAGGTCGGCTCGATGTTGGGAACTACGACGCCCATCGGGTGATGGGCGCGATCGGCGGCCCGCTGAACGATCGCATCGGCTTGCGCATCGCAGTGGAGCACGATTCGCATGCGGGCTATACCACGCTGTACCGCCCGATTGTGGATCCCGTGGGATTGGGCTCGGTCAAAAGTGACGCCGAGAATCAGAACGCCTGGATGGCGCGTATCACCCTGACCGCAAAAATCCTCGACACGTTGAGTGCCACCGTGAAAGTGGACTACTACGAAGCGAACGACGATGGAGTGGTGTGGCACTACTTCGGACCCGGTACATCGACCGACCCGGTCTACCAGGCCTTGGTGCCGCCCTCGATTCGTTCCGCACCTTATGCCCGCAGCTACGGCTCGGACATTCAAGGCTTCAACAAGCCCTACAGCGAAGGCATCTCTGGAAAGCTGCTGTGGAATATAGGTGACTATGCCTTGAGTTCCTTGAGCGCTTACCGGAAAACCCGGCCGTACAACCGCGACGACCTTGACGTGTCGCCGGTGTTCGGCGTGGACCAATTGCGCGAGGAGGATCAGCACCAGTTCTCGCAGGAGTTTCAGTTCAGTTCACCCAATAGCGGCGTTTTTCAATGGATTCTGGGCGCCTATTACTTCGACGAAGCGAATCCCATCCGCAACGAATATTTTCTACCGTTTACCAATGCGCTGTTCGGTCTGCCCAATGCGGCCGATTGCTGCCTCTTGAAGCTCAACGGTAAGACTACTACCCAAGTCTACGCCGGCTTTGGCGAGGGCACGCTTTATATCACTGATAAACTGCAAGTCGTAGTTGGCGGCCGCTACAGCAGCGAGCTGCGCGGCGGCAGCAACGATGTGGTGTTTGTCAATGCGCCAATTACGGCGTTCGACAACGTGACGACATTCGCGGATACGCGTTTTAATTCGTTCACTCCCAAACTGGGTGTGAACTACGAGCTGAACGCGAACACCTTTCTCTACGCATCGGCGTCGAAAGGATTTAAGTCCGGCGGCTTCAATCCGGGCAGCTATCAGAACGATCCCTACAAGCCGGAGCAGATCTGGGACTACGAAGCCGGCGCCAAGCTGACCCTGTTCGATCGGCGGCTGCGCTTGAACACCGCGGTGTTCTATTACGATTACACGGACTTGCAAGTGCAGGACGTGCAAAACAACAACGTCATTATTCGTAATGCCGCCAAGGCCAAGGTCGAGGGTGTCGAGCTGGAATCCTCGTGGCTCGCCACGCCGGCTTTTCGCGTCGACGCTAACTTCACGTGGCTGGACGCTGAATTTACGGACGGCGCTTTGCTGGATCCAAAATACCCCCTACTCGGCGTACAGCGGCTGAGCGGCAAAAAACTACCGCGGGCACCCGACCTGAAAGCGACGCTCGGGGCGCAATATCAATTCGATTTGCGAGATCGCAGCGACATCACCATGCGCGTCGACTATGTCTGGCAGGGCAAGATCTACTTTTCAGCCTTCAATGTGCCGGACCTTTCCGAGCGTAGCTACGGCTGGCTGAAGGGTCGCGCCACCTACACCGTACCCTCGGGCAAGTGGAATGTGGCGACCTACATCGACAATGCCACCAACGAAGTCGTTGCCACCAACAAGATCTTCAATGGCGACATCATCGGCTCCACGGTGCTCGGCAGTCTGGCGCCGCCGCGCACCTTTGGTGTCGAGCTCGGTGTCCGCTATTGAAACAGGCTGCGCGTCGCGGCGAGCGCCTGACAACCAAATATACAGGGAGACCTACGATGTCCGAGCTCAACATGCCCGAAGTAATGTGCGATGGCGCGGATCTAAAGTGGATACCCGTCGTGCCGGGCATCGATCTCAAGCGCCTGTTCACCAGTCCCGAGACCGGACGATGGACGGTGTTGTTCCGTTGCCAGCCGGGCAGCTTCATTCCGCGCCACAAGCACCTGGGCGCGGGGGAGTACTTCATGCTCAAGGGACGCATGGACTATCGCATGGGTACCGCGCTTGCAGGGGTGTACGGCTACGAGCCGATCGGTGCCGTGCACGACATGACCAGTTTCCCTGAATACACGGAATTGCTGTTCACCAACTACGGGCCCGTGCTGTTCCTAAATGCAGACGACAGCATCGCTTCGGTGCTCGACTATGAATTGGTGGACAAACTGGCTGCGCCTTCTGAATCTCGTCAATGACCGCTTTCGCCCGCGCCTATCAAGCCAGCGTCGAGAACCCGGCCCGTTTTTGGGCCGAGGCGGCGAGTGCCGTCAGTTGGTATCAGGCACCTAGAGAGACCTTTGAGCCCAGGCTTTACGGTCTTGCGGAGTGGTTTCCGGGCGCGACTCTCAACACGTGCTTCAACGCCGTCGATCGGCATGTGCTGGCCGGGCGCGGCGACCAACCGGCATTGATCTACGACAGTCCGCTCACCCGCATCGAGAGGCGCATCAGCTATCGGGAATTGCAGCACGACGTTGCGCAACTGGCAGGCGCGCTGCAGGATTTGGGCGTTCGTCGCGGGGATCGCGTAGTAATTTACCTGCCGATGATCCCTGAGGCGGTCGTGGCCATGCTGGCGTGCGCGCGCATCGGCGCAGTGCATTGCGTGGTGTTCGGCGGCTTTGCCGCCCCAGAGCTGGCCAAGCGCATTGATGATGCCAAGCCGCACGTGGTGTTGAGTGCGTCGTGCGGCATCGAGCCGAAGGGCATTCTGGCATACAAACCTTTGCTGGACGCTGCTCTGGATAGGGCGACACACCAGGTAGCCAGCATCTTGATATTGCAGCGGCCTGAGTTACGCGCTGACCTGAATCTCCCGCGCGACCTTGACTGGGGCGAGGCGGTAGAAAGAGCAGCTCCGGCCGCCTGCGTGCCCGTCAAGGCGGGCGACCCACTGTATATCCTGCATACCTCTGGCACCACCGGCATTCCGAAGGGGGTAGTGCGCGACAACGGCGGCCATGCGGTGGCGATGGCCTGGAGCCTGCGCCATGTGTTTGGCATGGAGCCGGGCGAAATATTTTGGGCAGCATCTGACATCGGTTGGGTGGTGGGCCACAGTTACATCGTGTATGCGCCTCTCATCGCCGGCTGCACAACCATATTGTATGAGGGCAAGCCGGTTGGGACGCCGGATGCCGGCGCTTTTTGGCGCGTGATTCGCGCGCATCAGGTACACGTACTATTTACTTCGCCTACTGCGCTGCGTGCTATCAAGCGCGAAGATCCACAGGGGTTGCAGCTCGAATCCGGTGCCGGGCGCCTGCGCGCCTTGTATCTCGCCGGTGAACGCGCCGATCCCGACACGGTGCGCTGGGCGGAAGGCCATTGCCGGGTGCCTGTAATCGATAATTGGTGGCAGACCGAACTGGGTTGGCCGGCGTTGGCCACCTGCATGGGGTTGGGAGAGAGGACTGTTCGGCACGGCAGTGCGGGACACGCAGTGCCCGGCTATCAATTTGCGGTATTGAATGCCGAGAGCGAGCCCCAAGCGGCGCGCGTCGTCGGCGATATCTGCATTCGTCTGCCGCTGCCGCCGGGATGCCTCGCGACATTGTGGAACAATCATGCAGCTTTCGCCGCGAGCTATCTTGCCGCGCATCCGGGATTCTATCTCACGGGTGACTCTGGCTTCATCGACGGCGACGGCTTTGTGCATGTCATGAGCCGGATCGATGACATCATCAATGTTGCAGGGCATCGCCTGTCAAGCGGCGGGATCGAACAGGTTATGGCGGAACACGCCGACGTGGCCGAATGTACGGTCATCGGCGCTGCCGATTCGCTCAAGGGCATGGTGCCGGTTGGCTTGCTGGTGCTGAAATCCGGTGTAACGCGAGCCCACGCCGATGTCATCGCCGAAGTCGCGCGCAAGATTCGCGATGAGATCGGCGCCATTGCCGCCTGCAAGTCGATCGTCATCGTCGACAGGCTGCCTAAGACCCGTTCAGGCAAGATTTTGCGCTCCGTGATCCGCCGCATCGCCGACGGCGAGTCCTTCGATACACCTGCAACCATCGAAGATCCGCAGACGCTCGACGGTGTGTGCAAAGCGCTGCGAGCGGTGGGCTTCAACAAAATAGAGGTGACCCGTGCCCGCGGAACGTGACGTGCGACTTCACATGTATGCGCAAATGACAAGGAGCCGCTACTTCGAGGAGGCCATCAAGGTGGCGTATCTCGAGGGCAAGCAGCCGTTGTTCAACATGGCCAAGGGACCGATTCCCGGCGAGATGCATTTGTCGAGCGGGCAGGAGCCCTGCGCCGTCGGGGTGTGTGCACACTTGCGGGCCGACGATACGGTGACCGCGACGCATCGCGCGCACCACATCGCCATTGCCAAAGGTGTGGCGCTCAACGCCATGACTGCGGAGATTTTCGGCAAGCGTGACGGGTTGTCCGGCGGCCGCGGCGGGCACATGCACTTGTTCGACGCGACGGTCAATTTTTGCTGTTCTGGGATAGTGGCGCAAGGAATGGGCCCGGCCGTCGGTGCGGCGCTGGCAGCGAAGCTTATGGGCAGCGACGCGGTCGCCGTGAGTTTCGTCGGCGAAGGCGCCGCCAACCAGGGGGCTTTCCACGAATCCTTGAATCTTGCGGCGGTGTGGAGAGCGCCGGTGATATTCGTCATTGAAGACAACGCCTGGGGCATCTCGGTGTCGAAGCGCGCATCCACAGCCGTTGCACGAAATTCCGATCGCGCGGCGGCCTACGGGATGCCGGGCATCTTCGTAGCGGACAACGACACAGACGCAATATACCAGGCGGCGGGTGAAGCAGTGCGACGTGCGCGCGCCGGCGGCGGACCGACGCTGATCGAGATCGAAACCTGGCGATTGGAGGGTCATTTCATGGGCGATGCCGAAGGCTATCGGCCCAGTGGAGAAGTTGCCGCACTGCAAGCACGCGATCCCCTCCTCGTGTATCGCCGGCGGCTTGCCGATATCGGTGTTTCCGCAGCCGAGCTCGAGTCGATTGAATGCCGCGGACGACGCGCTGTGGCGGACGCAATTGAATTTGCCCGCAAATCCGACTATCCCGGCGCCGAATCCGCGTTCCAAACAGTATTCAGCTGATACTTATAGAGAGGCAGTATGACCGCCCCCACTGCAGCAGCGACCACGCGCCGCCTGACAATTGCAAAAGCCATGAGCGAAGCGATCGGACTGTCGATGAACGCTGATTCAAAGGTCATAGTGCTCGGCGAGGACATCGGCGCCTTGGGCGGTGTGTTCGGCACGACGCAAGGCCTGCTCGAACGCTTCGGCGCGGAACGGGTTCGCGACACACCGATTTCAGAAACCGCGTTTATCGGTGCTGCCGTTGGTCTTGCCGCAGCGGGCATGCGTCCGATTGTCGAACTCATGTTCGTGGATTTCTTCGGCGTGTGTATGGATGCCATTTACAACCTGGCGGCTAAGCAGAGTTACTTCTCCGGCGGCCATGTGCGCTGTCCTATGGTGCTCATGACCTCGGTGGGTGGCGGCTATGGCGATGCCGGGCAACATTCTCAGTGCTTGTATGCCACTTTTGCGCATCTGCCAGGATTGAAGGTGGTGATGCCCTCTAACGCTTACGACGCCAAAGGCTTGCTGTTGAGCGCCATCGCGGATGCGAACCCGGTGGTATTCATGTTTCACAAAGCGTTGCAGGGCATGGGATGGCTGGGCACGGTACCTGGCTCCATCGTTCACGTACCGCAGGAAATGTACGAGATCCCGATCGGCAAGGCCGCGACGGTACGACTTGGCAGCGACATCACGCTCGTAGGTTTAGGGCTCACGGTGCATCTTGCATTGCAGGCGGCCGCAACACTGTCATCGGAGGGCATCGAGGCGGAGGTTATCGATCTACGGAGTATTTCACCGCTCGATCGCGAGACGATTGCGGTATCAGTGGCCAAAACCCGCCGGCTCATCGTCGTGGATGATGACTACCGCAGCTTCGGTGTGAGCGCCGAGGTCATCGCCGGCGCCTGTGAAGAGGGTGTCGACTGGCTGGCCGCGCCGGCGCGCATTACCCACCCGGACGTACCGATTCCGTTTTCACCCGCCCTCGAACATCCGCTGTTGCCGAGTGTCGCCAAGATCGTCAAAGCATCCAGGGTCCTGTGCGCCGGCAAGGTCGCATGATGGATGTGACAATTCCCGCGGATATGTGGGGTGACGAGGGCGACGCCGTCATCGCAACCTGGCTCTTTCAAGGCGGAGAATTAGTGTCCACGGGTGCGGTTCTCGCCGAGGTTATGTACGAAAAGGCGAGCATGGAAGTCACCTCGCCAGGAACCGGACGGCTGACCATTCTCGTTGAAGCCGAGAGTCCGGTACGGCAGGGGCAATTGATCGGGAAAATCGAGGCCGTGCCGACCGACTCCGAAGGTTGACACCCAAGTGTAAAGCGGGCGGAATCCAGCGCATACTGGCTGATCAATCGATTAGCCTGCTCTTCAACAAACCATATCGCACTTGAGAGGGGACCATGAGTAAATTCCTGAAATTGTTAACCATCGGCGCCGTTTTCGCGCTCGGCGCGGCTGCGACGGCTTCAGCTGCCGGCAGCCCGGATCCAATCATCGGCACTTGGACGCTCAATTTGGAGAAATCAAAGTTCCATGGGAATCGAGCGCCGAAATCTATGACGCGTACCTACTCCGCGGTCGCGAGCGGCACGGAGATGAAGGTAACCGGAGTTGCGTCTGACGGAACCGCTGTAGCGCAGAGCGCAACGCTGACCTACGACGGCAAGGACGTTGCGGTCACGGGATCGTCCGAATTCGATGCGCTCTCCTTGAAGAAGGTCAACGGCAGCACTGTCAAGGCTCAGCTGAAAAAGGCCGGAGCGGTCGTCGGAACGACAACGCGCACCATTTCAGGTGGTGGCAAGCTGGTGACTTTGTCGACGGCCATCAAGACCGCCAAAGGCGGCACTACTCACGACGTCGCAGTCTACGACAAACAGTGAAGTGAAGTGCGGGGCCCCTGACTGGCCAGCTAGTCACGGGCCGCCGTGCCCCGCGGGCACCTCGCCGCGCACCGTGGTCCGGTATAACTCGCGGCGGTAACCCTGGTAGTCGTTGTAAGCCTGATGAACGCAGAGCCTGTTGTCCCAGATGACGAGCATGGAAGGCTCCCAGCGAAGCCGGCAACCGAAGACGGGCTGCGTAAGGTGCTCGGTCAAGAAGCGCAGGATGGGCGCCGATTCGTGCGGCGGCATGCCTTCAAGACCAATGCCGTAGGACGGGTCGACGTACAGGGCCTTCTCGCCGGTGACGGGATGTGTGCGTACCATTGGATGAACACTGCCTTTGATTTTGCGCAGCAAATCGTCCGAGAGTCTGGGAGAGTCGCGTGTGGCCGCGAGGCGGCCTATGGGGCTGTCGCTGACCTCGACCGCGTCCTGCGATGCCTTGAGTACATCACGCAGTGAGAAATGGACCTTTAGTCCGTCGATCATTCCGCGATAGGTATCGCTCAGCATGGCGTAGGCCAGCGCCGCGTTTGCCCAAGTGGTATCTCCGCCCAAGGGCGGAGTCTCGACCGACCGCAGCGTCGTGATCGCCGGCGGCACGGGCAGGAATGGCGAGTCGGTGTGCCAGCCTTCGCCGAAAACCATTGCGGAGGAATCGGCCGCCTCCTTGATGAGTGGATGTACGTTGCGGTGACCGGGAACGCCCTGGGTATAGGCGTCCTCGGAAAAGGGGCCGAAGCGCAGGCTGAAGGCCTCGTGATCGTCGTGCGTGAGCGCTTGATTGCGCAAAAAAATCATCTTGTGCCGGAACAGCGCGTGCGCGATCTCCTTGAACTGCGCATCGGTAACTTCGGCGGCGTTGGCGCCGCAAACCTCCGCCCCCATCGCAGAAGATAGCGGTACGACCTCGATATGCCGGTAGCTGGTCGCGTGGTTATCGAACCTGCCGGTGGGATGGAGCCGCATGTGGTTTATGTTGCCGGAAAATTCCGTGCCGCAGTCTACTGCCGGGTATTTCTCGACAGGAATGCGGCGAGCGCATCGAGATCCGTGTCGCTGATTTCCGTCTTGCGGAATTGCGGCATGACCGAGATCCCATGGCGCACCAGCAGCTTCACCAGTGCAGGAGGCAGATCGGTCCATTCGAGCAGCACGCCGGATTTGACTCCGTGGTACTTCACTGTCAACGCGTGCGTCCCTGGATGTGTGACGCCGGGATCGTGGCAAGGCGCGCACCATTTGACGTACACGGCGCGACCCTGCTCTTGCGGAACGGTCAAATCGTCAGCGAACGACAGTGCCGTGAGGAACAGCCCGCAGACCGCCATAATAACTGCCGCACAGGGATGCCTCGGCGTGTG
>JBDUBO010000111.1:0-12587 GCA_040004115.1 Gammaproteobacteria bacterium | reverse complement strand
TGGTTGAAATAATTTGGACTGAACCGGCGCTCAAAGAGCTGGACGCGATAGCCGACTACATCGCGCTGGACAACCCCGCGGCAGCCCGCGAATTGGTCCAACGAGTCTTTCGCCATGTCGAGCAATTAATTTCTCACCCGAACAGCGGTTCGAAGCTCGTGGAGTTGCGCGGCTGGCGCTATCGCCAAATCGTCGAACCTCCCTGCAGAATTTTCTACCGTGGCGAACCCGATTGGGTCTATGTGTTGTACGTAACGCGGCGCGAGCGCCCAGTACGCAAGACTTCGCTGGCGGAGCGCGATCGAAGCAAGAAGAAAGCGAAATAGCGAACGCCGCCTGCAAAGCGATGGCTCAGGCTTCAGACCTCGTCCGCCGGCCACTGTTCCAGAGTGCCCACCACCGAGCTCAGAAAGGCGTTCGCCTGGAAAGCGTCGAGAGCGCGGTGATCGATGGTGAGGGTGAGATAGCACATCGAGCGCACCCCGATTGCCTCTACGCCGTCGACCTCGAGCACGCACACGCGGCGCTCGACCTTGCCGACGCCGAGAATCGCCACCTGCGGTTGATTGATGATGATGGGCGCGGCCAGTAGGCTGCCACCCACGCCGTGATTCGAGATCGTAAACGTACCGCCGCGCACTTCTGCGGGAGTGAGCTTGCCGGCGCGCGCAGCTTCCACCAGACGACCCAGCCGCTGCGCCAGGCTGAATAGGTTCAACTCCTGGGCGCGGTGGATCACGGGAACGATTAAGCCCTTGTTCCCCAGCGCCGTGCCCACGCCGATGTTCACGTCCCCGTGCAACTCGAGCGCATCGGGTTGGAAGGTTGCGTTGACCTCGGGATGGGCGCGCAAGGCACGCACGCAAGCGCTGATGAAATAGGCAGTCAACGTCAGGCGCGCACCGCCCGCTTCATAATCGGCCGCGTGGCGCAATCGATGCGCCTGCACCCGCGTGAGATCCGCCTCGAACAACGTGGTGACATGCGGCGCTTCCGCGACACTGCGCGCCATGTGCTCGGCCACTCGACGCCGGACCGCGGTGTGCGGCACGCGCACATCCCCCGCAGTCGGCGCATCTCCCGCAGTCGGCGCATCTCCCGCAGCCGGCGCGTCTCCCGCAACCCGTGCATCCGACACATCCGGCGCCTCGCGCGCAGCTACCATATGCCGCGTCACATCCTGAGCCGTGATGCGACCGTCGCGGCCGGTGCCCATGACAGCCGCCGGCGCAATGGAGTGTTCCCGGAGCAACCGCCGCACCGCGGGACTCAACGGTTGCTGCAAATCGGGCGCGCCGGCCGCCACCGCCGCCCCGCTTGCCAGACTCAGCCGCGCCAGCACCTCACCCGGATTGACCTCGGCATTCACCGGCTTGAGGATCTCGACCAAGATGCCGCTGGCCGGTGCCGGAATTTCCACTGTGACCTTGTCGGTCTCGAGTTCCAGCAGGGGTTCGTCCTGGGCGACGGCGTCGCCCAGCGCCTTGCACCAGCGCAGCACGGTGGCGCGCGTTCCTTCCGCATTGGGCGGAACCAGCACGTCGGCAATGTGACTCATTCCTGGGAGTCCGCCTATATCTCAGCGAGATTCGTGATTGCGCGCGAAATCGCTGCGACGCTGGGCAGAACCTCTTCGAGCAGGATCGGGTTGTGTGGGATCGGAACATCCGGCATGGCGAGACGCTCGATCGGCGCATCGAGATCGAAGAACGCTTCCTTGGCGAGTACCGCCGCAATTTCCGCACCGAAGCCGGCGGTCATCGTATCTTCATGCACGATCAGGCAGCGGCGGGTCTTGCGCACCGATGCAAGCGTCGCCGCTCGATCCCAGGGCGACAGGCTGCGCAAATCCAGCAGGTCGGCCGATACGCCGGTGCCGACGATGGCCTGTTCGCAACGTTCGACCATGGCGCCCCAGCTCACCACCGTGACAGTCGTGCCTTCGAGCAACAGGCTCGCCTTGCCGAACGGCACCACGAAGTCATCGCCGGGGTATGCGCGCCGCGCCCAGCCGCCATCGAGCAGCGATCGATGCTCGAAGAAAATCGTCGGATCGTTGCCGCGCAAGGCACTGCGCAATAAACCGACCGCATCCTGCGCATTCGACGCCATGAGCACACGCCAACCCAACCCATGCAGCCACTGCACCTCGTTGGATTGGCTGTGCCAGGGATCGCCGCATTTGAAGAACCCGCCCGGGATGCGCACCACCATGGGCGCGGCGAATCGATTCATGGTTCGCCAGCGCATGGTGCCGCAATCGTTGAGCTGCTCCGCGGCAGGATCCGCGTATTTTCGAAATTGAATTTCCGGCACCGGCATGAGCCCTGCCGCCGCCATGCCGACCGCGCGGCCGATGATTCCCTCCTCGGACAGACTGGTGTCGAATACACGCTCGGCACCGAATTTCTCCTGTAATCCGAGCGTCGCTGCGTGCACGCCGCCCTTGCGGCCGACATCTTCACCGAATACGAGCATTCGCGGATTTACGCCGAGCTCATGTTCGAGGGTGCGCCGCACGGCCGTGACCAGATTAATGCGCGGACCCTGCGGATTCGCATGCATGTTGCCTGGCGGGGGGACGAAGCCCGCGCGGCGCGTGCCCCCTTGCTGCTGCAACTCGACCGAACCGTCGGCAGCGGTCTCCGAAAACAAAAAACGCTGCACGCGGCCTACCTGTGGCATGGCACGTGCTTCGACGGCCGCGAGCGCCTGCGCCACCGCCGCGCGACCCTGCGACATTTCGAACTCCCAATCGCTCGCCGGGAGGAGCCCGGGCACCAGCCACGCGCGAAGCCTCTGCAGCGGATCGCGCGCTCTCTCCGCAACGATTTCAGCAGCGCTTTTGTAGGTTTGGGTATCTTGCCCCGAGTGTCCCGACAGCCGCGGCACCAACATCCGGATCAGGGCCGGGCCGGCGCCCGAGCGAACCCCGGTGACGGCGTCCTCGATCAGCGCGGCGATGGCGATGGGGTCCGACGCATCGCCATCGAGCACACGCAACTCGCGAAAGCCCTCGAGATTTCTGGCAATGTTGCCGCCCGGGGTCTGTTGACGCGACGGCACGGAAATGCCGTAGCCGTTGTCCTCGATGAAGAACAGGAACGGGAGCCGCTCGGTGGTCACGATATTGAGGGCCGCCCAGAAGCCGTTCGTGGCCGTCGACGCATCTCCACCATGAGCGACGGCAATGCTGTTCGCGCATTCCTTCTCGCCGAGAATGACGGCGCGATAGCGCAGCGCCTGTGCCCAGCCTACCGCGGGCGTGTACTGCGAACCCACACCGCCGCACACGGGCAGCACACAGGCCCCTGACGTGCGCGGCATGTTGAACACGACGCCAATGTCGCGTCCGTCGCTCATCCCGCCCGCGCGCATCATGGATGACGCCAGCGCATCCTCGAGCTTAAGCCCCAGGCTCAAACACAGCGGCCGCGACCGGTAGTAGGCGCCTACTGCATCGTGCGTTCCGGTGAGCTGGCGCGCCAACAATACTTGGGTGAGTTCGTGCCCGCGCGCAGAGAACTGATACAGGACCTTGCGCTCCGGTACCAGCTTCGATTCTTCGAGGTCATCAAGCGCTCGAGAAGTGGCTATTTGGCGCACGACATTGCGCCATTCCAGAGAGCTCAACTCGGTGCCGGGCGACACTCGTTTGGGGCTGGCATTCATCGCGGTTCCGGTTACGTTACCAACGCAAAGAGTAGTGCAGGCTCATCGACAAAAGTCGCCAAAACCGCTACATTCTGGGGTCCGTATTAGCGATATTCACTATTTTATTGTCATTTTGGAGCTATATCATGGAGTTTGACCGTTACGACGCCAGGATACTCACCGCACTGCAGCGTGATGGGCGAGTGGCGGTCGTGGAACTGGCCGAATCCATCGGCCTGTCGCCCACTCCGTGCGCACGGCGCATCAAGGCGCTGGAATCGAGCGGCGCCATCGAGGGCTACGCGGCCATACTCAATCCCGCCCGCATTGGACTCGGGGTGCTCGCCATCGTGCAGGTCAAATTGACAGAGCACACCGACGAAACAGTGGCGCGATTCGAAAAGGAAATACTGCTCATGGAGGAGGTCACCAGGTGTTTCGCGATGACCGGCAGCTACGACTTCATCCTCGAAGTCTATGGCAGGGACTTGGATGCATTGAGCAACGTGGTTCTGAAAAAACTCATCCGCGTGCCCAATGTTCGCGACATGCAGTCGAGCGTGGTTCTCGCCACGGTCAAGCGCACGGCACGGATCCCGCTCGGCCACTTGCAAGTCTGATCGGCCCGGTCACACGCTACGTCAAAGGCTCAATAAACCGTTTTCAATGGCGAATCGCGTCACGGCGGACACATCGTGCAACGACAATTTCTTCATCATGTTGGAGCGATGCTTGATGACGGTCTTGACGCTTCTCGCCAGCGTGGCTGCAATCTCCCTGCTGGTATAGCCCTGAGCGACCCCCACCAACACCTGCCGTTCGCGTATCGTCAACCTGAGCACGGGCACGGCTCGCCGGCGCACCGAGAGGATGCCACGGAGTTCCGCGGACGACATGGATCCTGTGAAGTGTTCTTGCCAGTCGATGGCCGCGCGCAGGGCGCTCAGCAGCACCTCGAAGGGGGCATCCTTGGGCACGAAACCATGCGCACCTGCCTGAGTCGCGGCGCGACCACACTCCTCGGTGTTATGCACCGTCAAGACCACGATTCCGGTTCCGGCGCACTCGCGGCGCAAGGTGCCGATCGCCGCGATGGCGCCGCCTTGCGGGAAGGATAGGTCGATGACCACGGCATCCGGCTGAAACCGCCTGACCAACGCGACTCCGTCCGCTACCGTGCTCGCTTCAGCAATGAGCTGGAATTCGCGTTCCGTATTCAACAGCGTGCGCAGGCCATCCCGCAGGATGCCATGATCGACGATGAGGATGAGGCCGCACGGCATGCGCCGTGCTTTTGAAACTGGTCGTCCTTCGCCTGTGCTAGGTATTATCGCTTGCGTGTCCACGCAACAGAGCCTCTTCCTTCAAATCCTTGCGGCCCAGCATCCAGTCGATGCGCACCGATGCGCCACCATTCGAAGGGGGCGAGATGGTGAATTGACCGTGGGTTATGTCCGCCCGCTCACGCAGGTTGCGAATGCCCGAGCCATGCAGGCGGCCCGTCTCGTTGATGGTGTCCGGCATGCCGACGCCGTCATCACGCACTTCGAGAGTGAGGACCGGCCCCTCGCGCTTGAGCACTACCCATACGGTCTTGGCTGCGGCGTGTTTCGCCACATTGTTGAGGAGTTCTTGCAGGCAGCGGTACAGATGGGTCGAAATTCTCTTGGGGATTTCGTTGTTCTTTGCCGTGATTTCGATCCGTAAATCGAGCGCCGTGTAGATCTCCCCGAAGCTGCGGCAGAACCAGCTCGCCGCCGACGCCGCGCCCAAGTTGTCGAGCATCTGCGGCCTCAAATTCATCGAAATCGCCCGGATCCCCTCAGCCGTCTCGTGAATCCTCTGCACCGCCAGGCTCAACACGTGTGCCGGACTGCCGAGATTGCCCCGCTCCACCATGATGATGGCCCGCTCCAGCGTGTACTTGATCGCGCTCAACGATTGACCGACCGAATCGTGCAGCTCCACGGCAATTCGCCGCCGCTCGCCCTCCTGCGCCTGGATCAATTGCTCGGAGAGCAGCGCCAGATTATCGCGCGACGCACGCAGCTGGAACTCCGCGAGCTCGCGCCGTTCGACCTCGCTGCGCATTTCAACATTGGACTCGTTCAGCTCGTGCGTGCGCAAGCGCACCCGCGACTCCAGATCGAGATTGATGCTTTCGAGCGACCTCTGCGCCCGGCGCAGCGCGGAGACGTCGGTGATCACCAACACCGAGCGGGTGTCCTGAGGCGACACGTCCCTGTCGTCGGCGATGGGCATCGGGCGGAGCGTGAACTGCAGCGTCTGATCGCGCGCCTGCGAATAGAATTCGAACTCCTGGGGCCCATCCTTTAATTTCCACAACGCGTCGCGCAGCCCGGACGCGACCCCGCAGGAAGTGTCGGTGCACTCTGGGTGCATGACCGTGTGCGCGTGGTTGCCGACGACACCGCCCACCGACCCCAAGCCCCAATGCTCCACCACGCGGTTGGCGCGTAGAATCATGCCGTCCGGATTGATGAGACATACCATGGCGGTCAGCGCATCCACGGTGTTCTCCCATTCGCGCTTCGCCTTCTCGATGGCCGCGTGGCGCTCCTCATCGCGCCGCAAGGCGCCGCCCGTCGGCTCGAGTATCTGATCAGTATGCAATTTCATAACTATGATCAGTCGGAAGCGGGAGGTGCCGATGCAGCATGGCGGCGCCAACCATAGTGCGGAACGTAAGTGAATTGCCAATCGTTATAGGATTTCGCATCGGCGAAGGCCTCTTCGTCTTTCGGGAATCCCGACTTTTTGATGGGCTCTTGCTGGGAACTGCTGGCAATACCCATGATGCCGGCCCCGGCGGCTTGCAGCAGCGTCCAGTCCGGTGCTCCGGTCATGGGATCAGCGTACAGCCGCCGCAGGTGATGACGGGGCTCGGGCCAGCGCTTGTCTTCCAGCAGATCGTCGATGCTTTGCGGATATTGATGGCCGCCGCTGCTGTAGTACGACCCGATGGCCGCTTGAAATTCGCGTCCGATGAACAAGAGCTCCTGCTCACGCTCGCGCTGCGCCTGGGTGCGCCACACCCTGCCTATTCCCGCCAACGCGATCCCAAGGATCACCACGGCTACCAGCAAGCCGATGTAGGTGAACCCTGCTTGCCGGGGCCGCACGCAGCTACCAACTAACGAAGGGCGACCCATCCGACCCTAAGTCCGGCGAGCCGCTATGAACATCGCGCAGTCCAGGATGATCGGGATCCTCCGACGCGACCAACAGCCAAGTCTCGGCGGATTTCGTGAACGGATCGACCGGCACGTTGCGTATGTAGTGCTTTTCTACCAGCGTCGCCAGGACCTCCGGATACTGGCCGAGATCGCCGTAGTACTGATCGATGGATTCGCGCATTGTCAACAGGTCGCGGCGCAATACAGTTTCCTTGGAATGCTGCACCGTGCGGAAATAGCGCGGCACCGCAATGGTCAACAACACTCCGATGATGCTCATGACCACCAGCAACTCGATCAAGGTGAATCCGCGGCGCTGACGCTTACCATTCACGGACTGCAATCCCGTCGAGGCCCTTACCCTGCGCCATCGAATACACATCGAATACATCGGCGCCCGGCTGCGGGTCGCTCGGCGGGCTCGCGTAGCTGCGTACACCCCAGGTGTCGGCGGCCGCCACCGTGGGATCCGGAAACAAGGGATCTCGCGGGATGCGCCGCAAGAAATACATCATGACCTTCTTTTCGCTCTGAATGTCCTCGACGCCGTCGACCAGCACTTGCAAGTTAGGCGGGTATCCCGAGTCACCCAACTCCAATTTGACATGACCCGCATCCGCCGCCTCCTTGTACGCGTCGATGGCCTTGCGTAACACGCGCAAAGACTGATGCAGCTCGGTCTCTCGTTCGCGCTGCGTCACCAATCGCACCATGGGCATGGCGGCGCTCGTCAACACACCGATGATGGCAAGCGTTACCACCAACTCGATGAGCGTAAAGCCGCGCGCGCGCATGCCGACGTTCACGGCTTGATGGCGACACTGAGCGGCTGCGAAGCCGCATTCGCCATCGCTCCTCCCGAAGGTCCCATGGCCGACACTTGCGCAGCAATGCTGCTCGCACCCCGTGCGGCCAACGCTTTGAATCTCAGCACCATGAGATTGCCATCCCCTTGAATCGGCTCGTCGGTCGCAACCACGTTGAGCTGCGCGCCGCCCGCCTTGGCATCGACCGTCGGGCTGCCGGCGCTCGAAGGAATGAGATCTCCCGGCGAGCCGCTGACGAATTGCAGGGCGCTCGCGTCGAATCGAACCTGGCCCCTCAATTTAGCGATGCCAATGTCGCTCGACATGTGCACGGTGACGTCGAACTCCTGACCGACGGTGGTTTCTGCCGGTCCCTCGACGCTCACTATGGGATGAGGCGGCGGCCCGGCAGGCGCAGCAGCGGGCGGCGCGGCAATAGGCGCGGCAGCGCCCGGAACGTTTGTGGTCACAACCGGCGGACCGGGCACCGTCACCGGCACGGCCACGGGTTGCGACACCGACAGGCGCGGACCTTCGCTCGGAAGTCCCGGCCCCGAACCGCCCGATGTGCCCGCGCTGCCGGACGCCGCGCCCGCGCCGGTATCGCCGCCGCCCGCGCCGAAGGGCGAAGTGCGCGACCGGCTCTCAGTGCCGTACCAGAATTCGGTGTTGTCGGTATCCGGCCGCGTCTGCGTACGAATGATGTGCGGCGTGATCGATAGCACGATCTCGCTCTTCTCGCGGTCGCTATTGTGCGAGCCAAACAGGCGCCCGACGATCGGGATCTGACTCAACCCCGGAATGCCCGCGGAATTGCGCGTATCCGAATCCTGGATCAGCCCCGCCAGAACTTGCGTCTCGCCATCCTTCAAGCGCAGCAATGTGTTCGCGTTGCGCGTGCCGATGGTATAGGCCTGGGTACCGCCGACGACGACGGTGTTGGTGATCGAGCTGACTTCGAGTCCGACCTTGATGGCGACGTCGCCGTCCTGGTAGATCGTGGGTTGAACCTCGAGCGTCAAACCGACGTCGAGATACTGCACGCTCGAGCTGTTTGCCGTGCCGTTGGAGAGCAAGGCCGTGCTGCTGGTGATCACGGGCACCCGGCTGCCGATCAAAATCTTGGCCTTTTCCTTGTTGCGAGCTCGGATGCGCGGACTCGCGAGGGTGTTGGTGTTACCGACGGTCTGCAGCGCGTTCGCGGTGACGCTGATCGGTGAGACGGCAATGGTATTTGAGTTCTGACGGCTCAAATCCGCCACCACGAGGCCGCCGGCGCCGCCTGTCGATACTGCCCCGGAGGTTGGGGTGGCGGTGGCGGTGATCGACGATGGCGGGGTAATTCCGAGATTGAGCAGTTTGCTGCGGGCGATTTCGAGCACCTCGACTTCGATGAGCACTTCGGGCTCTGGCACATCGATGGACGCCACCAGCTTCTCAGCCATGCGCACCGCGTCCGGCGTGTCGCGCATCACGACCACGCCGGTACGTTCATCGACGAACAACGTCTTCGCGCCGAGCATGGACTTCAACATGCTCTCGACGTCCTTCGGCACGGCATTCGTCAAGTAAAACGTGTGGACAATCTGTTCTTCGTAGTCCTTCTGCTTGGCGGGCGTGTTCGGGTAGATCAGCACCATGTTCGAGGACAGGATCTGACGCGCCAACGTGTTCTGATCGAGTACCAGGTCGATCGCCTCTTCGATCGGCACCTCCTGCACGAAGATCGTGGTCTTGCTGTCGCTCTTCACATCCTTGTCGAGAACAAAATTGATGCCGGTCTGGCGCGCCAGCACTTCGAATACCATCTTGGTGGGCGCATCGCGGAACTGCAGCGTCACCTTGGCGTTGTTGCGGGTCTTCAAACGCGGCGCCACCGTCTGCGGGCCGCGAGCGAGATTGATCTTGGCCGCAAGCGCATTCGCGGGGCCGTACCCCGAATCCTCGTTCAATACCGAGCGCAGCAGGCCGTCCGCCGCATCGTAGTCCTTGCGCGCGAAATCTTTGGCGGCGTCGGCCACGATTGCCGCGTGCCGACGATCGGCCTCCACTCCATCGATCCCGCGCAAGGCGCGTTGGTCGGCCGGGTTGATGACGAGTACGCGCCGGTAGCTGGCCACAGCCTGATCCAGCTGTCCGGCGCCGCGCAAGCTGTCTCCAGCCGTAATTAGTTTTTGAGTCGACGCCTCGCGCCGCGCCGCAAGATCGAGCCGGTAGCTCAAGTTGTTGGGATCCTGGCTGACGGCCGCAGCGAGTTCGTTCACGCCGGTTTCATAGTTTCCGCCGTCGATATCCGCAAGCCCCTTGCGGTGCAGTTGCGAGGCGGCGCAGCCGACAAGCATCGATATACAACCGAGTGATGCCAAAATGGTACGGGAAGTTGCTTGCATTATTCTTCGCCCACAGCAAGTGATTGCTGAATTTTGAGAGGCATGTAGGTAAGCATCAGCTGTCCGGCTTTGACGCCGTCCACGCTGTACGTGTTGTCCAAAGTATCGCCGATCTTGACGTCGTAGACTCGATCGCCGGCGGTTAGAAAATACGTCTTGGCGCCTTGGGCTTTATAGCTGCCCATGAACACGAACGGCAGCGGCGGCGCGGTCGGCACAGGCGGCGCTGCGGGCGCCGCGGGCGGCGGCGGCGGCGGCGGCGGCGGCGCCACGAACCAAGAGTGCGGAGAGAACAGCGACGCCGCCGCCGCATCCTTGACGATGCGATCGGACATGCGGTACGACGCGTTCATGAGGGGCGATTTGTGGCCGCCCGGCGCGGCGCGGATGACATGCGGTGCAGGTGCCGCGGCCGTGTCGTGCGTGGGCTCGATGGTCTGCGTGCTGTCCGGCATCAGCGCCACGTACCCGGCGCAGGCGAGTGCCATGCCGATGAGTATCTTCGCCCGCAGGTTGAGCTTGCCGAACATCAGGCGCCCCGCAAATAGATCACGAAGGTTACATCAGCGCTCACCAGCGTGTCCCCGACCGCCTTGCGCTCGACATGCAGCTTGTCGAGTCCGAGCGCCGGGATCGCGGAGAGCGACTTGTCAATGAAGCTGCGGACGTTGCCGTAGTCCGCTTTGACGGGAAACTCGAAGGTATAGCGCGCCAATCGATTGGCCGTCGGCGGGCTGAAAGTATAGCGGCCTTGTTCCAAGACTATGCCCGCCTCCCCCGCCTGAACCAGCACCACGCCCAACAGCGCCGGGATCTGCGCGCGCGTGGGCAGCGTCGCGGCAAATTGCTGGGGAGAGAGATCAGTTTTTGCAGCCGTCGGCAGTGCATGGGTGCTCCCCGCCTTCGCCAATTCATCGCGCAGGGCCAGCACCGACCGATGCGCGGGCAGGAGCAATACGATGGCGGCAACGCCGGCGGCCAACAGGACCCCCGCTCCCGTGAGGCCGGCGGCGCCGACGCGGGCGAGGCGGTAGCGGAGCTGCGGCAGGGCCCGCACCAACATCTTCTCTGCGCGCAATTGCAATGCGCCTGAAGGCGCGGGCGCCGCCGATACTGGCGACGCCTTGGGAACCATCGTGCGATTGTCTTCGGCGAGGTTCATGGCGCATCCCGCCAGACACCGGACAATTCGAAGCGCACCGGGTGCTGCGCATCATCCGCGCGAATCTCATGCCGATCGAGCATGGGGAACACGATCGAGCGGCTCGACTGCAAACGCTGCACGTAACTGATCGCCAGCGCAAGCGAGCGCGCCTCCGCACTGACGCGCACGTTATGCTTGCCGTGATCGGGCTCGACACCGAGCACGGCCACCTGCCCCTGGCTGTCTTTGCTGGCCTGTTCGAGTTCAGCCAGCAGCAACGTCCACGGTGTGGCGAGATTGGAGACCGCTTCCTGCGCGCTCACCAGGGTCTTGGAATCGACGACACTATCGGCAGCCGCCGTTGCCCTTGCGTCCTCCCGGCTCAGGGCAGCCAGCTTCAATTCGAGGCCGGCACGGTGCTGTCCCATGATCTTGTATTCCAGCCAAACGGCGCCGGCAGCGATGACGCCCAAGCCGAGCAGCAAGCCTCCCACCATGGAAAGGCCGCGGCGGCGACCCGCGAAATCCAATTGAATGGCATGTCTCATGCCGCCGCCCTCCTGCGCAGGTGTTCGAGTCGATGCAAGGTCGTGCACGGCGGGTTGGGTTCCTCGAGCCACTCCAAATCCGCCGAATTATCCGGCCGCAGCGCTTGCAGCGTCGCGGGCAAGTCGACGTAGACGCGTCCGTCGGCGGGACTCGAGCTTGCCAGCCGGCCGAAGGTCTGCAACCGCTTGAGCTCGCGGGCCCAATCCAAACCGATCCGCACCGCGTGCACCCGATCGATGTCATCGCCGCACATACGAAGCGCGGCGAGCGAGCCCGAGTCCACAGTGACGAACCAGGCCGCTTCGGAGGTCGGCAATACGTGGCGCCAGGTATTATGTGCCGCGACGAGTTGCGGCAGCACCGATACGAGCGTCTGGCCATGGCGCGAGGTAATTTCCCGCAGCGATTCGAGCAAGGCGGTCGGAATGGCGCTTGCCAGGCGCGAGGATCCCGGCGGCGCGTCGGACAACGACAGGGTCCAGTCGTTCATGCTGTCGCCGAACACGCCCGACATCAACTCGCGTGCATGGCCCAATCTCTCCGCGGCCGAATTCAATGAGTCGGACCAAGGCACGACGGAATACCGGACCCATTGGTCGGCGATGACCACGCGTGCGCGGGCGTCCGACCAGCTGCTGTCGGCGAGCTGCTGCTCGAGAGAGGCAAGCGCGCCTTCCCACCCGACCGGCCCTTGACTGTCGGTGCGGTCCACCTCGGCCGCCAACGTCGGTTTGACGCCCCGACGTATTCGCACCAGGCACACCCGCCGTTGGGCGAGATAAATTCCTACTTCATCACGCCATAACGGTGACACGATTGACCTCCTCGAGCGTGGTCTCGCCGCGCC
>JBDUBO010000110.1:0-12850 GCA_040004115.1 Gammaproteobacteria bacterium | reverse complement strand
CGCCACGGTGCGGGATGGCAATCGCTTTGCGTTGCTCAGCGACGGGCGCGAGTTTTTTTCGAGGATTCTTGCCGCCGTCGACGACTCCCGGGATTACGTCCTAGTGGAGTTCTACTTGGTTGCATCCGGCCGGGTAATGGATGATTTCATTGCCGCCTTCACGCGCGCGACGCGGCGCGGAGTGCGCGTACGTGCGCTGTTCGATGCCTTTGGGGCGCGCGGGCTGATCGAGGCAGACCGTGCGCGTCTGAGAGCGGCGCAGGTCGAGGTGGTGTATTTCGGCGCGATTCGCTGGCGAACCTTTCCGCGATTCTTTCTGCGCAACCATCGCAAGCTCTTGATTGTCGACGGCGTGGTCGGCTTCACCGGCGGCACGGGGCTCGCAGACATGTTCAGCCCTGCGGCACGGCCCGACGACTCTTGGCTGGACTGCGTAGTCGACATCGCAGGACCGGTTCTCAAAGATTGGCATCGGCTGTTTGCGGGTACGTGGCAGCGCAGCGCACACCGGCAACTCGATGTCGCGATGCGTCCGGCTTTGGCGCAGTATCCGGGCGAACGCGGCAGGGTGGCCGTCAGCCGCGGCCTCGGAACCCACGAGCTCGAACGCTCGGTGATCACCAAGGTGCGGGCTGCGCGGAAGCGGGTATGGATTGCGACAGCCTATTTCTGGCCATCGAATCGATTACGTCGGAGCCTGCGGCGTGCGGCGCGCCGCGGCGTCGATGTGCGCCTGTTACTGCCGGGGCCCCATACCGACGCGCCTGCAGCCCGCGGAGTCGGCCGCCTGTTCTACGTCCGCTTGCTGGCGAGCGGCGTCGTGATCTACGAATACCAGCCGAGTTTTCTACACGCCAAGGTAGTGCTGTGCGACGACTGGGCGTCGGTGGGCTCGAGTAATCTGGATCGCTGGGGCGTGCTGTGGAATCTCGACGCGAATCAAGAGATCGAGTCGCCCATGTTTGCGCGCCAGGTCGAAGCGATGCTGAATCAGACATGCGAGCGCAGCGCGATACTGCGCAACGCCAGCGACGTTAGGCACCACTGGAGCGTCGCGTTCTGGCAATGGATTGCGAAGGCAGTCCTGGCGTGGAGCGTGAGCGCGGCCTCGCGCCTGCGGCGCGGACCTCAATAAAGGCTATGCTCGCCGGGGTGCGCGCACGTAGCCCGTTCGCAACGCGCGATCCCAGTCATCCCGGCCGCGTTGCCGAGCAAGTTGCGCGGCCGCGTGCCAATCGTAAGGCACCGCGAAGAACTCCACCATCCATCCAGCGGGCGTTTGCTCGGCCAAGGCGTAGCGCGCGTGCGGGGAGCCTATCTCCACCGTGTGCGGACCGGGATGGTGTCCTTCGTAGGCTTGAATGCCAACGCTGCCGGGATTGACGATGATCTGCCCGCTGGAAAGATGCGCCAGCTGCGGAATATGCGAATGACCGCAAAAAATCAACGAGGCGTCGCAGGCACCTGTTCGTGACTCGATGCTTGCCAGCGGTGCGGGGCGTAGCTCGCCGTCGATGATGTCTTCGAGGTAGCAATCGACATCATTCTGCGGCGTCGCGTGACAGAGGAATACGTCATCCGTCAGGCGCAGCACGGGCGGCAGGGCGGTTATCCAATCGCGCTGCGCATCATTGATAATATCGGTGGCATAGCGATCGGACGATCCCATGTCCCCAGAATCCATGGTGAGTACTTGACGTTCGTGATTGCCGCTGATGGTCGGCAGATCGAGGGTCATGAGGCGCTCTGCAGTCTCGGCGGGAAGCAACGGGCCGGAAAGTATATCGCCCAAATTCACGGTGACATCGACGCCGCGACGCGCAATATCGGCCAGCACCGCATTCAGCGCAATTAGATTGCCGTGGATGTCGGAGATGGCGGCGATTTTCATTCGCCGGATTATACGGTCTCCGTCAGTGCCGCGTCTGTGAACCGCGTGCGAGTGCCAGCTTGAGCGTCATTGCGTCGACGGGCTTGACGAGATGATCGTCAAAGCCGGCGGCCTTGGTCCTATCGTGATCTTCGGCCTTGCCATAGCCGGTTAGCGCGATCAATCGCATGCCGGTCAATTCGCGCATTGCCCGTAGCCTCTCGGCGAGTTCGTAGCCATTCATCCCCGGCAGGCCGATGTCCAGCAATACCACGTGAGGTTCAAAAGATTTGGCCTTCTCCAAGGCCTCAGTCGACATGTACACGGCCTCAGCTTGGTGCCCATCCAGCTGCAGTAAAAGCGCCAGCGTATCGGCGGCGTCGACATTGTCGTCCACGACCAGAATCCTTTGCGAGACGACGTCCGGCTGCCGCTGCGCATCCTGAGTCACGCTCTGGCGCTTGATCAGCGGCAGCCGAATTTCGAACAAGGCGCCCCTTCCCGTGCCCTCGCTGCGCGCGGCGACTTGGCCGCCATGCATTTCGATGAGGCGCTTGACCACCGACAGGCCGATACCGAGTCCGCCTTGCGACCGATCGAGGGTGCGTTCGCTTTGTACGAACAAATCGAAGATCCTCGGCAGCAAGTCCGGCGATATGCCGGCGCCATTGTCCGTGATCTGCAGCACGGCGGTCTCCCCCTGGGAAAACGAGCGAATTTGAATGTCGCCGCCCGAATCGGTGTACTTGGCCGCGTTCGTGAGCACATTGCCGACACATTGCACCAGCCGGGCGTTGTCCCCGAGCAGATGCAGCGGAGTGTATTCCGCGGCGATCGATAGCTTGTGGCGGCGATCGCGGAACAGGGGATCCACAACCTCGACCGCCTGAGCAATGATGGCGGCAAGTTCCAGCGGCTCGCGCTTGAGCTCGATTCGTCCCTGGGTGATCCGCGAGACGTCGAGCAAATCATCGACCAGCCGGGTCAGCTGGGTGATCTGCCGCTTGATTACGCCGACGCTGAACTGCGCGCGGGGCTCATGTTGCGTGATGGCGGCCAGCAGCGTACTGGCGTTCTGGATGGGCGCAAGAGGGTTGCGCAATTCGTGCGCCAGCATCGCCAGAAATTCGTCTTTCTGGCGGTCGGCCTCTTGCAGGGCCTTGCGCGCGTGCACGTGATTGGAGATATCCCGGAAATAGCAGACCACGCCGTAGCGGTCATCCGGCAGTGCGATGCGGTTGATCTGCCATTCGTAGGCTTCGGTGAGCCGGCGGTCGCGCCGCTCCTCGATGCGTTCCGGTGAAACGTAGGGATCTCCGGTTTTTAACGTGTGCTTGAACCGCTGCACCAGCTCATCCGCATAATCCTTGTGCCACAGAATGTGCATCACGTCATCGAGGTCTCGGCCGATCAGGGCCGGGATATTGCCAAATGCCGATTGCGCCGTGGGATTGATTTCCTTGAGCCGAAAGTCGGCATCGATCAGATACAACCCCAACGGCGCCTCATTGAGCAAGGTTTGAAACTGTGCCGAGCGCAGCCGCAGTGCACGTTCCGTGTCGCGGCGTATGGCACCGAGCTCCAGCAGCGCCCCGACGCGCGCAATCAGCTCGCGCGCCGAGAAGGGCTTGATGAGATAGTCGTCGGCGCCGGCATCGAATCCCTCGATTTTGGCTTCCTCGCCGGCGCGCGCCGACAGCAGGACCACCGGTACGCTGCGCAGCGACTCATCTTGGCGTATCGCCGCCAGCAGTCCGAATCCATCGAGCCGCGGCATCATGACATCGGTGAGGATCAAGTCCGGGCGCAGGGCGCGCGCGGCGCTGAGCGCCTGCTCGCCGTCGGCGACGGTTTCAACGGCATAGGCGGGCGATAGCAACTGCCGCACATAGGCACGCATATCGGCGTTGTCGTCCGCCAGTATGACGCGGGCTCCAAAGGTGTTGGCAAAACGCGGATCGCGCGCCGAATTCGCTGCCTCAACCAAGGCGGGTAGAGGCAAGGTCCCCTCGATCTTTTCATCCGGCAGCCAGCGCAGAGCCTCTTGGACAAAGGCCTGTGCGCCGAGAGCCGCTCGATTCGACGCGGCCGGCCTGTGCAAGAACTCCGGCGGCAGATGCGCGTAGCCAAGGGGAATGCGCACACGAAACGTACTGCCGTGCTTCGGCTCGCTGACCACGTCGATGACGGCGCCGTGAAGTTTCACCAGTTCTTGGACCAGCGCGAGGCCGATGCCCGAGCCTTCCTGCGTTCGCGCCTCGCTGCCTTCCACCCGGTGAAAGCGCTCGAACAACCGCGGCAGTTCATTCTCAGCCACCCCCACGCCGGTGTCCGCCACCGTCAGCACGGCGTGCGCGTCCTCGCGCCGCAGATGCAACTCGATCGAGCCGTGCAGCGTGAACTTGAAGGCATTGGACAACAGGTTGAGAACGATCTTCTCCCACATCTCACGATCTATATACAGCGGCTCGCGCAAGTCTTCGCACGCGACCTCGAACTTGAGGCCAGCGCGTTCGATGGCCGAGCGAAAGCTGCTGGCGAGATCGCGCGTCAGCGCGGCAGCATCGGTGGGTTCGAAGGAAGCCTGAATTCTGCCCGCCTCGATGCGTGCAAAATCCAGCAGCGAATTCACCAGCTTCTGCAGCCGCAGCGAATTTCTTTGTACCAGGGTCATGCGATCGCGCACATCCTTGGGCAGCCGCGCATCGCCGATCAATTCCTCCACTGGACCGAGCATGAGGGTGAGCGGGGTTCGGAATTCGTGGCTGACATTGGAGAAAAACGTGGTTTTTGCGCGGTCGATTGCGGCCAATGCTTCAGCCCTACGGCGCTGGGTTTCATAGGCTTGCGAGTCGGCAATTGCCGTGGCCACTTGCCGCGCCACCAGTTCCAGAAAGGATGCGTAGGAGGCATCGAACGGCCGCCGCGGACTGATCCCCGCGATGAGAAACCCGACCCGATCGTCGGATCCGGAACCCTTCAATGGCAGCAGCACGGCCCGCTGCACGAGGTCAGGCCAGGGTCCCGCCGGGATGGATATGCCCCGCCGCGGCAGGTCGGCCACCTCTTGCGCGGCGTCGGCCTGCAGCATTTGCTCCACCGGCCAAGTAGGGTCGACGCCGGTCAGCGTCGCGGGCAGCATATCCTCGGGTATCCCCGCAGTTCGGGCATGGCAGCGGAAGCGATCCTGAGTTTCCTGAAGGTACAGCGCGCACAGCGGCGTGTCCAAGGGATACCGGCCCAATACCTCGCACAGCCGCTCGCAGCTCTCATCGACCGATTCCACGCCCATGGTGCGCGCCGCCAAATCGCGCAGAACCCGCAGCCGCCTCTCACCGATCACCCGGTCGGTGACTTCCGTCACGACGCAGAGCATTCCTGAGATCCGGCTCGCGTCGTTGTAGACCGGGCTGTACGAGAATGTATGGTAGGTTTCCTCGGGAAAACCGCTGCGCTCGAGATAGAGAAGCAGGGCCTCATCCCAAGTCGCCTGTCCTTGCTCGAGCACCCGCGCGATGCGGGGGCCGATATCGGGCCAGATTTCTTCCCAGACCTTTTCGGACCGCGCGCCGAGCACCCAACTGCCCTTGATGCCGACGGTAGGCAGGTACGCGTCATTACAAAAAAAGGTCAGTTCCGGGCCCCACAACATCCACATCGCATAGCGCGAGTCGAGCATCACGCGCACGATGGTTTTGAGGGATTGCGGCCAGTATGCGGGATCGCCCAAGGATGATTTGGTCCAATCGAGCGCACGCATGCGGGCGCCCATCTCGCCGCCGCCGTCTAAAAAGCCGAGCTCGGACGCCGCATCGCTGTCGTTCCCATGAGGCCTTTGAAGCGAAGTAAACATAAATTCCTCGTCTTTATAAATCAATAATTTGTGAAATTCATACGAGCGTAGCAGGCGTGCCGCCGGCACTGGCCGCACCGCCGCCGAGATAGCTGCGCAGCATTCGCTCGACGCGATCAGGATCGACGGGCTTGGTCAAATGCTCATTGAATCCCGCGGCCTTGGCGCGCGCAATATCGTCCTGCTGGCCCCATCCGGTAACCGCGAGCAGGAAGATGTCCTCGCGCCGGGACACGTCTCTGAAACGGCGCGCGACCTCGTATCCTGACAGATCGGGCATTCCAATATCGAGAATGGCGGCATCCGGATTATCGCGCAGAAGTTTCTGCAGCGCGTCTTGACCGCTGTGAGCTACGGTGACGGCGTAGCCGCTCATTTCCAGGAGCAGGCCCAAGGTGTCTGCAGCATCGCGATTGTCATCGGCCACCAACACATTGCGCCGGGACGCGTCAGGGGTGGGTAGAGGCGGCGTGGCTGAGCTCGTTTCCGAAGTATCGGCCACCCGTAGACTCCCCGGCAGACGGATGATGAAATCGCTGCCGCATCCGATCCCGTTGCTCGCCACCTGCACAGTGCCGCCGTGCAATTCGATCAAACCCTTCACCAGGGCAAGGCCGAAACCCAATCCACCCTGCGCGCGATCGATGGCCGAGTCAACCTGCGAGAACATCTGGAATAGGTTCGGAATTGCCTCGCTGGCAAGGCCTATGCCGTCGCCCTTGACCGATATCAGAATCGAATCCTTCTCCACAGACACAGACAGGATGATTGTGCCGTTGGTGATGGAATAGCGGTTCAGGCGTTCGCCGCCGCCCAAAATAACGCGGTTGTGGGCGCCCACGGCGAAGCTTTGCGGAATCCCGATATCGTAGGTGTCGAGCAGCAGTCCGCCGTCGGTCCCGGGGGAGCGTCGCTCTGTCTGATCGTAATAGGCTTGCATCCTGAATTCTGACCGTTCGCCGTGATGCTGGTAGCGGGTAAGGACATTACCGCCCATAACGACTGCATCCTGGGTGCCGGGCACGTGCTGGGTGGCGCGGTATCTGTCCCCAATCGTAGCGGAACCAGCCCTGGGCTTTCGCCCACCCGTCACGGGCGCCCGCCGTCTGTACGTTGTTGCCGACGCCCAAATCCACGAAGGAGCCGGTGGTCAGATAGACCGGGTGCGTTATGATGTTGATCACACCGTTCATCGCATTGGCGCCTGAGAGCGTGGCGCCGGGACCGCTGATGACTTCGATTTTCTCGATATCCTGCAGCATCATATCCAGCGCATCCGAGTAGATGCCTGAAAACAATGGGGAGTACACGCTGCGGCCATCCACCAGCATTAAAACCTTGTTACTGAAGTTTTGCGCAACGGGGTTACCGCCGAGGCCACGCGCGGCGACGATGTAGCTCGAGGCCGACAGCTGAGTCACCAAAAGATTCGGCGCCAGGCGCAACAACTCGAAGACATTCGTGGCGCTGGAGCGGCGGCGACAAGCCGGAACGTCCTCGCAACAGCACACGACGCGCGACCTGCGGTTCCACGAATGGTATTCCCCTTTCTTATACTTTTAAGATCAGCTCACGCAATAATGTTGAATTTGCGCAGTACTTTGCGCAGGAATGGGCCGCATGCAGTTGTAGGGAATTGCCTACGCAGGATCGGTGGGTCTAGGCAGGGAACACCGGATAAAAAAGACGCATGCCCTTCGCCGTGTGCGAATCCGCGCGCATGTCGAGGGAGCCGCCGTTCGCCGACGCCCACGCCTGGGCGAGCGCTACCAGCAATTCGGGCGGCGATATCAGATGGCCGGCGGTGTCCCACAGCTCCTCCGGAGTACGGACGGTAACACAGGGAATAACAGGCGAGAACTCGATCAAGGCGTTAGGGCCCGAGCGAGTCACCCTGACGTCGACGATGGTGCCGGCGTCCAGTCCGTCGGTCAACGTGATGCTGAGGCCAAGAAATAGCAGGCGAAATTTGTGCACTTCGGCCAACACCGTGAGGTCTTGCGATCCCTCCCAACGCAAGGTTATGGAATTGCTTGCTGCGTCATTTCTGAAGAATCTTAAAACTTCGCTCACCAATTCCCCTACATTGACGATAATTGGGCTCTCCTGCCGCGGCAAAATTCGGTCTAACAGTTCCATCAATGACTTCTCATGATTCAGCATGGCGCTTCTGGCAATCCCGGCGGCCTTCTCTGCGAGTGCTGAATGGCCGGGGTTCGTCGCGGCGCGTACCAACAGTTCGACGGCCCCAGTTAGCGCCTGTAGTCCTCCGCGGATGTCGTGAATATAGGATGAGCGACAGCGGTCGCTTATCAGAGCATAGGCCGCCGCCTGCAGCAGATCGATGGACGATGGTGCCTTCATAAGCCTAGTCTTGCCGATGCTGGACGCCGGTTGCGACACATAAAAGTGTCCGGACTGCGGCCTTCGGTGTCGCGTCCGACGGCGCTGCAATTCTCCGTAGGTAAAATCCTACAACGGAGTCGGCGGTTGGCGTTGCACACCGTTCCCATCGGTATGCGATTACAAGTCATGTTACGGATTCCGTTTCTCGTCGGTTAGTTATTAGCCATGGCTTTCGGCGCGACAATTTCCGCGGTATGGCAGGCCGTGCAACCGGAGACCGGACCATGGCGCACGAAGCTGGGCTTGGGGTTGCGATGGCAGTTCAGGCAGAAATCATGAAATCGCGCCTCTACGCCGACTTTGATGGTGGTGCCGCCGCCGCGATGACAATGGATACAGGCGTCGAAGCCGCGGCCATCGGCATAGTTGTGGTGGCAGGCAAGACAGTTAACTTCCACATGCTTGGCATGATCGAAAGTCAACGGCAGCATCTGCGAGCGAGACAGCAGGGGTTCGCGCAGCACCACACCTATGGGTCCGGAGCCCAGTGCCGTGAGCAGCAGCATGGTCGCCGCGATGACGCCGACGATGAGAGTCGAGTGACGGCCGAAGGCGAAGCGGCGCGCGCCGTCAGATACGGCGAATTTCACGTTGCGTCGACGAATCAGCAGTATGGCGACGCCGCCCGCCGCCACGGCGATGACCGCGGCGCGCCGGCCGTAGCCGCCGGCATACCGGCTCGTCGTCAATACATGAGAGGCCAACAGTGTCAGCAGCAGGCAGCCGGCAATGATGTGCATGGCTTGGAAATTGCGATGGCTGTGCCAGAGGCGGCGACGCAGGCTCGCGACTGAGGTTGTCACCAAGATCACGAGCAGCAGAAAGGCAGCGATTCCCGCGAGTTGGTACAGCGGCGAGGTGAGCTTTAAGTATTCAACGACGGTGTGGTCGGCGGCCAGCGCCAGGGCAATGTGCAAGGCCGCCGCCGCCACGGCGATCCAGCCCAGCATTGCATGACGACGCAGGGAAAGCAGCGTGGCAGGGGTTGTCTCGCGAGGCCGAACGGGACAAGCGCACAGGGCCATGCAGTCAAGAAAACCCGCCAGGCCCAGCACTTCAGACAGTTCCCAGGGCCAGTGGGTGAAACCGGCGAACAATGGCAGTGCGGCAACGACCGTGCATCCCAGCGCGAAGGCCAAGTAGCGCCGATCAGGTAATTTCGTCAACCGGATTGGCTCGATGCGGCCCAGATATTGAGGCCGCCGTCGCGTGCGTGACGGTCGATGGAGTCGAGTTCCTGCCGGCTGAATTCAAGATTTCCCAGTGCACCTAAACTCTCGTCGATCTGTGCCCAGCTGCTCGCACCGATCAGCGCACTGGTGATGGCGGGCTTGGCCAGTACCCAGGCGATTGCCATTTGCGCAAGGCTCTGTCCGCGCTGCCGAGCGATGTCATTAAGGGCGCGCACATTGGCAAGAGTGGCGTCGGTGAGCATGGACCTGCGGAACGAATCGTCCTGGGCCGCACGCGAGGAGTCCGGTATCCCTTGCAAATACTTGCTGGAGAGCAACCCTTGGGCGAGTGGCGAGAAGGCAATGCAGCCCAAGCCTTCTTGCTCAAGTACGTCCAGCAAGCCGTCTTCCACCCAGCGATTGAGAATGGAATAAGACGGCTGATGAATCACGAACGGCACCTTGAGATTGCGCAGGATGGCGGCGGCTTCCTGGGTCTTCGCCGGGCCATAGGAGGAAATGCCGACGTACATCGCGCGACCACTGCGCACTGCTGTTTCGAGCGCCCCCATGGTTTCTGCCAGCGATGTGTCGGGATCATAGCGATGCGAATAAAAGATATCGACATAGTCCAGACCCATACGCGCGAGGCTTTGATCCAAGCTCGCAAGGATGTATTTGCGCGAGCCCCATTCACCATAGGGACCCGGCCACATGAGATAGCCCGCCTTGGTGCTGATGATCAATTCGTCGCGATAGGCGGCGAGGTCGGTGGCCAGAATCCGGCCGAAAGTTTCCTCGGCGGAGCCCGGCGGGGGCCCATAGTTGTTGGCCAGATCGAAATGGGTAATACCGCGGTCGAAGGACTTGAGGATCATGTCCCGGGCGCGATCCGGGGGCGAAGTGCCGCCGAAATTCTGCCACAACCCTAAGGAAATGCGCGGCAGTCGCAGCCCGCTGTGGCCGCAGCGGGCATAGGGAATCCTCGCGTAGCGATCGGCAGCGGGCTGGTGCATGATTTCGCGCCTGAGACCCTACAGAATTCTCTGGCTGTAACTGACACCGTAGGCCGAAGGGCGGGCCAAGAGCACGGGGTCGGTGGAAGGTTCGATGCCCGCCTGCAGGCTCAAGGGATTGAACATGATGATTTTCTGCGCCGCCACTTGATCCGCGGTCACGATCTTCAGGGTAATGACCCCCAACACCACGATCTCACGGTCAGCGGGCCACACCTTGGTTGCATCATTGGTGGGGTCCCCGTCCATGGCCACTTGGGCCTGCAGCCGGAACTTCACCGGTCCCATGGCCAGGCGTCGGGGCAGTTCGTCCATCAGGTAGTTGGGATCGGCCTTGGCGGCCTGTTCCGGGGTCAGCGCGTGTTCGCCCGCTTCCGGGACGAACTGATAGCGCGCGTAATGGCTCACGCCTTGGGCATTAGTGAACTTGAAGGCATTGACACCGTAAAAGGTCAAGGTGCCGAAACTATCGGGTAGCGGACGGGGCGTACTGACGAATTTCAGCGCGGCCGGATGACTGCCGAGGAATTGTTCGATGGGTGTAGGCTTGGGAACGCCGGGTCCGCTGTTCCCGGCTGCGGTCAGCAGCGCCAGAAAGTCCTCCGGCGTGGCGACCGGAAAGCTATCCGACGAGATGCTGACGATGTCCGTGCTGGCGCCATCCGGTAGCTTGAAGCGAATGGCCATGCCATGCGGGCTGGCGTCAGGGGCTGCGTCGGGCATAGTGGGCACGCCGGTGGTGTCGGAGAAGCGCACCACGACGGGAACCGTTTTGATGAAGTGCGGCGCCTTGCTTAAGGTAGGCGCAGACTTCGCCGGGGTGAATGTTCCTTCCACCATGATGCCCTTGGCATGATTGGCACGAAAACCCTTGTGCGGGCCGCCCGCGACCTTGTTCAAGGCGTCGACCAGCGCCACCGGCAGTGGCTTCTGAGAGGCGGCCATGTCTGAAGGGGCTGCGGTGGCAATGCCGCTCAAGATTAAGGCGGCTGCCATCAGGGCCGAACGCGATAGACGATGACATACTTGTTTCAAGGGGAAATCTCGCAGTTGATTGTATTAGAGCAGCGGATATTTTTACCCCCAAGGCATAGCGGAGTCCAGTGCCAGCATGAGAGATGAAGGTGAAGTTTGCCGTAACCGGAGAATTGCCAATGATTACCCTGTTCCACCGTCCCAAGACGCGCTCTGCACGATTCATATTCTTGCTCGAGGAATTGGAGGCGCCCTACGAGATCAAGCAGGTAAGCTCGAGTATTGCCAGCGGCGGTGAGGTCGATCCCGCGAACCCCCATCCCCACGGCAAGGTTCCGGTGATTTCAGACGATGGGATCGTCGTATTCGAATCGCCGGCCATCGCGCTCTACTTGACCGATAAATTCCCCAAGAACCGCATTGGGCCATTGATCGGCGAACGCGACCGCGGTCCCTATCTTTCGTGGCTAGCCTATTACACGGGAGTATTGGAACCTGCGATCATGTCGAAGTTCTTGAAGACTGAGGTCCCGCGAGCCACTGCGGGTTGGGTTCCCATTGAAGAAGCGATGTCCGCGATAATCAAGGCAATCTCTGCGGGCCCCTACATTCTCGGCGAACGCTTTAGCGCCGCGGATGTCCTCTATGGGACGACGTTCGCCATGTTTGCGCAGAGCCCGATGATCGAGAAATCATCCGTCATAGACGAGTACGTGAGGCGCGTTCTCGCCAGACCTGCGCACGCACGGGCACTCGCCAAAGAGGGTTGATCAATGAAGGTCCAAACGCATCGTGACCGAAGTGATCGTTCCGCCGGCCGATCGCAATATATTTTGCGTCGCTATCGCTATCGAGAGCTTCTACTGGCTGAGGCATGACGATTATGTTTTCAAGTGATTTAGCCGGACGCGCCACGGAGTTTCCGCATTTTTGGGAACACACCGTCGGCAGCGGTCACGCGACCCTTGCTTTGCGCGCTGATTGGCAGGCACAACTCAAGCAGGCTCACGCCGATCTCGGTATGCAGCATGTTCGATTTCACGGCATTTTGGGCGATGACATGGGCACACTGGTGGGCGAGGGTGAGAGCTTAATCTACTCGTTCTTCAATGCCGACCAGATTCTAGATTTTCTTCTTTCGATCGGCATGAAACCTTTCGTGGAATTGAGTTTCATGCCGTCCATTCTGTCCTCGGGCGATCATACGGTATTTCACTATCGCGCAAACGTCTCACCACCGAAGGACTATGCGCAATGGTCGACATTGATCAGAAAATTAGTGCTGCATTGGGTGGAGCGATATGGCATCGGCGAGGTGAGGCAGTGGTTTTTCGAGGTCTGGAATGAGCCCAATCTGACTGCGTTCGGCACGGGTGAAAAGAGCGACTATTTTGAACTGTACCGTTACACCGTCGAAACCCTCAAAGGCATCGATAAGATGCTGAAGGTCGGGGGGCCAGCCACGGCGGCGAACGCTTGGATCGACGATTTTGTGAATTTCTGCAGCGCGAACGATCTGCCTGCCGATTTCATCAGTACGCATCACTACCCGACCGAC
>JBDUBO010000109.1:0-12893 GCA_040004115.1 Gammaproteobacteria bacterium | reverse complement strand
ACCCGCCACCTCCTCCGCCCCACCCGCGGGGGAGCAGCTGCCGTCTTGCTCGTCTTCGCCTTCCTCCTCTTCCTCGCCGCCAAAGCCGGACTCATGGGCATCCCGCTGGCCTTCGTCGTGACGTCCTGGTTCTTCAAATACGCCTACGTCCTATTTGACCACACCGTTCGCGGCTTCGACGAGCCTCCCACCCTCGACATCCAGATGGTGAATCCCTTCAACGAGCAACGCCCGCTCGCCCAGCTCGCGATCCTGGGCCTGATCTATGTCGCCGTGCATTTCGCCTATCTCCGCATGGGGCCGGCGCCGGCCGTCGTCATCGCCGCGGTCGCACTCCTCTTTCTACCCGCCTCGGTCGCGGTCCTTGGCATGGAGGGAAACATCTTCAAGGCCGCCTACCCCGTGGCCTGGGTGCGCGTGATCATCGGACTCGGACCCATGTACCCCCTCGTTCTAGGCATCATCGGCGGCTACTCCCTACTTATCGCGTTACTAAGACATTGGGAACTATGGTTACCTCTGCAAATCGCGACATTGATGTTTTGCATTCTTTCCATTTTCAGCGCTCTCGGCGGCGCCCTTTACGAGCGGCGCCATGAGCTCGGCCTCGAAACCTGGACTTCACCTGAGCGCGACCAAGAACGCGAAGATGCCGACGACCTCCGCCAAAGCCAGAATGACGTCGCCGAGGCATACGGCAAAATGCGCGCCGGCTCGCACATCGAATGCTGGCAACTATTGCAGGATTGGCTATCCCGGTGCCGCCACGATCCCGAGCACTACCGCTGGCTCTGCGGGCGGGTCGCCGCCTGGGGCGATTCCCGCTACTTGACCCGCCTCACCCAGGAATATCTCGAGCGCCTCCTCACCCTCAAACGTACCGGCGAAGCCTTGGATCTCGTGGCGAAGCGCCTCGCCGACGACCCGGCATTCCGCCCCAAATCCGCCACCGCTACCCTGCAAATCGCCCGCATCGCCGCCGCCGGCGGCGGCGCTCGCCGGGTCGCTCGCACCCTGCTGGCCGATTTCCCGACTCGCTTTCCAGGCGACCCCGCCATTCCTCTCGCCGCCGAACTTGCCCGCACCTTGAACGTCTAACGCACCAATCCCGAGCGCACCGCGCGCCGCACGCGCCTTCATTTGGTGCACGATTGCAGCTGTATAGCTCTTAAGTACATGATTGAGTGCGAGCACCCTTGGGTGGCATGGAATTCGCTCAACATCCCAAGCGCAAGGGGGGTATTTGGCCAGTAAACCGTATAACGAAATGTACATGGGCGACAGCGCGGCCAGGCCGCACTACTTGCGCTACGCCCAATGGCTCACCGAGCAACCCCCCGAACGACTCGCGCAAAAACGCGCCGAGGCGGACGCCCTATTCCATCGCGTCGGCATCACCTTCGCCGTCTACGGACAAGAGGAAGGCGCTGAGCGCCTCATCCCCTTCGACATCGTGCCGCGCGTCCTGCCGCTGGAGGAGTGGATCCGACTGGAAACCGGCCTCAAGCAACGGGTGCGGGCGCTCAACGCCTTCATTCACGACATTTACCACGACCAGCAAATCCTCAAGGCGGGCGTGGTCCCCGCGGAACAGGTTCTGTGCAACTCTCAATACCGCCCGGAGATGCAAGGCGTCGACGTCCCCGGCGGCATCTACGCCCATATCGCCGGTATCGACATCGTGCGCGATGACGCCGGCGAATTCCGCGTGCTCGAAGACAACCTACGCGTCCCCTCCGGCGTCTCCTACATGCTCGAGAATCGCAAGATGATGATGCGGCTCTTCCCTGAGCTCTTCTCCGGAAACCGCGTCGCCCCCGTCGATCACTACCCCGACGTACTGCTCGACAATCTGCGCAGCGTCGCCCCAACGGGCGTCGCCGACCCCACCGTCGTTTTGTTGACCGCCGGTGCGCACAACAGTGCTTACTTCGAGCATGCCTTCTTGGCTCAGCAGATGGGCATCGAACTGGTCGAAGGCCAGGATCTCTTCGTCCGTGATGAAGCAGTATTCATGCGCACCACCCAAGGCCCGCAGCGCGTCGACGTGATTTACCGGCGCATCGACGATGATTTCTTAGATCCCCTGGTGTTTCGCCCCGACTCGATGTTGGGCGTACCCGGCCTGCTCACCGCCTATCGCGCCGGCCGCATCACCATCGCCAACGCCATCGGCACCGGCGTCGCCGACGACAAATCGATTTATCCCTACGTACCTGAGATGATCCGCTTCTATCTCGGCCAATCACCCATCATCGGCAATGTGCACACTTGGATGCTGCGCAATAAGGAAGACAAGGAATACGTGCTCGCCCACTTACCCGAGCTCGTGGTCAAAGAGGTTCACGGCGCCGGCGGCTACGGCATGCTTATTGGCCCCGCGGCCACCAAGACCGAGATCAGCGCCTTTCGCAAGCAAATCATCGCCACTCCCGAACGCTACATCGCGCAGCCCACCCTCGCACTGTCCACCTGCCCGACCTTTGCCGACCACAGCCTCGCACCGCGGCATATTGATTTGCGCCCGTTCGTGCTCTCCGGACGCGACGTCACCATCGTCCCCGGCGGACTCACCCGCGTCGCGCTGCGCGACGGCTCGCTGGTTGTGAACTCCTCGCAGGGCGGCGGCACCAAAGATACGTGGGTGCTGGAGAACTGATGCCAAGCCCACGCCCGACACTGAGCTGCGCCGAATGCTGAGCCGTACCGCCGATCATCTTTACTGGATGTCGCGCTATATCGAGCGCGCCGAGAGCCTTGCACGCCTGGTCGACGCGCACAATCGCATGTCGCTGCTGCCGCACTCCGCCGACACCCTTGAGAAGTCCCTGCAGTCCACCATGATCGCGCTTCACATGGACGAGGCCTACAACGAGCGCTACGACGCCGTCGAACCCCGTACCGTGTTCGAATTCGTGAGCCTCGATCGCGACTATGGCGGCAGCATCTTTAGCTGCTTGCGTGCCGCGCGCGAAAACGCCCGTGCCGTGCGCGGCTCATTGACTTCGGAACTGTGGGAAACTCTCAATTCCACCTGGCTCGAGGTACGCTCGCTGGTCGCACGCCGCTCATCGCCCGACATCGGCGAATTCGTCGAGTGGGTCAAGGAGCGCTCGCACCTCACCCGAGGCGTCACCATCGGCACCATGATGCGCGACGAAGCCTTCCACTTCACTCGTATCGGCACCTTCCTCGAGCGCGCCGACAGCACCGCCCGCATTCTCACGGCGCATCAAGGCGACCTCGTCCCTGGCGCCGATGCCGGCGTAGTGCCCGATCCCTATGAATGGAGCGTGCTGCTACGCGCGCTCTCCGCCTTCGAGGTCTACCGGCGCGTCTACCGCGACGTCATCACGCCCTTCAGGGTGGCGCAACTGCTGATTCTGCGCGACGACATGCCGCGCTCGCTGCTGCGCTGCTGCAAAGAGGTCTATGGCAACCTCAAATCAGTCTCGAACGAGCAATCGTCCGAAACCGAGCGCCGCGCGGGTGAAATGCATGCCATGCTGCACTTCAGCCGCATGGAGGAAATCACCGCGCTCGGCCTGCCGCGATTTCTCGAGCAATTCCTCACGCGGCTGCGCGATCTGGGCGATCGCATCGCGTCGGATTTCCTGTTACCCCCAGCGGAGGCGTGAGCCCATGCAGATGCACATTCGACACGAGACGAGCTACCGTTATGAGCGGCCCGTCAAATACAGCGTGCAGAGCCTTCACCTCACGCCGCGCCGCGACTTGAGTCAGCGCGCCCTGTCGTGGACCATCACCGCCCCCGGCCGGCGCCTCGAGCAAGTGGATGCCTACGGCAATATCTCGCATCTGCTCACCATCGAAGTGCCGCACCGCGAAATCACCATCGTCGTCCGCGGCGTGGTCGAAACCGCCGACACCGAGGGCCGGCAGGATGACGGCCCGCTCTCACCGCTCGCCTATCTCGCCCCTACTCAACTCACTTCTCCCAGCGAGGAACTGCGCGCCTTTGCACAGAGCACCCTGCAGGCCGTCACCGATCCCAAGGCCCGCGCCCTCGCACTCGCCGAAGCAGTGTTCGGCGCCGTGCGCTACAAGTCCGGCACCAGCGACGTACAAGACAGCGCAGCGGTCGCATTTAAAAGCGGCGAAGGCGTCTGCCAGGATCATGCGCATGTCTACATCGCCTCCGCTCGCGCCGTCGGCATGCCCGCGCGTTATGTCAGCGGCTATCTTTACACCGGCGACGCCAGCGATGCCGCCAGCCATGCCTGGGTCGATGTCTGGCTCGGGCAAGATATCGGCTGGCAAAGCATGGACGTCACCCATAAACGGCCCGCGGTGCGCACCTACTGCCGCCTCGCCGTCGGCCGCGACTACTTGGACGCCGCACCCGTTCGCGGCGTGCGCCAGGGGGGCGGCGGCGAGAAAATGGAGGCCAATGTGCTGGTTGCCGAGTCCGCCCTACAGCAGCAATAGCGACTGCGACACGGGTCATCGTCTGCGGCAACAGTTCAGGTAGAATTTCTCCATGACTTACTGCGTCGGCTTGTTGGTCGACACCGGCCTCGTGATGCTGTCCGATTCACGCACCAACGCCGGCGTCGATCAAGTCAATACTTTTCGTAAAATGGCGACGTTTCAGCGCAGCGACGACCGGGCGCTGGTACTGATGTCGGCGGGTAACCTCGCCATTACCCAGGCGGTGGTCAACCTCCTGCACGAGGCCCCCGAACACTCCGCCCAGCCCACCCGCATCTTTCGCGCCGCTAACATGTTCAACGCCGCACGCGTGGTCGGCGACGCGCTGCGCGAAATCCACGAGCGCGACGGCAAGTCGCTCGAGGAGCACGGCCATGAATTCAACGGCACATTTATTTTGGGCGGTCAGATCAAGGGCGAAGAGCCGCGGCTGTTCTATGTCTATTCCGCCGGCAATTTCATCGAGTCCTCGCTCGACACGCCCTATTTTCAGATCGGCGAAACCAAGTACGGCAAACCCATCATCGATCGCGTTATTTCCCGAACCAGCAGCCTCGCGCACGCCTGCAAGTGCGCCCTGGTCTCCATGGACTCGACCATTCGGTCCAATCTATCCGTGGGCCCGCCGCTCGATCTTGCCATCATTCGGCGCGACGAATTCAAGCTCGCAACGCATGTGAGCCTCGACATGGACAATGAATACTTCACCACGATCCGCACGCGCTGGGGCGCCGCGCTCAAAGAGGTGTTCAGCGAGTTGCCCAACCCCGATTGGTAACTCCCGTCTTACCGCCACGTGGATTGGCCGACTCACCGGGACAGATGGTCTGGGGGAGCAGCACGCCGGGCGTCTGTGCGCTCGCTCCCGCACTCGCTACCTGGTAGCAACTGGCATTGATCCATACAATCCAATCGCCGTTGACGTCCCTGTATTGCTCGCCCGCAAAGTGCCGCCCCTGCGGCCACCAATTGTCCTCCGCCGCCGAGCCCGGCATGGAGTACTCGCTCTTCGGCCGATGGCTGCGAATCTCGAAGGCTTGCACCGCGCGGCGCGCCTCCGCCCGCCAGTCCACGCCCGTGCCGTTGCCATTCGATCCGGACGCGGCAGGCGACGGTGACGTCGCCGTCGAGTCGAACACCGGCGGCGCAATGGGGATTGCCGTATCCGAACTCAAGCGCCGCGGCAAGGAGTTCTCCGCGCGAACTCTCGGCATCTTTGCCGGCGGCAGATACAGAAGTTCAACCGACTGATTCGCCACCTCGGCGGTGTCGATTGCGCGCGACCCCATCATCATCGCCGCCAGCAAAGCCATATGAGCGAACACCACCCCCAGCAGCGTGGCATATCGCCGAAGCCCCCAGCGTGACTGTTCCATGCCTAGAATCCACTCGCGTTTTCGCCCTTGAGGTCTCCAATCATGGACCCAAAACGCTGTATATGGTTCCTACCCGCGACGAGGCGCCAGCTGCAAGCTCCGGCGCTCCGGCTCGCGTAGCGACCAAGGTCTGGCTGCAACAGAAGGTAACCCGTCGGCAGCTGGCCGTATCCTAAGCCCTACTGATTCGTGTACAACTCTGCCCTCTTTCGACAACGGCACTCGCGGCTGCCGCCCCAGCGTCGAAGTAGCCGCCCAACGCTAGAGGCATCTCGTGAATCCACCCAAACTGAACGATTATGCGACCCGATACACAGCAGCCTGGTGCAGTCAGAACGCCGCCGCCGTCGCTGCGTTTTTTTCCCCTGCCGGCTCCCTAAAGATCAACGAAGGGAATCCGTCGGTCGGCCGTATGGCGATCACAGCTGCCGCACAGGCCTTCATGACTGCATTTCCGGATTTGCTCATCACCATGGACAAAGTGACCAGTGACGCCACAGGCATCGAATATCATTGGACGCTGCGCGGTACCAATACCGGCCCCGGCGGCACCGGTAAACCGGTGCGCATCATAGGGTACGAAGAATGGCGTTTTGGCAGCGACGGCCTGATTGCCGAATCCAAGGGCCATTTCGACGCGGCGGAATACGAACGCCAAGTGCACGCGGGTACAGTAGGCTCCGTCTGATGTCGAACACCCCCTCACCCTTTGATCTCAGCGGCCGCGTGGCGATAGTGACCGGCGGCAACGGCGGCATTGGCCGAGCCATCGCGCTCGGAATGGCGCGCGCAGGTGCTTCCATCGCCGTACTTGCAAGAAACGAAGCGAAGAACGATCGAGTTCTCGCCGAATTGAAGGCCATAGGTGTGCCTTCTATTGCACTGCATCTTGATGTCACCAAACGTGCGACCTTGGGCAAGGCGCTGGCTGACGTGGAACGCGCCATCGGCGCTGTCGACATCCTGGTGAACAACGCAGGCGTTGCAATGGTTAGTGGCGGTGTGCTGCACGAGTCCGCTGATTCTTGGGACACGACCATCGAAACGCACCTCAACGCCAGCTTCCTGCTTTCCAAGATGGCGGCGGCATCGATGGTGCAGCGCCGGCGCGGCAAGATCATCAACCTCGCCAGCATGTACTCGATTTTTGGCGCAGGCGCGCTGCCTTCATACAGCGCTGCGAAGGGCGCCATCGTGCAGCTGACCAAATCGATGGCAATCGAGCTTGCCCCGCACAATATTCAAGTCAACGCCATTGCACCCGGCTGGATCGAGACCGACATGACAGCGATAGCCTGGAATAACCCGGATCCCAACTGGGCAGGCTTCAATCAGATGATTCTTGACCGAACGCCGTGTCATCGCTGGGGCAAGGCGGATGAAACGGCCGGCGCCGCGATATTTCTGGCATCTCACGCCGCCGATTTCATCACCGGCGTTACTCTTCCGGTGGACGGCGGCTATTCCATTTCCTAGCGCTAGTGCCGCTGCCGCGTATCGAAATCAGCGGCCACACGAATCTCACCGGCAACTCAAAAACCTCACTAGCAAGGACTCCTGAGTCGCCGCCGCGACCGGTCCGACGCGCACCCATTCGAGCGCCAACGCATCCAATTCATCGGGTGGCGCGCTGCTTCCCTGACCCATGTGTTTCATCAAGCGCTGCACCTGATATTCCCGGCGCAAGGGCTGATCTTCCGTCGGCGTCGGCTTATCGGTCAGAATCTCGCTGCGAATACACAGCATCCGCAGCGCTTTCTCATGGTCTGGCAGATCGGCCACCGTAGCGGACTCCGCCTTCAACCAAGCATCTTTCAGCGCCTGCGCGCCGCCTTTCGGCCACTGCTGCACGCCCGCGATGAACGACTCTGCGGCGTGCTTGAGCGCGTCACGATCGGCGGATTCGCCGCCGTGCGCCACCATCCACCCATACACGCGAATTTGCCGTGCAGCTTCGAGCATATGGCCGAACGACTGCTCCTTGTCATGTGCTCGTAGTTGTGACACGCGGGTCTGGCAAAGCTTGATCGCTCGCTCGAAGCGCTCGCGCAGCCCACGCTCATCGGTTCTCGGTATTTCTCCCAAACTTTCGAAGGAAGCACGCCACTGCGCATGCTTCGCCGTCGCCTCGAGCAATGCCGGCCCCGATAAAGTCGCCGCCTGCTCCACTTCCTCGCACAGCGCCACCGCCTGTCCCTTGTGCGCCTCGAGACCCGCCGCGTAGTCGGAATACGCCTGCTGGCGCTTTTGAAATACCCCGTCGCACTGCGCGCGAAACTCATTCCACAGCGCCTGTTCTTGATCGCGCGGCGCGCTGCCCACATCCTTCCACAGCGCCTGCAGCCGCTTCACCCCATCCGTCGCCTCGCGCCCGTCCTCTTTGCTGAGCAACTGCTGCGCACGCTCGATGAGCGACTTCTTCTCCGCGACATTCTGCGCGTACCACTCATCGATCCGACCTTGCAGCCGCCCCATCGCAGCGTCGAACTCCTCTTGAACTGCCCGGCCGGCGGCGCGTTCCACGGGAGAATGCTGCCGAAATTCGCGCGGTGCCTCGCGCAGCACGGCCGCGACCGCGCGCCAATCCGCATGCTCGGCACTTTGCGCCGTCTCGAAAGCCTGCAGCCGTGCGACCACGACCTTGCGCTTCTCCACGTTTTCCTGCCGCAGCTTGGCCTGCGCCTCGAAGTAGTCGCGGCACGGCTGGTAAGCAGTCTGTGCAGCTTGATGAAAGCGCTGCCAATCCGCTTCAGAATCGCTGACGATCCCCTTGCTGATGGTCTTCCACTGTTCTTGCAATTGCTTGATCCGATCCGCCAGCGCCTGCGGGGCCTCCGTCGACCCGATCAGTCCCTCCATCTCCGCGATCAGCTCCGCGCGCTTCGGCGCCACCGCAAAATCCTTCCACTCCTTGAGATCGTTGAGTTTGGCGTCGAGCTGATGCACCTGCTTTTCGATATAGGCCGGCACCACCGGCGCCGTCGGCAATTTCTCCTCGATGGCGCGGCGCAGTCCCGCCGCCCGGCCGGTATTGCCCTCGCGAATCGCGCTGTTCACCTGCCCGATCAGGCCGCCGATCCGGCGCACGGCCGCCGCCTCCGCCGCCAACCGCTCAGCGCGCGCCTTATCCTCCTCCTCGCGAATCCTCGCCGCCTCCGCGGCAGCGAGCGCCTCCGCCTCGCTCTGCTGCTGCGCTTCTTCCGCAGCCTGGACGATGGCCGCCGCCCGACTCGCCTCGCGCGCCTGCAACTGCGCTGCGTGCCGTGATACCTCGGCCGCCTGCTCCGCCAGCTCTTGTAAATGCGCGTCGATGACCGCACGGCAACGATCGATTGCCGCGCGCGCCCGTTCCTGGATTCCCGGCGCCGCCAGTGCCTCCACCTTGCGCCACTGCGCCTGGTAGTACTCGAACGACGCCGTATAATTCGCGTCATACACCCGCTGGCCGATATGCTCCAACGACGCACATGACGAATTGACATCGCTCTCGATCTGCGCGATGCGCTCCTCCTCGGCACGCAGCGCGTCGTACTTCTGCTTGAGGATCTTGTAGACGCTCTTGTCCTTGTCGCGCGCCAGCTTGAGCAAGCGCGTCAGCTCCGCGGGATCCTCGATGCGCTGCGCCGCCAGCTGTCTAATCCGGCTTGAAGACCCCTCGATGACGAGCGTCGCGATCCGCTGCAAATTGCTGATCGAGGCCAGAGCCTCCGCCAGATACGCAGGATCGCGGCACATCCCCGCAACCGACAAAACGGCGGCGGTGTTCCCCACCGGACTCAGCTCCGCGAACTTTATCGTCCCCGCATCGACGAGTTGTGCCACCCGCTCCTGCGCGACCCGCTCGAGTGGCGACGAGGCTGCAGGTGGCGACGCCGCTGTGTTTGACGCCGCTGTGTTTGACGCCGTCGCTCCTTCGACAACCGGCACGGCTGACGCACCTGCGTCGAACCCCGCCAGCCGTCTCAATACCTCGCCATCCGGCAATTTGCGTACCGCCGCTGTGCGCAGCACTTCATTACCATCGCCCAAGGCGGCGGCGATGATGACATCCGCAGGTCCAGCCTCCAGGGCCGCAAGTTGGGCTTCCAAAGTGAGCGGCGACGACGGTTCTGAGCGAAATAGCTTTGAAAGCGGCTTCATTGACATTGACAGCGTGGAAACCACGCCTTTTCTCCAAGTGTCCCTAAATTATATCGGCAAACGCGGCGGCGTGCGGAGAACCGCATTGGGTACCTCCCCGCCATTAATGAACTCGGAGACCGCGACCAAGCGGCCAGCTGCCCCCTGGGGCGTCCGCGGTGCGCGGTCCATTACCTACTAAGCCCCCGTACGACGGCCGACACCAGCGCCGCGCACTCGCTGGCCCGTCCCCGTCATTTGACCACTTCCCATCCGCCGGCGCGCCACCGGAGCAGTGTCTCCGACAGGCGGTTCGGCGCGCGACTGAACACATTCCTAGCCACTGTGCGAAGTGCATCGATGGCGACCGGCGTGTCGTCTCCAATGTAAAACACCGCATCGGTCGCCGGCGCGACGACAATGAGCTTTCCGCCCTGCGCAGCGGCAAGCGGCGCCCAATCGTCATGCAGCACCAGACGAGTGGGCTCATAGGCATCACCCACCAGTTGCCCGATCTCGGAGCGCTTTGCCGCCTTGGCGACCTGCATCAGCGGCTTCAATCCCGCGCTCGTGTTCTTGAGTCCAACCTGGTACACCTCTTCAGCAGTAAGCCCCAAGGCCTTATCGTCCTTCTCGTTGAGCATTCGAATGGTCTGAGGCGAGTCGAGCGCCGGCAGAACAACCAACCCTGGGGCAAACGGCCGCGGCTGCATTGCAGACGCGTCGGCCGGCGCCGACCCCTGCACCCGCTGAACGTATTGCTCGGTCCGTAATACCACCCGCACGGCATTTCGAGACGGCGCGGCATTCTGGTCCTGATAGACCTGCACGACCGCGTTAATGTAGTTCTCGATTTCGTGCGCGCACCCCTCCGCATCTCTCTTACAAAAGTCATAGATACGATCGAGATTGGCCTGTACACCACCGACGCCCAGCGTCAACGGGCCTTTGATGGTCACAGAAACGCCCGCGGCCTCTTTGCGCAATTGCTCCGCGACGTACGTCGTGAATCCGGCCGCATCCCTTGGCACATCCGCCGCATTTGCCGCCGACATCCATGTCAGCGCAACCAAATATGCAAAGACCCGGCCGCAACTCACGCCGCGATCTCAATGCGATTACCATCAGGATCCAAGATCACGCTCTCATAATAGCCATCCCCTGTGCGGCGCGGTCCGTCCACAACGTCATACCCATCGCGCCGCAAGCGATTCGTCACTTCATCGACCCCGGACTCCCCACCTACCGACACCGCCAAGTGCGTAAGGCCCATTCGCTGAGCGCCGCGCGCGTGCTTCACCGCCTCCAATTTCGAACTCTTCATCAATTCAAGCCTTGCGCCGCCCTCAAAGCTTAGAAAGCGCGACTCGAAGCCTTTCGCCGCATTGACGTACGTCTCTGCGGCCGTGCCATTGAAGTATTTGGAATAAAAATGAACCAGGCGCTCGATGTCCTCGGTCCACAGCGCAATGTGTTCGATTCGAATCATGAAAAGTCAGACGATCGCCTATCCTTTGAACCTCGAATGCCCCATGCTCAGCCTACTGGGATTGCTTTGCGAATTCCGCGATCAACTCGGGAAAGCGCTCGCGCGGTGGGAATCTCTCAAAGCTATGTACGGCCGGTGTTGCAGCCCACGGCAGCATCTCTTCGGTGTAAGTTTCGAGAAAGGGACGAAACGAGCGTGCCTCATCCATCATTGTCGCCCGGACGTTTACAAATTGATCCATTCCTTCGGGGCGCGTAAATAGCCAACTCATGCAATGTGCGCAGAAAAAGTGACGTGTGGCGCCGTGTAACCCGCCGATGACAGCTTCGCCTCGCGTCACTTCGAATTGATTGCTCGCATATAGAGCGCTCAAAGAAAATGCACTAGCCGTCATGCGCTGACACCCGGTGCAATGACATGCCATGGTAACTAGCGGCTTCGATCTCACCTTAAAGTGAACTTGCCCGCATCGACACTGACCTTTATTGCCAAGGCTCGGATCTGCCATTGTGTCTCCCCCCCCCAGGTACGCCACCCAACACCGGAACGCGACTGCAACACACTGTGACGCAAGGCTGTAATGGCCGCAACGGCGCCAAGCACCGGTTCGCCGAACCCCGACCGGCCAGTGAGCTCCCCGCCGCACCGGAAGATCTGATCCAAGCCAGATGAATATATTGCAAGGTTACTCCGACGGAAGAGCTATGTTACGTGCGTCAAAGGCGCCTAAGATAACGGCGTGACCCCGACCCAGTTCATACAGGCGCCCCTTCAGGCCAAGCTTTCAGTGGCGCGTGTATTCTGGCTATACGGCGTCGCGGGCTCATTGGTGTACGGTTGCCTGGAGTTTTTCCTCGACCCAGACAACGCATTCCTGATGCGGCTATACACTATCGGCGGCTGCCTCTACTCCGCGTACGTCATCGTCGGCACCTACCGGTGCTCGGTCAATTGCAGTACCGAAGGCATGGCGCGTTTGGTGCGCATATCCAGCATAGTTTCGCTGATTCTGCTGCCGATACTTGCGTATTTTGAACTCAGCGGTGTGTTCAGCAGCGACTTGTCGCAGCTTGAGCAACTCAACTTCTGAACCCACGTGGCGCATGCAGAGCATGCGGTCGGCCTACGATGCGCGTCATCCCGCGTTAGTGATCGCAAACTGCCTACAGTCAACCCACCTTTTCTGACGGCAAACATTGATTGATACAATTCATTGGCTACCTGCAGTTCTCATGACGCAGGGTCTCGCGCGCGGCGGCTTAATCATCTCTCGACGCGTAGTGAAGAACGATGTCGCTTTCGACAGCCGATTTCATAGGCCCGCAGCTGCACCCTGCATTGGCAATGCAGCTTTGCGGGTATCTGATAGCTAAGCGACCGCTTACGTCCTCGCCCCACTACCCGCCGCCACGTACTGCCAATCGAGCTCCTTAAGCCGCGGCACCATCCCTATCCAG
>JBDUBO010000108.1:0-12920 GCA_040004115.1 Gammaproteobacteria bacterium | reverse complement strand
TGGATTTGCATATTGGTAACGCCGTTGACGAGCTGCACCGTGGTCGTGATATTGGTGGCGCTGTTGAACAACACGCACTGCAGATTCTGGTTGGCTACATCGATATTAAGCGTCGCCGTCCACGTCGTCGGCGCGGCCGAGGTCGTGCCGGCGCAGTTCATCACGTTGTCGCCCCCCAAGGTGGAATAGCGCATGACGATGGTGTCCGGGACGGTCGCGCTGGTGTGCCCGCCGGTCATCGATTGGCCGGCCGCGAAGATCGGCGCCACCGTGGTCAGCGGGAAAATCGTCGCTGCAGTATTCACCAAGGGACTGGGAAAATAACCGGAAGATTGCACGGCATTGGCGATCAGACTCATCGCCAGCCGCTGATTGTCCTGCAGCTGCGACAGACCTGACTGCGAGGTGGTGGTGCGCTTCATCGCCTGCACCAATGTGAGTAGTCCGGCCGTCAGGAACAGCCCGATCAAGATGGCGATCATCAATTCAACCAGCGTGAAACCGCGCGTACTCTGCGTAAAACCGCTCGTACGTTGGCTCAAGTTTTGGGTTCTTTGGAGTTTCATTGCGTTTACGGCTCCACGAACACGGTGTAGGTGGGCACCGCGAGATTGGCCATGTTGGTTTGCTGCGCGTTGAGGGCCACACCCGCTTCAGCCCATTGAATGGTGATGGTGCAGTTCACCGGCAACGTGGTGATCGAGCAGTTGATGGTGGCAAAGAAATTCGGCAGCACGGCCTGCAAGGCAAGCGACCACTGCTGCAAGTCATACAGCGCCATTTTCTGAGCTGTATTGCAGACGCCCGCCGTCGTACACGCCGCCGCGCTGGAATAATTGTTGGCGGTCGCGTCCACCAGGGTGGTGGCCGGCGCCGTCGCATTGCCCCAGTAAGCGCGGTTGGCGTGCATGGCAGCCGCCATGCTCGAGGCCTCGATGGCCGCGAGCGAACGTGCACTGGCGACGCCGGTGCTCGACAATGCCAAAGATTCCATTTTGGCAATTCCCAACAAACCGATTGCGCAAATCACCAGCGCGACCATGACTTCCACCAAACTGAAGCCCCGTGCGCGTTGTAAATTCATGTGGTGCATCCTCATCAGCAGGTGGTCGGGGTCGACGCGCCAGACTTCTCGATCACGATGGCGCCCACGGCGGAGACCGCCAGGCAGCGTCGCCATTGGGCATTGGCCGGAGAGCTGTTGAGGTTGATGGTGGCCCACGCCGTCTGGCCGTTGGAGCCGTAACCTTCGCGATTGAAGGTGACGAATTTGAACGTCCCCACGCTGCTCACCAGGGTATCTGGCGCGATCGAAGCTTGCGTGCGGATCACACGGTCGGTGGCGTTGTTAATTACCCCATTGCCATTGAGGTCCAGAAATACAATCCACCCCTTGGTCCAGGTGGAAGTGTTGGCGCAACTGTTCAAACTGGCGTTCGCGGCCGGGCACACGCTGACATAACTACCGGTTTTCGCGGCCTGGCTGCGCGCGAACTGCATATCCCCGAGCAATCCGTTGATTTCGCTGCTGATGCGGTTCGACGTGGTCACGTACTTGAAGGAGGAGGTACCTATCGACGCCAGGATGCTCACGATGAGAATGACGATGATCAATTCCCAGAGGGTGAAGCCTTGTGATTTGTGCATAAACATCCCGTCCATATGCAAAAGGTTAAGGGAGCAAACTTGCTCGAAACTTGCGGCCTGCTGCAATCGACGCAAAATGAGAGCCAGTTCGCATTACTTCACGGGAATTGCACCGTAATGCGCGCTCCTGTGCCGTTGGCGCCGACGCCGATGCTCAGGCTGGCGCCATACAAAGAGGCGATCTCATCGACGATGGCCAATCCTAAGCCGCTGCCATGTCCGGGTGAATTGGGCAATCGGAAGAATCTCTGCCGCACCCGCTGGCGCTCGCTCGGCGGAATACCGGGTCCGGTGTCCTCGACGGCCAGGAACGGCCTGCCGTTCAGCATCCCGGCGCCGGCGGTGATGCTGCCGCCGGCCGGCGTGTATTTCAACGCATTGTCCACCAGATTGGTCAGCAGATCGTCCAGCAGGGATGGATCGGCGTGGACGGTCGCGGTCTCGGCCTCGACGCCCAAGTCGATATTGGCCTGCAAGGCGCGATCGAAGAATCTGGCGGCGACCTCGCCGACAATGGCCTTCAAATCCACTGCCGAAGTCTTTGCCTGGAGGTTGGCAGCGGGGTCGGCGCGTGCCAGCGACAACAATTGGTTCGCGGAATGCGATAGCTGCCGGGTGCTCTCCTGCAAGGTCAGCAAACGGCTTCTGATCGGCTGCGCTGCGGGTTCAGCGATCAATACGTCCAATTGAGCGTGCATTCCCGTGATGGGCGTGCGCAATTGATGGGCGGTATTGGCGATGAATTGCTGCTGCGATTGCACGGCGGTGCGCAGCATCGCGAACAGGCGATTCAAGGTCACGACCACGGGCACGATTTCTCGCGGTACCGATGATTCCACGATGGGGCGCAGATCGAGCGGCGAGCGGTCGGCGATTTCGTCGCGCAGTTTCTTTACGGGACGCAGGCCCAGTTGAATGCCCACCCATACCAGAACCAGTGTCAGATCGAGCTGCACGAAGTCCCAGAGCAAGGTGCTCATGAAGCCGAAGCGGGCGGCCGGTTCGCTGGTGGCTCGCACGTCTACGGCCGATATGAAGACGACCCCGGCGGGGGTGTCGAAGCGCGTGGTCAGGCTGCGCAGGCTGTGGTGGTCGACCTGAACCATGGCGAACAGTTGGCTGTTGTCGCTGCCCATGGCGACCAGCGGCAGTTGCGGGTCGCCGGCGAGCAGCCGGCCTTGGCCGTCGCGCAGGGCGTACTTGATCGACTCGGGTGAAGGAAGGGAGGGTTTGCCCGCCGCGCGATCATCGACCGTGATCTGGCCGTCCTTGATGACTATATGGGCCATCAGGGCATTGGCGGCTTCCTTCAGCCGCCGATCGCTGCTGATGACTCCCGGCGCGACCCTGTTGAAGTAATGCACCAGAGCGCCGCACAGGGCCACCAGCATCAGCGGCACTGCCAGCCAAAAGATCAACTGACGGCTGATCGAGGAGCTCATACGGGCTTGGCTTCCTCGAGACGGTAACCCAGGCCGCGCAGGCTGCGCACGATGGCGGCCTGCCCCAACTTGGCTCGTAGCCTGGAAATATGTACTTCGACGGCGTTGGGCGTGATGTCTTGGTCGGGATTGGCCACAGCCTGCTGCAGGCGTTCCTTGGAGACGATCAATCCCACCTTCCTGACCAGACATTCGAGCACCAGCCATTCGCGTGCCGTGAGTTCCACTTCCGCATCGTCGATGCGCAGCCGCTTGCCGATGAGGTCGACGCTCATCCGATTGAGCTTGATGATGCCGTTGGATGCACCGCTCGAGCGGCGCATCAGTGCCCGGCAGCGTGCGGCCAATTCGGCGGCTTCGAAGGGCTTGCTCAGGAAATCGTCGGCACCGAGGTCGAGCGCCTTCACCTTGTCGGTGAGCGTGCAGCGGGCGGTGAGTATCAGCGTGGGCAGGGTTTTGCCGGCGCTGCGCAAGCGGCGCACCAAGGTGAGGCCGTCCGCGCCCGGCAGGCCCACATCGATCACGGCCATGGCAAACTCTTCGTTGATCAGCGCGGCCTGGGCCGCTTCGGCGCTGGCCACCCGGTGCACTGAATAGTTGGCCGCCGCCAGCCCGCGCTTGATTGCATCCGCGACGATGTCATCGTCTTCTACGATTAGGAGCCGCACGGACCACTCTATTATTGGGGAGATACCCTAGCTTACGCCCAACGCAAGTCAGGTATCGCCCACCGCTTGATTGTCGGGATCGATGGGCTGTGATCCCTCGCCGCCTCGATCGGCGCCGAAGGCGCTGCGGCGCGGCGGAACCAAGGCGCGCAATTTTGCTTCGTAGGCCTTCGCAAAGGTCTCGATGAACAAGTGCGGGAAACCATCCGCTGGACGCTGCGCCAACCCAGCGAACATTTCGGCATACAATTCCCAGTACTTGGTCTTGCTTTGCGAGCCGAACACGCCGCGCTTGGTCGCGCGGTCAAAGCGTTCTTCCAATTCCTTCGGGTCCACGCGGCCGAGAAACTCTTCGAATGCAGCGCGCGTCGCAGCAAGGGATGCGGTGTTCTGCGCCTTGAGTTCGCGGAAGTTTTGGCGGATCGCCTCGACCGAGCCGGCGCGGGTCGACAGCGTGGTCAGCAATCGCACCAGCGCCTCGTCGACGCCGCGTGAAAAATTCAGCGGCGATTCCGCACCGTCATTGGCCGGCGGCGATATTCGAAAGCGATTGCGAAATTCGTTGCGGCTCTGGTTCAGGTCCATCAGGCCCAACACCGATTCGCGCAGCATCTGGCCGGCGAGTTGCAAAGCCGAGCCGCGAGCCTCGGTCGAGAGGTTGCGCGGATCGATGCCGGCGCCACGGCAAAAAGCGGCGAGTCCCACGTCGAAATCACCGTCGTATAGCGCCGCAGGATTTTGCGCGCGCGGCGGAAGCGAAGCGCCGCCCTCGGACTTGGCGGCTTCGATCTTGAGCGGCCGCGTCAGCATGTGCCAAGGCGTTCCGCCGGCATCGGACTCAGGCTCGGAGAGCTCCTGCGCGGCAGGCTGGCCGCCGCGGGGCAGGGACTGACCGTAGGCATCGCGCGGGCGCACGCCGGAGTCCGCCGTGAGAAGATCGCTGGGCTCCAGAAGCTGGCTCAAGTCCAAGTCCGCGCCCAGGTCGTTGGCTGTGGATTTCTTGACAGCGGAGGAGGGTGATTGGCCGTCGTAGGCTACGATAGCGCTGTCCTCGGGCGGAAAGTCGTTGGTCTTGTCGATGCTGACCAACAGCTCGTATTCGCCGAGGCGGACGTAATCACCGTCCTTCAGCTGGTAGTCGTGATACTTGCCCAGGGGCACTTGGGCGCCGTTGACATAGGTGCCGTTCGAGCTGGTGTCGACGAGAATGTAGTTTCCGGCGCGAAAATCGATGCGCGCGTGTTTGCCCGAGAGGTAACGCTCCGGGTCGGGTAGAATCCACTCATTGTCAGTCGCACGCCCGAGAGTGCCGCCATGCACGCTGAACACCTTGGTTGATAGATCCCCGAGGCGGATTGCATGTTCGCTGACGACGCGTAAGCGCAAGGCCATATTCATTCCCTCCCACGGGGCGATCGGATTGCGCTAAGTGCTCGTATAATATAGTGAAACATAGCAATGGTTGGAGCCTACTAGATGGCCGCGAGTCACATTTTTAAAGTTCTCTTTGTAAATCAGGGAAAGGTGTATGAGATCTACGCCCGAAAAGTGAGCCATGGCAGCCTGTTTGGCTTCATCGAGGTCGAGGAACTCGTGTTCGGCGAGCGTACCACCGTGGTCGTCGACCCTGCCGAGGAGAAGATAAAGGCCGAATTCAACGATGTGAAGCGCACCTACCTGCCCATGCATTCGGTGCTGCGCATCGATGAGGTCAAGAAGCAGGGGGTCAGCAAAATCGTGGCCCTGGAAGGCTCCAATGTGTCGCAATTCCCGGTCCCCATCTATACGCCCGGCGGAGACTCCAACGCGCGTAAATAGCCGTATGCCTGCCATTACGATTCATGTTTAGTCTGTTCGGCGCGCCGGCGCTGTCGCAATTTCGTCTGGATCACCTGCTGCGCGTGCTGCAGGCAGAGGACGGGCGCGTCAAAAGCCTCGCCAGCCGCTGGCTGCACTTCGTCGATGTGTCCCGGCCGCTGGTAGAGGCTGAATTGGGCTTAGTGGAAAAGCTGCTGACCTATGGGCCGCGTGCTCCGGCGGTGGTGCCGGGCGGCCAGCGGATCCTGGTTACCCCCCGAGTGGGTACCGAATCGCCTTGGTCCAGCAAGGCCACCGATATCGTGCATGTCTGCGGGCTCGAGTCGGTCAGGCGCGTCGAACGCGGCACGGTGTACTTCATCGAATCGGCGTTGCCGCTCAAATCTGCGGAATTGCTGCGGCTGGCGGCGCATCTGCACGACCGCATGACCGAGTCGGTATGGATCGAAACGATCGATCCTGAAGGATTGTTTCACGGCGCGGCAGCACGCCCGCTACGCATTGTGCACTTGAGCGGCGACGGCCATGCGGCGTTGGCACGCGCGAATCGCGAGTGGGGTTTGGCGCTGTCTCGCGGCGAGATCGATTATCTGGTGGAAGCCTTTGGCCGGCTGCAGCGGGATCCCACCGATGTGGAGCTCATGATGTTCGCGCAGGCGAACTCGGAGCACTGCCGCCACAAAATATTCAATGCCGAGTTCACCATCGACGGCAAGGTGCAGCCGGAGTCGCTGTTTGCCATGATTCGCGCCACCTACGCGCGCAACTCCCGCGGCGTGCTCTCCGCCTATCGCGACAACGCCGCCGTCATCGAAGGCGGCAGCGCCACGCGATTTTTCGCGGATCCCTTGACGCATCGGTTCGCGGGCCGGCACGAGCCTGTCGACATACTGATAAAGGTCGAGACGCACAATCATCCCACGGCGATTTCTCCCTTCCCCGGCGCCGCCACCGGCGCAGGCGGCGAGATTCGCGATGAGGGCGCCACCGGAATCGGCGCAAAGCCTAAAGCGGGGCTCACCGGCTACTCGGTGTCGAACTTAAAAATCCCGGGCATGCGGCAGTCTTGGGAAACCGATTTCGGCAAGCCGGAGCGAATCGCCTCGGCGCTCGACATTATGATTGCCGCGCCCTTGGGCGCCGCCGCCTTCAACAATGAATTCGGGCGGCCGAACACCTGCGGCTATTTTCGCACCTTCGAGCAAGCCGGCATTGAGTCGGGTCGCCGCGTGATTCGTGGCTACCACAAGCCCATCATGATTGCCGGCGGCCTCGGCAATGTGCGCCGCACGGACGTGGAGAAAAAGGATGTTGTGGTCGGCGCGCCGCTGGTCGTGCTCGGCGGCCCATCGATGTTGATCGGCTTGGGCGGCGGCGCGGCTTCTTCCGTGGGCAGCGGCCAGAGTACTTCGGATTTGGATTTCGCCTCCGTGCAACGCGGCAACGCGGAGATGCAGCGACGCGCACAGGAAGTCATCGATCGCTGCTGGTCGCTGGGCGAATCGAATCCGATTTTGCTGATTCACGATGTGGGCGCCGGCGGTCTGTCGAATGCCATCCCAGAGGCGATTGCGCACAGCCATCGCGGTGGACGCATCGATTTGCGCAAGATTCCGAGCGCCGAATCCGAGTTGTCGCCCATGGAACTTTGGTGCAATGAAGCGCAGGAGCGCTACGTGCTGGCTCTTGCGCCGGGAACCGTGCCTCTGTTCGCGGCCCTGTGCGAACGCGAGCGCTGTCCCTACGCCGTGGTCGGCGAAATCACGGGGGAGGGCCGATTGCTCGTGGTGGATTCGCTGCTGTCCGCCACGCCGGTGGACATGCCCATCGAAGTGCTGCTGGGAAAAACCCCGCGCATGACCCGCGAGGTTCGCTCCGTTGCCAAGACCGCTGCCGAGCTGTCGACCGCTCGGGCGACGATCGCCGAGTCACTGGATCGATTGCTGTGTTTGCCGACCGTCGCGGACAAGTCGTTTCTGATTACGATCGGCGATCGCACGGTCGGAGGCATGATCAGCCGCGACCAGATGGTGGGACCGTGGCAGGTGCCGGTGGCCGACGTCGCCGTCAGCTTGAACAGTTACGACGGTTACGGCGGCGAAGCGATGGCGATGGGCGAACGAACGCCGGTGGCGGTGCTGAATGCGCCCGCCTCGGGGCGCCTGGCAGTGGGCGAAGCGATCACCAATATCCTCGCGGCCGACATACACAGCCTCACCGATATTCGCCTGTCCGCCAATTGGATGGCCGCCTGCGGCGAGCCGGGAGAGGACGCCGAACTGTACGCCACCGTGCGCGCGGTGGGGGTGGATCTATGCGCAGCATTGGGAATCACCATCCCGGTCGGCAAGGACTCGCTGTCGATGCGAACCGAGTGGCGCGACGCGGGCGGCGAACATTCGGTGGTGGCGCCCGTCTCGCTCATCATCTCGGCGTTTGCGCCGGTGAAGGACGCGCGCGCGACGCTCACCCCTGAATTGGATTTGTCGCAGGCGTCGCGTCTGCTGCTCATAGATCTTGGGTTGGGCAAGAACCGTTTGGGGGGCTCGTGCTGGGCACAGGTATACGGCGAGAGCGGCGGCGAGCCCGCGGACTTGGACAGCCCGCAACTGTTGGTGGCATTGTTCGCTGCGCTACGCGAGTTAAGGGATGGCGGCCTGCTGCTCGCCTATCACGATCGCTCGGATGGCGGCGTGCTGGTCACGCTGCTGGAAATGGCCTTCGCCGCCCATTGCGGGCTTGCGATCGATCTGGGCGAGGCCAAGGATCCGATCGCCGCTTGTTTTGCCGAGGAACTGGGGGCGGTGCTGCAGGTGCCGGCGGCGGCGGCGCAGGTGCGTGAGATCTTGGCAAAGCATGGGCTGGCCGCGTTCTGCCGCGACGTCGGCGCGCCGGTGGCCGGAACCGAAGTTGCGGTGCGCATCAATGGGCTCGATGCGTACCGGGCGTCGCGCCTCGATTTGCACCGGCGCTGGAGCGAAGTGTCGTTCCGCATGCAGGAAATGCGCGACAATCCGCAGTGCGCGCGCCAAGAATTCGCGCGGCTCGCGGACGCGTCCGATCCCGGCCTGCATGCTGCACTGAGCTTCGATCCCAGCGAGGATGTGGCAGCACCTTTAATCGCGCGGGGTGCGCGCCCCGCGGTGGCCATCCTGCGCGAGCAAGGCGTCAACAGTCAGACCGAGATGGCCGCCGTGTTCACCCGCGCAGGGTTCGACGCCTACGATGTGCACATGACCGATATCTTGAGCCGCCGCGTACGCTTGGGGCGGTTTCATGGGCTGGTAGCCTGCGGCGGCTTTTCGTACGGTGATGTGTTGGGCGCCGGCGAGGGCTGGGCGAAGTCGATATTATTCAATGGCCTGGCGCGCGAGGAATTTGCCGCCTTCTTCGCGCGCGATGCCACCTTCACCTTGGGCGTGTGCAACGGCTGTCAGATGCTGTCGGCGCTCAAGGAGTTGATTCCCGGGACGACCGGTTGGCCGCGGTTCGTGCGCAACGTTTCTGAGCAATATGAAGCCCGCGTGGCGCTGGTTCGGGTGCCGCAGTCGCAGTCGGTGCTGCTGGCCGGAATGCAAGGCTCGGTGTTGCCCATTGCCGTGGCTCACGGCGAAGGACAGGCCGAGTTCGACCCTGGTTCGAGTGTCGCGAGCCTGATTACACAAGGCCTGGTCACATTGCAGTACGTGGATACTCGCGATCAGCCCACAGAGCGCTATCCTTTCAACCCCAACGGCTCCGCCTTGGGGCTGGCCGGATTGTGCAGCGCCGACGGCCGCGTCACTTCGGTCATGCCGCATCCCGAGCGCGTGTTTCGCGCCGTGCAGAACTCCTGGAAGCCGAAAGCCTGGGGAGAGGACGGCGGCTGGATGCGGCTGTTCCGCAATGCGCGGGTGTTCGTGGGCTAGGCTGCCGCGCGTACCGACGCGTTGCGTGCGCGGCGCGCTCAGCCGGCTTCGGCCTGAGTGGGTGCGACGAACTTGCGGAAGGTCATGGCCTGCATCAGACGCGCCTTGCGTACGAAGGTTTGATACAGCAGGTCGCGCATCACTTCGAGCAGCACACCGGCACGTTCCGCATTGAGATCCGGTTGGTGTGGCCAAGGATCGCTGTCGCTGCCGAACAGCACCGTGCGCAGCGAGGCGAAGGTGTCATCGTCGAGTTCAGCCAGACCGCGGATTTCCTGCAGGGTATCGAACATCTCCAGCTTGCCGCGCTCGCCCAGCTCGCGGAACAGCGATTGGGCGGTGCGCCGGCTCATGGCGCCAAAGGCGTTGAAACACCCGGCCGAGTAGCAGCTGAGAGCCTCCTTGAACAGGCCCTCGGATTCCTCCGGAAGGTAGGTCAGCGGAAAATTCTCGCGCGCGCGCTCGATTTCCACGTAGTTTGCGGCGAGCTCCACACGCAGCGCGGTATAGGCCTTGGCCACGAACTTCAGAAATATCGGCTCGGCGCAGGCATCGCAGCGGAACACCATGCCGACATGCTTGGGTTTGCGGCGGCTCAAATCCTCGAACTGCGGCGTCGCGACCGCAGTCAGATGAGTCAGGGTCTGGCAGTGGGGGCAGGTGAGGGTGATGCCCTGATATTCGACATGCAGCTCGTCCTGCGGCGTGATGTACATGCTCATGATTTCACCCTGCGAGTGGTTTATAGCGAATTCGGTGCGGCTGCGCGGCATCTTCGCCTTTGCGCTTCTTGTGGTCCTCGACATACTCCTGGTAGTTGCCTTCGAACCAGACCACTTCGGAGTTGCCCTCGAAAGCGAGGATGTGGGTCGCGATACGATCGAGGAACCAACGATCGTGCGAGATGACCACCGCGCATCCGGGGAATGCCAGCAATGCGTCCTCGAGTGCGCGCAGGGTCTCGATGTCGAGGTCATTGGTCGGCTCGTCGAGCAGCAGCACATTGCCGCCTTCTTTCAGCACCTTCGCCAGATGCACTCGATTGCGTTCGCCGCCCGACAGATCGCCGATCACCTGTTGTTGCTGCACGCCTTTGAAATTGAATCGGCCGACGTAGCCGCGCGATGAGGTCTCGTAATTGCCGACCTTGATGAGGTCGAGTCCCCCCGATATTTCCTGCCACACCGTGTTCTTGTCGTTGAGCGACTGGCGCGATTGATCCACGTAGGCGAGCTTCACGCTCGGACCTAAGCGGATCTCGCCGGAATCCGGTTTTTCGACACCGGAGAGCATGCGAAACAGCGTGGTCTTGCCGGCGCCGTTGGGCCCGATGATGCCGACTATGCCTCCGGCCGGCAGACTGAAGCTCAAGGAATCGATCAGCAGCCGATCGCCGTAGCCTTTGCGTACGTTCTTGCATTCGATGACCAAATCCCCGAGGCGCTCGCCCGGCGGGATGTAAATCTCGTTGGTCTCATTGCGTTTCTGAAATTCCTGCGAGGCCAGTTCCTCGTAGCGCTGCAGGCGCGCCTTGGATTTCGCCTGGCGAGCTTTCGGGTTGGTGCGCACCCATTCCAGTTCGCGCTTCAGCGTTTTCGCCAGAGCGTCCTGCTGCCGCTCTTCTTGGGCCAGGCGCTGCTCCTTCTGTTCCAACCAGGAGGAATAATTGCCCTCCCAGGGTATGCCGTGACCGCGGTCCAATTCCAAAATCCACTCGGCGACATTGTCCAGAAAGTAGCGATCGTGGGTGACCGCAATCACCGTGCTCGGGTACTCCTCGAGGAAGTGCTCCAGCCAGGCCACCGATTCGGCGTCCAAATGGTTGGTGGGCTCGTCGAGCAGCAGCATGTCCGGTTTGGACAACAGCAAGCGGCATAGGGCCACGCGGCGCTTCTCGCCGCCGGAGAGCTTGCCTATGACGGCGTCCCAGGGCGGCAGCCGCAGCGAGTCCGCGGCAATTTCCAGCTTGCGATCCAGTTCCCAGCCGCCGACGGCGTCGATCTTGTCCTGCATCTTTGCCTGCTCTTCCATGAGCTTATTCATTTCATCGTCCGACATGGGTTCGGCGAATTTATCGCTGATCGCGTTGAAGCGATCGATCAGGCGCTGTACGTCGCCCACGCCCTCGCCCACCACTTCGCGCACGGTCTTGGTTTCATCGAGCACGGGTTCCTGGGGCAGGTAGCCGACCTTGATGCCGGCCTGGGCGCGGGCCTCGCCCTCGATGTCCTTGTCGACACCGGACATGATTTTCAGCAGCGTCGACTTGCCGGAACCGTTCAAACCCAGCACGCCGATCTTGGCGCCGGGGAAAAAACTCAATGAAATATCGCGCAAGATGATGCGCTTGGGCGGCACGACTTTGCCAACCCGGTTCATGGTGTAAATGAACTGAGCCATACTACCTACACTGAATTGATCGCTTGGAGCGCGCGGGGAATACCCAATGAATTATCCGCGACTCGCCCGGGGTTGTCACGCCATTGAGCGGGGGGCAAAGCGCTTTTCCGGCCTTCTCACTAGGGAACGCTGGCCGAATCGGCTATAATTCGCGGTTATCTGCCTAAGAGACCCCAAGCGAATGTTTACCGCCCAAATGACGATTGCCGGCTTCGATCCGGAACTCTCGAAAGCGATCGCCGACGAGCGCAACCGTCAGGAAGATCACATCGAACTCATTGCCTCTGAGAATTACGCCAGTCCCCGGGTGCTGGAAGCGCAGGGATCGGTGCTGACCAACAAGTATGCCGAAGGCTATCCCGGAAAGCGTTACTACGGCGGCTGCGAATTCGTCGACGTGGCGGAGTCGCTGGCCATCGATCGGGCCAAGCAGCTGTTCGGTGCCGCCTACGCCAATGTTCAGCCGCATTCCGGCAGCCAGGCGAATGCCGCCGTGTACATGGCCATGCTGAATCCGGGAGACACGATTCTCGGCATGAGCTTGGATCATGGCGGCCATTTGACTCATGGCTCGAAGGTGAATTTTTCGGGCAAGCTGTTCAAGGCCGTACAGTACGGCATCAACGCCGACAGCGGCGAAATCGACTATGACCAGGTGGCGAGCCTGGCGAAGGAGCACCGGCCCAAGGTCGTGGTCGCCGGGTTCTCTGCCTATTCACGGATCATCGACTGGGTGCGCTTTCGCGCCATCGCCGATTCGGTGGGCGCCTACTTGTTCGTCGACATGGCGCACGTCGCAGGCCCGGTGGCCGCGGGGCTGTATCCGAATCCGGTGCCCATCGCCGATGTCGTGACCACCACCACCCACAAGACTTTGCGCGGTCCGCGCGGCGGTTTGATATTGGCGCGGCCGCACCCCGAGCTGCACAAGAAATTCAACTCGATGGTGTTTCCGGGCACTCAAGGCGGCCCGTTGATGCACGTGATCGCCGCCAAAGCGGTCGCCTTTCTCGAAGCGCTGCAGCCGGAATTCAAAG
>JBDUBO010000035.1:0-39386 GCA_040004115.1 Gammaproteobacteria bacterium | reverse complement strand
TCACCCTGCCCGGACTCGGCGAATGGGGTTATCACCGCGACTATCGCGAGCTGCAGATCAACAAGCTTTTGAAAAAGAACAAGCAGAGCCAGGTGGCACTCGGCCAGAAGCCGATGACAGCCGAGACTGCCCTCACCTATGGCGCCGAGAAAATCGTCATTGCCACGGGCTCTTCGTGGAACACGGATGGCACCAATTGCCTGAGCCACGATCCGATTCCGGGTGCGGATGCCTCGAAACCGGACCAACTCACCCCGGAGCAGGTGCTCGAAGGCAAGAAGACCATCGGCAAGCGTGTCGTGATCCTGAACGCCGACACCTATTTCATGGCGCCGAGCCTCGCGGAGAAACTGGCGGTGGCCGGGCACGACGTCACCATCGTCACCGGCGTGCACCTCGCCAACTACATGCATTTCACGCTCGAGTATCCGAACATGATGCGGCGGCTGCATGAGCTGCACATCAAAGAAGTGCACAATGCCTTCAGCTCACGTATTGAGACGGGACGCCTGGAGGTGTACGACATTTTCGGCGACGGCTCCAAGCGCACCTATAAAGGCCGCGGCCAGTTGCCGCGCGAGGCTAACAAGAGCCAGCGTTGGGTGGAGTTCGACTCGCTGGTGCTTGTTACCGGCAGGCATTCCAACCACAGCCTGCATGCCGAACTTAAAGCCCGCCAAGACGAGTGGGAGAAGAACGGAGTCAAGGATGTGTACTTGATCGGCGACGCCGAAGCGCCGCGTCTGATAGCCGATGCGACCTTCTCCGGCCACCGCTTGGCGCGCGAAATTGAAGAGTTGAAGGCACAGCTGCCGCTGCCATACAAGCGCGAGGTCGCAGTCTGGGGCACGGCGCATATGCCTGGGGGCAAGTTCGAGCTCGAGTACAAGACTTAAGGGCCCTGCGTAGTGAGCCGCACTGACGCTGTCACTCGAATTCTATTCGAATCGTTTTCAGCAGCCGAGGTGCGGCTGTTTTATTTGCTGGGCTACGGCGCCATAGCGGTATTTTGCTATGGCATCTATGTGCAGATCCGCAAGTACCGGCGCGGCGCGGCATTGCGGCTCGAGGGCAGTGTTTGGGCGCGGTTCCGCGCCATGTTGGGAACGGTGCTGAGTCATCGCACCGTCGCCCGCCGCGATCCCGCGGCGGGTGGCGCGCATCGGCTGATTTTCTACGGCTTCGTTGTGCTATTCGCCGGTACCGCGACCATTACACTGGAATACGACATTCTCGAACCGCTGTTCGGCATTCGCTTCTGGCACGGTGAATTCTATTTGATCTTCTCGCTGGTACTGGACGTGGCCGGAGTCGCCCTGATCGCAGGCCTGTTGTTCATGATGTATCGGCGCGGCTGGATGCGGCTGCCGAAACTCGACTATGCGCGGCCCGACCGCGTGCCCGGTGATCCTGACTTCGACCGGCCGCAATACCGGCGCGAGGACTGGGCATTCCTGTGGATTCTATTGATCATCGGCGCCACCGGTTATGTGCTCGAAGGCGCACGGCTGGTGTGGCTTCAGGATCGGCCGGAGGTGTGGGACACGCGCTGGTGGTCGCCGGTGGGCGCGCTGGCGGCGCATGGCCTGCGTGCCTTGGGCCTCACCGAGGTTGGCGGCGCAGTGCTCCGGCACGGCCTCTGGTGGTTTCACGGCCTGATCGCACTCGTCCTCATCGCCTTGATTCCCTTCACCAAGGTCAAGCACATCTTCACGGCAGGCGCTTCGTTAATGGTACGCGATCCGCTCGCCTCCCAGAGACTGCCGCGGGTTCCCGAGTCACAGGTCGAGGCCGGCGCCGCCAAGATCACCGATTTCAATTGGAAGCAATTGCTCAATCTCGATGCCTGCACCAAGTGCGGCCGCTGCCATGAAGCCTGTCCGGCCCGTGCGGTGGGCGCACCCTTGTCCCCGCGCGACGTGATTTTGAGCCTGCGAGAATTTGCCCATGCGACTCTCGAGTCCGGTACCGTGCCGGCGGCGGCTGAACTCGACATTCACGGCAAAGCGCCCGGACAGGTGGCCATGGAGACCCTGTGGTCGTGCCGCACTTGCATGGCCTGCGTGGAGATCTGTCCTGTCGCGGTGGAACACGTGCCCATCATCGTGCAAATGCGCCGCAAGCTGGTCGAAGACGGCGCCATGGATCCCTTGCTCACGAAGACCCTGCAGACCATTCACAAAACCGGCAATTCATTCGGCGAGTCGAAGCGCAAGCGCGGCGCCTGGAGCAAGGCCCTGCCCTTCCCTGTCAAGGACGCGCGCAAGGAGCCGGTGGACGTGCTCTGGTTCGTGGGCGACTACGCCTCCTTCGATCCCCGTAATCAGAAAGTCTCGCAAGTGTTCGCCTCGCTGCTGCAGGAAGCGGGAGTCGACTTCGGGATTCTTTATGACGGCGAGTCGAACGCCGGCAACGATGTGCGCCGCGTGGGCGAGGAAGGCCTCTACGAAGTACTGGCGACGGCCAACGTCAACGCGCTGGCGAGCGCCTCGTTCAAAAGCGTCGTCACCACCGATCCGCATTCCTTCAACACCATCCGCAACGAATATCCGGACTTCGGCGGCAAGTACGAGATCGAGCACTACACCACGCTGGCGAAGCGCCTGTTCACGGAAGGCCGCCTCAAGGTGACGAATCCTTTGAAATACCGCGTGACCTTTCACGACCCATGCCACTTGGGGCGCTTCAACAAGGGTTACGATGCGCCGAGAGACCTTTTGGCTTTGCTCGGCTGCGAACTGGTGGAGATGGGGCGTTGCAAGGCAAACTCCTTCTGCTGCGGCGCAGGCGGCGGCAGAATATGGGTTCCCGACCCGGTGGGCTCGGAGAAGCCGGCACAGAATCGCATGAAAGAAGCGGCATCCATTGCGGGGCTCGAAGTGTACGTGGTGAGCTGCCCCAAGGATCTCACCATGTTCGAGGACGCGCTCAAAACCACCGGCAACGAGGGCAAATTCGTGGTCAAGGAATTAATAGAACTCATTCGCGAAGCCGTTCCTGCGCGTCGCTTGGAAGAGGTCACTGCATGAAGATTTTGGTGGCCGTGAAACAAGTCGCGGCGCTCGATGAGGATTTCGAAATGCGCGACGACGGGCGCGATGTCGACCCGGATTTCTTTATTCGCGATTTGAACGAGTGGGATGACTTCTCCTTGGAAGAAGCCGTGAAGATCAAGGAAGCCTCGCCAACCCCTGTAGAAGTGGTCGTGGTCTCGGTGGGCGCCGATGAAGTCGATGAGTCCCTGCGCAAGTGCCTGGCAAAGGGCGCTGACCGGGCGGTGCGTGTTTGGGACGCGGCCGTCGAAGACTCCGATTCCATCGCCATCTCCAGGGTGCTCGCCGCGGTGACCAAGCGCGAGGCTCCGGACATGCTATTCGCTGGAGTGCAATCCTCGGATCAGTCATTTGCGTCCACCGGCATTGCCACGGCGGCTTTTCTGGGTTGGCCGCACGCAGCGGTAGTGAGCAATCTGAACTACTCTCCCGGCGCCAAGACGGCCGTTTTCCGGCGCGAACTGGAGGGCGGCCTGCTGCATGAAGTCGAAATTCAATGTCCCGCGGTGTTGACCATTCAGCTCGGCATCAATACGCCGCGCTACGCCTCGCTCCGCAGCATCAAACAGGCCGCGGCAAAACCCATCGAAGTTTTGTCCTTGGGGGACGTCGGCTTAGGGTCAGCGGACGTCGGTGAAGCAGGATCCCTGTCCCGGGTGCGCCGCATGTATGTTCCCGACAAGGGTCGCGCGCAGCTGATTGAAGGCGACGCCGCCCAGCAAGCCGCACGCCTGGCTGAAATTATCAAGGAATTCAAAGGAGCCGCGGCATGAGTGGCATTCTCGTGATCGCCGAGCAGCGCCGCGGGGAATTGCGGCCTATTTCTCTGGAGCTGTTGAGCGCCGCCCAAGGACTGCGCTGTGCCGGCGACGAGGTGGCAGTCGCCGTCCTCAGCGATTCTCCGGAACGCTTCGTCGGCCCCTTGAGTCTGGCGGGCGTCGATGAAATCCTCGCCGTAAAGACCACTGCTCCCGAGTTCGATGCGGACACCTTCGAGTCCGCGGTAGGTGCGCTCATCGCCCAACGCACTCCGGACGTAGTGTTGGTCGCGCACAGCGTCGATTCGTTCGGATACGCGGCTGCGTTGGCGGCACGTCTTGGGTTGGGGTTTGCCACCGACGTGTTCGACGCGCGGCGCATTGACGGCGAACTCATCGCCACGCGCGGGGGCTACGGACAGAAAGTCAATGTCGAAGTGGACTTCCCCGGCCGCGGCACGGTGCTGCTGGCGATTCGCGGCAATGTATTCAAGGCTCCCGATTCGCCTGCCGCGCCCAAAGTCACCGCCTTCGATGGGCCTCCGGTACAGAGCCGGTCTGTTAACCGCGAATTCATTGAATTGAGCGCCGGCGACGATGTCGACATGACGGCAGCCGAGTTCATACTGACCATCGGCCGCGGCATCGGCGAAGAGGCCAAGGTGCCGCAGTTTCGCGAGCTGGCGGACGTCATTGGCGCGACCTTGGGCTGTTCGCGGCCCATCGCCGACGCGGGCTGGCTGCCGAAGAGCCGTCAAGTCGGCCAGTCCGGCAAGACAGCGAGCGCCTGCAAACTGTACATCGCCATGGGGGTTTCCGGCGCCATCCAGCATCTCGCCGGCATGAAGCACGTCAGCACCATCGTCGCTGTCAATACCGACGCTGAAGCTTCGATTTTTGGAGTGGCCAAGTATGGAATCGTGGGAGATATCTTTGAAATCGCCGAACAACTACGCAGTCATTTCTAAGAGCGGTCATTTGAACACTCTCGGACGGGGTCGCCTCGACCCCGTTAAGTCCTGCACGAAGTGCATGAAATGAGTTCGACGGCCGAAGTGGGCGCCGCCCAAGCGATCACGGGCGACGCCGGCACGAAGAGCGCCGGACTCGAGCGCGGTATCGATTGGACCGGAGCCTTCTGGGTCGCCAGCGGCGTGCCGCCCTTGGTGCTGTTCTCCATCGGCGCGGTGGCGGCAACGGTGGGCAAGCTGTCCTGGGTCATCTGGACGGCATCGATCGCCATGGGCTTCATCCAATCCTTCACCTATGCGGAAATCGCCGGGCTGTTTCCCAACAAGGCGGGCGGTACGTCGATTTACGGGGCAATCGCCTGGGTGCGATACGGCAAACTCGTGGCTCCCGTTTCTGTCTGGTGCAATTGGTTTGCATGGTCGCCGGTGCAGGCCACGGGCTCGGCACTGGCGGCGGGCTACATATTGACCGGTCTGTTCGCGCCGGATGCGCTGATCAACACCTGGCAGATCACTCTGCTCGATCTCGGGCACATTAAAACCGGCTTGAGCTTGCGCATCAACGCCGTCTTCGTGCTGGGCGCGGTCATCTTGCTGGCGGTGAAGTTCATTCAGGACGGCGGCATCCTGCGTTCGGCGAATACCACGAAGATTTTGGGGATTTCGGCCATGATCCCGCTGCTGCTCATCGGCATCGTGCCGCTGCTGACGGGCGACATCGTCAAGGCGAATTTCTTCCCGCTCGCTCCGCTCGCCCACGACGCGCTGGGTCGCGTGACCGACGGCAGCTGGAATATGGCCGGCATCACCGTGTTCGCGGCGGGAATGTTCCTCGCCGCCTGGTCCACCTACGGATTCGAAACCGCGGTGTGCTACACAGGAGAATTCAAGAACCCGAAGACCGATACCTTCAAGGCGATTTTCTATTCCGGATTGCTGTGCGTGGTGGTGTACACGCTGGTGCCCTTTGCCTTCCAAGGCTATCTCGGCTTGGGCACGTTGGTTCACCCGGCGGTTATCGATGCCGCCGGCAATATCACCACCCCCGCCACCTATAGCGGGATGCTGGCGCCGGATATTTACAGCGGCATGGGCGTCGCGGCCGTCATGGCCAAGATGGTGCATGCCGGCCGGCTCGTGGGCGTGATCGTGGTCATCATGTTAATCCTTGCGCTGGTGCTGTCGCTGATGACGTCCATGGCCGGCTCCTCGCGCACTCTGTACCAAGCCTCGCTCGACGGCTGGCTGCCCAAATACCTGGCCAAAGTGAACACCCATGGTGCCCCGACCAATGCCATGCTCACCAACTTGGTGTTCAACCTTCTGTTGTTGCTGTTGTCCGATTCTGTGTTCATCATCGGCGCCGCCAACGTCGGCTACTTGATTTTCAACTTCTTGAATTTGAATGCCGGTTGGATTCATCGGCTGGATCGGCCGCGACAGGAGCGGCCGTGGCGCGCACCGACCTGGATTCTCGCTGCGGGCGCGTTCTTGTCCTTCGTGAATCTTGCGTTCATGGGATTCGGCGCCGACGTGTACGGCAGCGGCACCTTGAAGACCGGCCTGATATTCGCCGCGCTCATCGTGCCGGTATTCGTCTACCGCCACTTCATCCAAGATAAAGGAATATTTCCGCCCGAGATGGCGGAAGACTTGGAAATCGTGAACGGCGAACGCATAGTCAAGCGGGCGGGAATTTGGCCCTATGTAGTGCTGATCGTGGGCGTCGCCGTGGTTGCCGCCACGCATCGGCTCGCGGTGTACTGAGCCCCATGCTCGTTACCGGCATCAAAAGCAAACCCGTGTATGCGCCGCTGCAAGCGGACATTCGCGGCCGCTACCATTTGATGCTCGGGATGGGCGTGGGCGCCGCTCCCTTGCTGCGGGTGATTGCAGAAATGCGCGCCGCTGCGGCCCCATCTCTAAATAATACGCGGGTTCTATTTGTGCCCGCCGCGGCCCAGTCGCGCGGGGACGGCGCAACGCACGAGGCAGGCGCCGCCCCCGAAGTGGAGCATTTCAAAGCAACCGCTGTCGGCGACGTGCAGTCATTCGCCGAGACGCCTGCGCTGCTCGCGCAATTCCGATCCATTTTGGAACGATCCTCGATGGGTACGCGCCTGTACGTGGCGGGACCCGAGAGCTTCATCGGCCTCGTCATGAAAATCGCACTCGAATTCAATCTCAATAAAGACGAAATTCGCGCGGAAGAGTGCGGCTCCTTGGCGCGGCGCATCTACTGCATTCATTGCCGGGCCACGACGGAAGAGGTGCGGACCAACATCGTGCGCTGCGTCGGCTGCGAACGATGGTTGCTGGTGCGCGATCACTATTCGCGGCGCCTGGCAGCCTATATGGGCGTCATGGTGGATGCCGAAGCGCCGGGCGAATTGCCGGTTCTCAAGGAGGTCTTCCTGTGAGCGATGACGCGCAAACCATCGCCGTCCAGGTCGTCGGCATCGAGCAGGTGACGCCGCTGATCAAGCACTTCAGGCTCGCACCCATCGGCGGCGGCAGCCTGCCGGTTTTTTCCGGCGGCTCGCACATCATCGTCGTCATGCAAGGCGCAACCCGTCTCCACAAGAACCCGTACTCTTTGCTCGGTTCGCCGCTGCAATTGGACAGCTATGAAATCGGCGTGCGGCGCATGGAGGAGAGCCGCGGCGGCTCGCACTTCATGCACGACTCGGTCAAAGTCGGCAGCCGCCTGGAAATTGCGCATCCGGTGAACCTATTCGGCCTCGATAAGATCGCCCGCAAACATGTGCTGATCGCCGGCGGAATCGGCATCACCCCTTTTCTCGCGCAGCTCGAGGACTTGCACGGCGGCAGCGTCCCCTACGAGATGCATTACTCGGTCCGTTCATCCGAACACGCCGCATTCCTGGAGCGCCTGCATCGCCGCGAGGGCGAGCGGCTGCACATGTACTACGACAGTGAAGGGCAGCTCATCCCGTTCGAGTCCCTGCTGGCGACTCAGCCGCTGGGTACGCATGTGTACGTCTGCGGCCCCGTCGGCATGATCAATCACGTCATCGCCACCGCCAAGGCATGCGGCTGGCCCGACAGCCACATTCATTCGGAGCAATTCAGCGCACCCCCGGTAGGCGATGCCTTCGAGGTGTTCCTGGCGCGCTCGAAAATCAGCGTGCACGTGCCGCCCGATCAAAGCCTGCTCGAGAGCATCGAGGCCGCCGGCGTGGAAGTACCTTATCTTTGCCGCGGCGGCGTCTGCGGCTTCTGCCACACGAAGGTACTGGAGCTCGATGGCGAGCTTGTGCATAACGATCATTTTCTGTCGGACTCGGAAAAAGCCAAGGGCAAGAGCATCATGCCGTGCGTATCGCGGGCGCAATGCACCCGCCTGGTGCTGGATCTTTAGGAGCGCCAAACATGAACGCAGTATTCAAGGTAAACGAGACCTTTCGCGACGATTTCAGCTACGCCAATAGTCCGCAGGCGATTCGGCGTTTTCCGCTGCCCTTTCCCGAAGACAACTACATGTATTCGGTGAACATCGAGCCGCATCTGTCGGGACCCTCAGGTTCGGTCACGGAATTTGCCTTCGACGTCGACGAACACTATGTCGCGGAATGCCGCGAACGTGCCATCGTGCTGGCCGCCGAACCGCTGCGCTACCAAGCCCTGCCCCACATGATGAGTTCACAATGGGATTGCCTGGAGCTGGTCATGGACTCCTTGGCCCGCGACTATCCCACGCACTTCGCGCTTTCCAAGCAGCGAAATCGCTGGCATTGGATCAATCGGCCGCTCGAAATCGATCAGCACTTCACTTTCGGCGATGCCGCCTCGCTGCCGCGGGAGCCGCTCGACTACATCACCCGTCAGGCGCAGGGCGATTTCGTGGTCATGGATCAGCGCGAGGGAGATTTGTGGACCGAAGCCGGCATGGTGACGACTCAGGCCGACTGGTCATTGGATTTCGACATGGGTATGACCTTCAAGGAGTGGCATGGACCGGTGCCGCTGGCTCATGAACTCCACGTTTTCGATCGGGCGCTTAAATTCCTGTTGAATCTTCGATTGGGTGCGCCGGTGCGGCGCCTGAATTGGACCATGACCATCAACCCGCGCCTGGACACATCGCCGGAGAACTATCCCTTCTGGGGTCCGGACCGCGCCTCCGTGACCCCGCAGAATGCCGGCGACCGGGTGCACCTGCGCGTGGAGCTGCAGGGCCTGTGGCGGCTGCCGCGCAGCAACGCCATCGTGTTCGGCATTCGCTGCTACCTCATCAGCCTGCGGGAGCTTGCCACCGTGCCCAAATGGGCGCGTCGTGTGCACCGGGTGCTGCGCGACTTGCACCCCGCGCTGATCGACTACAAAGGACTGACGCGGTATCGAGAGGCGGCGGTAGCCTGGCTCGCGCCCTTCGATGACGGCTCCCCCACCACTTCCGGCACAGCACCGGAATAGTTGCCGAGCGACGGCGCTGGCATTCACTCACTCTGGAGGCATTTATGGCACTTAGCTGGCGTACCTCGGTCCTGGCCGATCGGCACCGCGCATTGGGATCGAAGCTCGAAGATTGGAACGGCATGGGCACGGCGTGGACCTATGCGAAGGACGTCGCACAGGATCATGTGGCCATCCGCACCAAGGCCGGCCTGATGGACGTGTCGGGCCTGAAGAAGCTGTACCTCGTCGGACCGCATGCCTCGGCCATATTGAATTACGCGACGACGCGAGACGTTAGCAAGATTTATCCGGGTAAATCCGCCTACGCCTGCATGCTGAACGATGCCGGGCACTTCATCGAAGACTGTATCTTGTACCGCCTGGGGCCGAATTCCTGGATGGTGGTGCACGGCAGCGGCGCAGGCCATGAAACCTTGACGAAGTATGTGGTCGGCCGCAATGCCGCGATGATCGTCGACGATGACCTGCACGATTTGTCGCTGCAAGGCCCGCTGGCGGTGGACTTTCTCGCCAAGCATGTCCCGGGTATCCGCGATCTCAAATATTTTCATCACATGCCGGCAACTTTGTTCGGCCGCGCCGTGACGATTTCGCGCACCGGCTACACCGGCGAGCGCGGCTATGAGATCTTCTGCAAGGGCGAGGACGCCGGCGTGATTTGGGATACGATCTTGAGCGAAGGCAAGCCCATGGGCATTATTCCCACCTGCTTCACCACGCTGGATTACTTGCGGGTCGAAAGCTCTCTGCTGTTCTATCCCTACGACATGTCACAGATGTATCCCTTCGATAGGGATCCGCCGGGCGACAGCCTCTGGGAGCTTGGGTTGGATTTCACCGTGAGCCCGGGCAAGAACGACTTCAACGGCGCCGACGCGCACGCCCGGCTGAAAGGCAAGGAGCGCTTCAAGATCTTTGGACTTCTGGTGGATGGCATCGAGCCCGCAGACATGGGCGACCTCGTGTACCTGGGCGACAAGAAAGTGGGTGTGGTCACCTGCGCCATGGTGTCGACGTTGACGGGCAAGTCCATGGCCATCGCACGCCTCGATGTTCCCGCTGCCGTGCACGGCACGAAGCTCACGGTTCGCGGCAAGAACGTCAAAGGTCCGGCGACCGCGCACACTCTTCCGTTCGACGACGTGGACAAGAAAAAGCGCACGGCGGTGGGCTGATGCAAACCAAGCTGTTGATCGACGGGGTGCTGGTGGCCGGCGAAGGCTCTGTCGAACGCATATTGGATCCGGCGACCGGCCGCAGCATTGCAGAAGTTCCGGAGGCCAGTGCGCAACAGGTAAACGCAGCGGTTGCCGCGGCAGACAGGGCGGCGGCCAGCTGGGCGCAAACCGTGCCCAAAGACCGCGCCGCACTACTGCTCAAGCTCGCCGATCGCATCGAAGCGGACGGCGACGCGTACGCCAAATTGGAATCTGACAATACCGGCAAACCGCTGACCGCGGCGCTCAACGACGAAATTCCTGCAATAGCTGACGTGTTTCGCTTTTTTGCCGGCGCGGCACGCGTGCAGCATGGTGCCCTGGCGGGCGAATACACGCCGGGCTACACCAGCATGATTCGCCGCGACCCGGTCGGCGTCATCGCCTCGATCGCACCGTGGAATTATCCCCTGATGATGGCAGCATGGAAATTGGCGCCCGCGCTCGCCGCCGGTAACACCGTGGTTTTGAAACCCTCCGAGCAGACGCCGTTGACTGCATTGAAGCTGGCGGAGCTGCTCGCCGAGATCTTCCCCAAAGGAGTGATCAATATCATCTGCGGCCGCGGCGAAAGCGTCGGCGCGCCGCTGGTATCGCATCCGCGGGTGCGCATGGTGTCGCTCACCGGCGACGTGTCCACCGGACAAAAGATCCTGGCCGCCGCGGCCGGCAATCTCAAACGCACGCATCTGGAACTCGGCGGCAAGGCGCCGGTGATCGTATTCGACGATGCCGACCTCGACGCCGTGGTCTCCGGGGTGCGGACCTTCGGCTTCTACAACGCCGGCCAGGACTGCACCGCGGCCTGCCGGCTGTACGCCGGTGCCAAAATCTATGACAAATTGGTGGCAAACTTGAGCGATGCGGTGCGCTCGTTGAAGGTGGGTACGCAGAGCGAGGCCGGAGTGGAAATGGGGCCGCTCATCTCCGAAGAGCAGCGATCCCGCGTAGCGGGTTTCGTCGAGCGCGCGGCGGCGACCAAACATATCGAAATCACCGCCGGCGGCAAGGTTCGCGCCGGGGGCGGCTTTTTCTTCGAACCCACGCTGATTGCCGGTAGCCGGCAGTCGGATGAAATCGTACAGCGTGAGGTGTTCGGGCCCGTGGTCTCGGTGACCCGCTTCACGGATGCCGATGACGCAGTCGCATGGGCCAATGACTCCGAGTATGGATTGGCATCGTCGGTCTGGACACAGGACGTGGGCAAGGCCATGAGCGTGGCGGCGCGATTGCAATATGGCTGCACCTGGATCAATACGCACTTCATGCTGGTGAGCGAGATGCCGCATGGCGGCTTCAAGCGTTCCGGATATGGCAAGGATCTGTCGGCCTACGCGCTCGAGGACTACACCGTGCCGCGACATGTGATGGTGAAGTTGTAGGCGCACGGCGAACCACCGTCGTACCTGCCTTTTCTTCGTTGAATACCCAGCCCGTCTCACGGACGGTGCAACCGGGGTCCTTGAATCTCGTGAAGGCGGCGGCACAAAGCCATGCCGGCGCTCCGATTCGCTTTCTCAATGTCGGCAAATAACAGCGGTAAAGGCTAGAATTCTCAAATGAAGACCTCCGACTCGCTACGGTTGGATCCTGGAACGATCGCCTTTGGCGCGTTTTCCCGGGGCGTGCTCACCCTCACCAGCGCACTCGCGCTGGCGCTTGCCCTAGCCGCCCCAGCGCGCGCGAATACCGGCTCAGCCGGCCCCGCCGAGGCGTATCCCGGTGAACGTCTGGGACAAGTGTCCTTCGCCGTCTCTTGTGCGCCGGCGGTGCGGGCAGAATTCAGCCGCGGCGTCGCACTATTGCATGACTTCTGGTACGAGGAGGCACGGCCGCAATTCGAGAAAATCGCCAAGGCCGACCCGGGCTGTGCCATGGCGCACTGGGGCATCGCCATGAGCGCATTCCATCAGATCTGGGATCGTCCCGATGACCAAACGATGGCGCTGGGCTGGAAGGAACTGCAGGCGGCGCAGGCACACCCGGCGAAGACCGCACGCGAGCGCGCATACGTCGCAGCGCTCGGCGGATTCTTCAAGCCGGACAAGCGCGACTACCAAGCGCGCATTGACAGCTATGCCGCGGCCATGGCGAAGCTCTACGGCCGTTATCCGCTAGACGTCGACGCCGGCACGTTCTACGCGCTGTCGCTATTGGCGGCGGAGGCGCCGGATGACACCAGCCTGTCCGCGGAGCATCGGGCCATGGCAGTGCTCACTCCCTTGTCCGCGCAGAATCCCGACCATCCCGGAGTAGTGCACTACATCATCCATGCCTGCGACACGCCTTCGCTGGCGCCGGAGGGGCTGGCCGCCGCCAGGCACTACGGCGAGATTGCGCCTTCGGGACCCCATGCGGTGCACATGCCCGGCCATATTTTTGCGCGCTTGGGGATGTGGCAGGCCGACATCGATTCCAATGCGGCTTCCGTGGCAGCCTCGAATGCCGCGGAACTGCATCATCAGCACGGCGCCATGGACCAATTCCATTCGGACGATTTCCTGTTGTATGCCTATTTACAGATTGGACAGGACGCTAAGGCCAAGGCCGTCATCGGCCAGTCAGCCGACGCGCTCACTCACTTCGAGACCATGCCGGAGATGGGCGATCGCTACATGATGGGAATGTTCCCTTACTACCGCACCAAGCTGCCAGTGTTCTACGCCCTCGAAATGCGCGATTGGAGCGCCGCGGCCGCGCTCGAGCCGGCCGCCGGCGCGCGCCCGGAAACCCAGGCCATGACGTACTGGGCTCGAACCATCGCCGCGGGGCATCTTCGTCAGCCGCAGCAGGCGCACGCAGCGCTCGCCGAATACGATTCGCTGATACAACAGGTGCGCAAAGGCAAGCATGCCTACATCGCCGACTCGACCGGAACTCGTATCGAGCAAGGCGAGATGCTGGCCTGGGTCGCATTCGCCGAAGGTGACTCAACGCAGGCACTCTCCCACATGCGCGAGAGCGCGGATCTGCAGGACAAGGTGGGCCAGGGCGAGGTAGATATCCCGGCGCGTGAAATGCTCGCGGATATCTTGCTGGAATTGGGTCAGCCGCAACAGGCGCTCGATGAATACGTGCGGGCCCTCAAACTCAGCCCGAATCGCTTCAACGGACTTTTCAACGCCGGTAAGGCCGCCGAGGCGTCAGGTAACAAGGCGTTGGCAAAGGAGTACTACGCCAACCTGCTGCAGGCGACGGACCACGGCTCCGCGTCGATGCGACCTGAATTCGAGCATATGAAAGGCTTTCTGGCCGCCGCGCCGCTTGCGGTAAATTGAACCATTAACCTAAGCGATTATGCGAGCGAACGCTGCCGTTTCGCGGCCCCGAGCACCAACCCGCCCAACATCAGAAATGCCGCGGCGCTCAGCAACACGGGCAGTCCCCGCATGGGCCACAGGTCCATGACTATGCCGCCCACGCTCGGGCCGATCACGCCGCCGATGCAATACACCATCACAAATAGGGTGTTGGCGCTGGGAAGGTCTTCCACCGCAAATGCTTCACCGAGCAAGGCCACACCCTGACTGTAGAACGCATACAGAGTGCCGCCCCAAAGGAACAACAGCGGCCACAGCAGCAACGGCGTTTCTAGGCAACGTTGCAGCAGCAGGGGTCCAATGCAACTCGTCAGCGCGCAAATGGCCAGTAATGTTCGCCGCCCATATCGATCGGCGAGCAGGCCGATGGGCACCTGCCATACCACGTTACCTGCCATGAACATGGCCACCAGCAGCAGCGCCGCCCGCTCATCAAGGCCTGCCTGCAAGCCGTACAGCGGCAACAAAGTCAGATCCGCGGATTCCACCAGGCCGGCGACCAGCGCCGCCAGCATCACGACAGGTGCCGCTTGGAGCGCACCCGAGAGAGCTCCCAGCGGTTTGAATTCTTGCGCCGTGCTCGTCACCTGCGGCAATACCGCGAGCGGCAACAGTGTCAGGATCAGGCAAGCCGCCCCGATCGCGAACGGCGCCGCCCCCTGAGTTCCCGTGATCTCCAAGAGAACGGGACCTGCGACGATGCCGATCGAGAATACCGTTCCATAGATCCCCATGACCGTGCCGCGCGATTCGGTGCCGCTGACGCTGTTCATCCAAACTTCGCTCGCGATCCACACCATTCCGAGTGCGCAGCCGGCAAGAAATCTCACCGCAAGCCACACGGGAACGCTGGGCCACAGCGGCATCAGCAGCAGCAAAGCGGCGGCAATCATGATGCCGACCACAATGCAGCGCTTCAATCCCAGGCGCGCGATGATTCGGGGATAAAACGGTCCGCACAGAATGACCGCGATCAAACTGGCGGCGATGACTGCGCCGATGGCGAAGCTCGAATAGCCCAACCGGCTTAGCGAAAGCGCGATCAGCGGCGGCTGAAAGCCGAAGATCAGCCCCACCCCCAAGCAACTGGAAAAAACCGCCGCCAAAATCTGGCGTTGCGAAGCTGGCACCGCTCAATTCCCGAGCGAGCAAGGTGGCGCGCACAGCGCATGTGCGGGCTCATGTCGGCGCATCGATCCGCGCTTCGGTAAATCGCTGCATGAACTACTCCGGCCAAAAGATACATGGGACATCATCGTTATCCTCTTTCGAACGCAAATCCTATACATTCCTGCCGTGCAAAAAACTTGCGTCACAGTAAAATGTATGATACGAATTGCGCAGTACGATCGCTTGCGGATCGCCAATTAGAGCAGAGGGATGAACAGTCGGCCGACATCTTCCGACGCAATGGCCGCCATTAGGATCCGTGTGCCCATTTCCGGAAGATTTGACCGTTAATCGCGGAGAATTCTACAGATGTACAAACAGCTAGGCACCGCATACACGGCGCTCTCCCTATTCTGCGCGTTCGCGATTGCCCCGGCCGCTTCAGCAGCGACGACCGGCGGGCAGGCTGATTCTACCGTCACGCAAGATACGTTGAACGACATCATCGTCACGGCCCAACGCAAGGAGGAGCGACTGCAGGACGTCGGCATCTCGATTACCGCCTTGAGTACCAACCAGCTACAGCAAATGGCGGTCACCAACGCGACCGACCTAGTACGCGCCGTTCCAAGCCTGAAAATCAACGCATTTTCTTCTTCCGCGGTCGTCTGGAACGTTCGCGGCGTCTCGCAGAACGACTACGGCGACCAGCAGGAGCCGCCGGTGGCCGTCTACCAGGATGATAGCTACTCCAGCTCCATCAACACGGCTAGTTTCCCCACCTTCGATCTGGCACGCGTCGAAGTGCTGCGCGGTCCGCAGGGCACCTTGTTCGGCCGCAATGCCACCGGCGGCGCGCTTCAATTCGTTTCCAACAAGCCCACCAAGGATTTCGAGGGTTACGCCACCGAAACTATCGGCAGCTACAGCGCGCGTATCTACGAAGCCGCCGTTTCCGGTCCTTTGCTCGATAATCTGCAAGGCCGGCTTGCGGGGATCAAGGACGACGACACCGGCTATATCACAGATGTCGCCCCAGGCGAGGCCAACTTCGGCGCCTCCCGTCACTATGCACTGCGCGGTATGCTCGCCTGGCAACCCGTTGACGGCACGAACGTCGGGCTTACCCTGCGTTATATGCGGGCCCCTCATGAGCGCACTGGGGGTGGATATACTTTCCAGCCGGCTTGCCCGAACGCGCAGTTACAGGGTGCGATCGTCGCGCCAAACCAACTCTGCCCCTTCTGGGGAAACACGGTACCCGGCTCGGACGGGAACAATTATCGTAATGACGCAATCACCCCGAGCCGCGGCGGCAACCCCTGGACGACGGCGGCTTCCGCGTCGCCGATTTACGGCGCTCTGGGGACCGACCGCCGCATTTGGGGTTCCGCACTCCGGGTCGACAGCAAGATCGGCGGCTATGACTTAGTCTCGGTTACCGACTATCAGTTTTGGACGAAAAACTATCTCGAGGATGACGACTCATCCCCTCAGCAGGACTCGAACTTCTACATAAACAACCGGGTGTCCCAGGTATCTCAAGAGCTGCGGGCCTCGCATACTTATGGCAACAACGACCTCACCGTCGGCCTGTTCGGCATGCACATCATTGGTCACTACGACGGAGCGTTTCCGATTTCCTTCATTGGGTACGTGCCCGCGGTGCGGTATTCCGAGGACACAAAATCCTATGCCGGATTCGCCCAGGATGAATGGAAGTTCGCCGATGAATTCAAATTGATCGCCGGCTTGCGCTATTGGCACGATGAACGCATAGGGTCCTATTACGGCTTCACGCCGGCAGACCCCGCGCTCAACACGCAGCCGGACGTGACCATCATCTTCAACACCCACCAGGTCTTTCCGGGCGGCAGCAACCTCACCGCGGCCGATGCCGACAAGAACTATAGCGGCGTGACCGCGCGGCTGGAGCTCGACTACAAACCCAGCGACAATGTTCTGTACTATGCGAGCTACAATCGCGGCGGCAAGAGCGGCGGCTTCACATTCTCGACCGGCACTCCGTTCGCCCCGGGACAAGCGGCGTTCCTAAACGGCATTCCGTACAAGCCGGAACTCCTCACCGACTACGAAGTCGGCGCCAAGGTAACCTTGAACAACACCACGGCGATCAATGCCAGCTTCTATCACTACAGCTACAACAATTACCAGGCGTTCGCGCAGATCGGTACGGCTCAAACCTTGGTTAATCTGCACGCCGTAGCCAACGGACTGGAAATCGAGCTGAATTCCCACCCCATCGAAGGGCTGACTTTGCAGCTTAGCCCGTCGTTCGAGCAGTCACGCGTCTTTAACATTCTATTGCCGGATTTGGTAACGGTGGTCAACCACGATCTGCCGCAAGCACCGCACTTCTCGGGGAATGCATCGGCAAATTACGAGTTCCCGTTGGGCACCGGAACAGGTTCGGTCGGGACCGACCTAACTTACCAAGGGCACACTTGCTTCACCATCCTGTGCGCGCCCGTCGAGCGCGAAGGGGCCTATGCGGTGGCGGGTGGGCGCATCGGTTACAAACCGCCCGGGGGACACTGGGAATTCAACAGCTTCGTGCACAATATGTTTGAGCGGGCATATCGCATGTATGCGTTCGACGCCTCGCAGTTCTCCGGAGTTGCTCTCGGGGTCTATGCGCCGCCGCGCACCTGGGGGGTTTCGGCAACTTATCGGTTCGGCGGGCAGTAGCCACAGGTTCTCTCGCAGTGCACGCGCTGTAGATAGCTGCCGCGTTTGAGCGCAGCCGGCGACGATGCAGCGCTTCAGCCCGAGACGCGCAATGACTCGGGGATAACACGGACGTCAGGCTCATACGAGGGGATGCCCCACAGGACTCATCTTGTTCATATCTGCCGTGCAATAAACTTGCGTGTCAGTAAACCCTATGTTACGAATTGATTATATAGATCGTCAGGCGATCACTAATAAGCGCGAAGGGATGAAATCGGCCGATTTCTTTTGGCTGCCGTCGGCGCCGCGTACCGTCTTGCATGACTAAGGAGAGATTCGGACATGAATAAAGTGTTGTGTGCAGCGGGCGTGCGATTACCTGTGGGCGCATCGATGGTCTCAGCCCTTTTTTGCGCCGTGACCTTGGGCGGGTGGGCAGTGGCCGCCACAGCAGGCAGCACGCCGGCCGAGAGCAATACCGGATTGGAGGAGATCATCGTCACGGCCGAAAAACGCGATTCGACCATACAGGCTACGCCAATCGCCATCACCGCTCTGAGTGCCGGAGACCTCGCCGAGCAAAACATCGGGTCGATCCAGGATCTGGTCGGCGCCGTCCCAGGCATATCCCTGCGCACGGCGGGTCCGGGGCAAACCGAGTATGAAATGCGCGGCTTGGGTTCCGCCGGCGGCTCTGTCGCAACGGTGGGCTTCTACATCGATGAAACTCCCCTATCGGCGTCCGCCGTGGCACTGAACGGCCGCACGGTCATTGACGCCGACCTCTACGATCTCAATCGCACGGAGGTCCTGCGCGGTCCCCAAGGTACTCTGTACGGCGCCGGCTCCATGGGCGGTACCATCAAGCTGGTGACCAATCCGCCCAAGCTCGGCTCCTTCGAAGGTGCAGCAGAGGTGGACGCCTCGCAAACTACCGGCGGCGGCACCAATGGCCACGGCAGTTTGATGTTGAACCTTCCAATCGGCTCGATCGCGTCGCTGCGCTTGGTGACGACGGCTAAGTACATCAGCGGTTTCATCGATCGTAAAGTAATTGCAGCGGGGCAGTTTCCGTACCCCACGAATTTCGGCAATTGCGGAGCTTACTACTGTACTCGCGGCGACGTTCAGGATGCGCCGGTTGCCCAGGACCACAAGAACTCCAATATCGAACGCTTCGTTTCGTCGCGGGCAGCCTTGCTGATCCAACCCATGGATAATCTGTCCATCACCGGAAACTTCATGTACCAGCGCATCGATGCCGACGGCTACAATAATTATCAGGCCACGGGCAATTCGCCGAGCGGCCACGAGGCCATCTATCAGCCTTACGATATCAAAGAGCCCTACTATGATTCATTCCACATGTTCAGTCTGAAGGTCAGCTACGACATGTCTTTTGCCAATCTCACGTCGGCCTCGTCCTATTGGCAGCGCGATGTGTACCAAAATACTGATTCCACGGAAGCCCTGCAAAACATCTTCAATTACACGACATTTGTGCCCAACCTCTACTCGGACAACGATAAGACGTGGCAGATCGCCCAGGAACTGCGCCTCACCTCGCGCGGTGAAGGGGATTTCCAGTGGGTGGGTGGACTGTATTTTTCGAACTTGCATTCTGGCTACATCACGAGGAATCAGACGCCTCTGTTTGTAACTACCCCGGCCTGTCCTTACGGCGCCGCCGCGGTGGGCGGTCAATGCCCGGGGCAATCTTTTAAATACCAAGACATTGCGGGCGCGAATCCTGACGGCATCATGTTCAACGACAACAATCCGAACATCCTGAAGCAGAAAGCGATCTTCGGCGAGGCGAGCTATAAGATCACCCCAGCCGTCAAGGTCACGGCGGGCTTGCGCTTCTATAAATTCGACATCAGCAACATCTCCAACCAGCGCGGCCTCGGCACGGCATCGGGAAATGCCACGCCGACGATTTCCAGCGCATCCGGAAGCAATACCAGTCTTTTGCCGAAGATCAACGTGTCGTACGAACCTACCTCGGATCTCACGGTATACAGCACTCTATCCAAAGGCTCGCGCCCCGGCGGCGTAAACCTGCCGATTCCTCTGAACCCGAACGGCTTTTACTATTGTGGAGGACCCGCACCCGGCACCATCTACGCGGGCGGCAGCGGTCCCAGCTATCTCACGAGTCAGCCGGCTTATTATTCACCGGACGACCTGTGGAGCATCGAATTAGGAGAAAAGGCCAAGTTCAACGATCGACGTTTCACAGTGAATGCGGACGTCTTCTACGTCAAATGGCACAACATCCAGCAGCTGATCGTGTTGAGTTGCGGCTATCCGTACAATACCAATGTAGGCCAGGCCAAGGCGTACGGACCGGAAATCGAAATGGCAGCGAAACTCACCGATTCGATCACGGCTGACATGTCCGCTGCGTTTACCCAGTCCTACATCAGCGAGCCAAAGAACACTCCCGGGCTTCCGGTCTCTCCGGGAGCGCGCGTCACCAACATCCCGAAGTACACGGGCAACGTCGCCTTGCGCTACGAGACGATGTTGCCCCAGGAATATAGGTTTACCTTCCGCGTCGCGGAGTCCTATGTGGGACCGGTCGAGGATACGGCCTATTTTCGCGAGACCTTGCCATCGTACGGCTTGATGGACTTCCGGATGGGCGTGGGCAAGGAAGTTTGGACAGCCTCCTTGTTCGGCACGAATTTGACCAACAAGCACGCCGCAATGACCATCGACAATACCGTGTTCGCCTGGCAGCAACCTACCATCACGCGTGTCTCGACCAATCAACCGCGTACCATTGGCCTGGCGTTCGAAACGAAGTTCTGAGTGCCGGCTGAACTTTGTGCCAACGCGGGTTTCGCGTGATCGGGGGGCATCGGCCCCCCGATTTTCGTAAGATGACCGCAGGGCGCCAAGGGCAGGACACCCAGGATTCACATACCGAGGGCTAATCGAAGTGACCGATAATTCCGTGTCGGGCGTGGATCACGACGCCGAGCAATTGAAGGCCTTGGGATATGTGTCCCACTTCGATCGCACCATCTCCAAATGGGAAAACTTCTCCTTGGGATTTACTTATTTATCCCCCGTAGTCGGGGTGTACACCATATTCGCCAGCGCCTTCATCGCCGGCGGCCCGCCGATGTGGTGGACCTATATTCTGGTCGGATTAGGTCAATTCACGGTGAGCCTGGTGTTCGGCGAGATCGTTTCGCAGTTCCCGATTTCCGGCGGCCTGTACCCGTGGGCCCGGCGCCTCATGGGCAAGCGTTGGGCGTGGATGGCAGGATGGGTGTATGCCTGGGCCCTGTGCTGCACCATGGCCGGAGTCGCGACCGGAGTGGCGCCCTTTCTGGCGCAGTTATTCGGCGTCGACAGCACGCCGATTGCCACCACGCTCATTGCGCTGGTTCTCATCGCCTGCACCACCCTCTTAAATCTCAGCGGCACGCGCTTGCTGGCGCGCGTCGCCATGTTCGGCTTCGTATGCGAATTGGTCGGAGCGATTGTGGTGGGCGGATACCTCCTGTTGTTCGCCCGCCATCACCCGCTCAAGGTGTTGGTGGACACGAGCTTCGTGCATACGAGCGGCAGTTACTGGCCGGCGTTCCTCGCCTCCTCGCTCGCCGCCATGTTTTGCTACTACGGCTTCGAGGCCTGCGGCGACGTCGCCGAGGAGACGCCCGACGCCAGCCGCATGATCCCCAAGGCCATGCGCATGACGATTTACATCGGCGGCGCCGCCGCCACCTGGATATGCCTGGCGTTCGTGTTGTCGATTCCCGACATCGGCGCGGTGATGTCAGGCGCCGACAAGGATCCCATCGTCACTCTGCTGCGCTCGGCCATGGGAGAGACGGGCTTTCGGGCCGTCATCGTCGTGGTGTTGGTGTCGTTTATTTCCTGCTTATTGAGCCTGCAGGCGGCGGCCAGCCGCTTGATTTTCGCCTACGCTCGGGATCAGATGATTTTCGGCAGCAAGTACCTGAGCCGCATGTCCCCCGGACACCACGTTCCAGCCACGGCGCTGATCGTCATGGGGGCGATACCGGCGGTGATCGCGCTTTCGGCCCTGTGGTTGCAGGATGCGATCACCATCATCATCAGCTTCGCCGCGGTGGGAATTTATATTTCCTTCCAAATGATCGTGCTGGCGGCAGTGATCGCCAGGGCCAAGGGCTGGCGGCCGGCGGGCCCGTTCACGCTGGGTGCCTGGGGCTGGAGCGTCAATCTCATTGCGCTGGCCTACGGTCTGGCCGCCATCGTCAACATCCTCTGGCCTCGCAGCCCGAACGATCCCTGGTACAGCAATTATTCCATGCTGGTGACCACCATCGGCGTGGTGGTGTTGGGTGGGTTATACATGGTGATCGCGAAACCCTATGAACGTGGGAAGGCGCCGGCGGGCGACGCCCATCGGCTAGGGGTAGGGACCGGCGGTGGCGTCGTTACCCCCATCGACGCTTAAGTGGGCGCCGGTGACGTAGCTCGCAAGATCAGATGCCAGGAAATGCACACAGCGCGCGACTTCAGAGGGTTGGCCCAAGCGCCGTATGGGTATCCCCGACGCCAGTTCCCTCAGGTTCCGCGCGGGATCCCCGCCGCGGCTGGCAATTATGTCGTCCACCATTCGCGTATGAATCTCGCCCGGGCACACGGAATTGACGCGGATATTGTCGCGAGCATGATCCAGGGCCATGCAGCGGGTGATCTGAATCACCGCTCCCTTGCTGGCGCAATAGGCCACATGATTGGCTTCGCCGTTCAGGCCCCACTCGGATGCGACGTTCACGATGGCTCCCTTGCCCGCCGCCTTCATGTGCGCAACCGCGGCGCGGCTCAGATAGAACAAGGCGTTGACGTTCACCGCCATGGTGTCGAGCCATTGCTCGTTGCTGGTATCGAGCGCGGTGGCCGTGTAGAGAATGCCGGCATTGTTGACGAGCACGTCCAAACCGCCCAGGCGCTCGATGGTGTCGCCAATCAGACGCTCGCAGGCACCAGCCGCGCGCAGGTCCACCTCGATAAATTCCGCGCTGCCGCCGGCGGCTCGGATGGCATGGGCCACTGCGCGGCCGCGCGCCTCGTGGCGGCCCGAGACCATGACTCTTGCGCCCGATTCGGCAAAGGCATGAGCACAGGCTTCACCGATTCCCGTGGTCGAGCCCGTAACCAAAACCACTTTTCCAGCAAATGTCATATTTATTCTCCGCTACGTGGCATCGACCCTCCTTAGGACATTAAAGGAAAAATCCATGGCTCGCGATCCCAAACACGATGTGCTGTTCGAACCGATCAAGATCGGGCCCAAGACGCTCCGCAACCGATTCTGGCAGACCTCGCACTGCGCCGGACCCGGCGCCGAGAGGCCCGGCGCCCAGGCGCATTTGCGCGGCATGAAAGCCGAGGGCGGCTGGGGCGCCGTGTTCACCGAATTCTGCTCCATCCATCCCGAATCCGACGAGTATCCGTACATCTCCGCACGCATCTGGGATGACGGGGACGTGCTCAACTTGGGATACATGTGCGAGGTCGCCCATAAATACCACAGCCTTGCGGGCATTCAGCTGTGGTACAGCGGCGGCAATGCACCGTCGCTGGAATCACGCGAGTTCGGGCGCGCGCCAAGCCAGTGGCTGTCGCCGATCTTCGCCACGCGATCGGTGTACGGCAGCGAAATGGACCAGCACGACATCAAAACCGTCATCAACATGTATGTCGAAGCCGGCAAGCGGGCAGAACAGGCGGGTTTCGATCTGCTCGAAGTGTCCGCGGGCGATGACACTCTGCCCAGCCAATTTCTCGAGCCTCGCTTCAATCGGCGCACAGACAATTACGGCGGTAGCTTCGAAAACCGCTCGCGGTTTTATATAGAACTGCTGCACGCGCTCAAGCATGCTCTGGGGCGAAGTTGCGGCATCACGACGCGCTTCGAGATCGACACCCTCCACGGACCCGAGGGCGTCGAGGCCCGCGAAGACGGCGTGCGCATGCTGGAGTTGTTCCGCAAAGAGGGAGTCGTCGACGCAGTGGCATTGAAGATCGGCGACTACGCCGAGTGGGGCGAGGATGCCGCGCCCTCGCGCTTTCGCAAGTCCGGGTGGATGACGCCCTTCATCAAACAGGGCAAGTCGATCTTAGGACCGGGCATACCCGTGGTCGGAAATGGCCGGCTCACAAGCCCCGACGACATGGTGGCCTTGATCCGCGCCGGCGTGCTCGACATCATCGGTGCCGCCCGACCCTCGATTGCCGACCCCTTCCTGCCCAACAAGATCTCCGAAGGCCGGGTCGAGGACATCCGCGAGTGCATCGGCTGCAATATCTGCGTGTCGAAATTCCAGCAGGGCGGCCAGATCATGTGCACTCAGAACGTGACCATTGGCGAGGAATACCGCCGCGGCTGGCATCCCGAGAAATTCAGCAAGACCAGCAAGCCCTGCTCGGTGCTGGTGGTGGGCGGCGGGCCCGCGGGCATGGAGTGCGCACGCATCTTGGGCGAGCGCGGCTATACGGTTCACCTGCGCGAGGCCGAAAAGGATCTCGGCGGCCACTGGAAATCCGTGGCGACACTGCCGCGCTTGAACGAATGGGGACGAGTGATCACCTATAGGCAGATCCAACTCGCCAAGCTCAAAAAGTCCGTCGAAGTGCATCTTGGGGTCGGTAAAATGTCGGCCGATGAGGTTCTGCGTTATGGCGCCGACCGCGTGGTAATCGCCACCGGCGCGCATTGGAGCAGCGACGGCCGCAGCGCGAATTTCGGACCCATTCCCGGCGCCGACGATTCGCTGGCGCATGTATTCACGCCCTACCAAATCACAGCCGGCAAGCCCGTGCAAGGCAAGCGCGTGCTGGTGCTCGACGGCGATGGGCATTTCATGGGGATCACCTTGGCGGAGCACATGGCCAACCAGGGCAAGGAAGTCACCTATGTCTGCGACGCAGCCGATGTGGCCGAATATGGGGTGTTTACCATGGAGTCCTTCAACAACAAGCGGATGCTGTTCGAAAAGGGAGTGAAGGTGTACACCAGTCACTGGGTCGACAAAATCGAGCCCGGCAAGGCGCGCCTGAGCTATCTTTATAAATATGGCCCCGATCTCACGGCACCCGCCTCGGGCGCCATCCCGCGCAGGGACAACGGCGGCGAGTTTGACCTCGACATCGATGCCGTCATCCTTGTGACCTCGCGCGGCTCAGATGATGGATTGTGGCGCGAACTGAAAGCACGCAAGGCCGAGTGGGCGCCGAATGAGATTCAGGACATGTTTCGCACCGGAGATTGCAAGGCACCCGCTCAACTCAACCAGGCTCTCTGGGATGCGCATCGGCTGGCGCGCGAATTTGACAGTCCTCACCCCGCCTATCCCCTGCCCTGGATCCGGGAGAGGCAGCTATGGGGCAGCGCCACGGTGCCGAAACTCGGCGATCCCCGGGTTGACGTCGAAGCGCGCTAATATGTCGCCAGTTTCATCAAGGGACGAATAATGACCCAACCGAATATCCCTCAGGCCGCGCCTATGCAGGCCGCGCCTAAGAACGAGCTTTCCCGCTCGCTCAAGGGCCGCCACCTGACCATGATTTCAATCGGCGGCATCATCGGCGCCGGCCTGTTCGTCAGCAGCAGTACCTCCATCATTGCGGGCGGACCGGCCAGCTTCATCAGCTATTCGATTTGCGGGCTGCTGATACTGCTCGTAATGCGCATGCTGGGAGAAATGACCACGGCCCTGCCCAATGTCCGCTCGTTCACCGAATTTGCGCGTGCGGGCCTGGGTGACGGAGCAGGCTTCGTGGTCGGCTGGCTCTATTGGTACTTTTGGGTTCTGGTCGTTCCGGTGGAAGCCATCGCCGGCGCCAAAATTCTGCACCACTGGCTCCCTAACTTCTCCCCCCTGCAGATCGGCATCGGCCTCATGTCGGTCATGACGGCCGTCAACCTCATGTCGGCACGTTCCTACGCCGAATTCGAATTCTGGTTCGCCTCCATCAAGGTCGCGGCCATCATCGTGTTCATCGTTATTGCGGCCTCGTATGCCTTCGGCTGGACCTCGCCGCATGGTTCCACCTTCAGCAATCTTGTCGACTACGGCGGCTTCACGCCTAACGGTTGGATCGCCGTGCTGGCAGCCGTTCCCACCGTGTTCTTCGCCATGACCGGCGCGGAGATCACAACCATCGCCGCGGCGGAATCGGCGCAGCCCGGGCGCGCCGTGGCCAGGATGAGCACCCAAGTGATCTTGCGCATCCTGGTGTTCTACGTGATCTCGCTGTTCCTGATCGTCTCGGTCACGCCGTGGAATACGGTGCGCTCCGGCGAATCGCCGTTCACCCTGGCGCTCAATACCATGCACGTGCCCTGGGCGCCCAACATCATGACCATTATCATTCTCACCGCCGTACTGTCCTGTTTGAATTCGGCGTTCTACGTCAGTTCGCGGGTGATGTTTATCCTGGCCGATCGCGGCGATGCGCCGCAGGCGCTGGTTAAATTGAATGCCCGGCGTGTACCGGTGGGCTCGGTGATGGTAGGCGCAGTGGCGGGCTTTTTGGGCATCGTCGCCGCCACGCAGGCACCGCAGAAGGTATTTGATTTTCTCGTCAGCTCCTCGGGCGCCCTCATTGTCTTCGTCTACATGGCCATTTGCGTCGCGCAAATCAGGTTGCGCGTGCGCCGCGAACGCGCAGGTTTGCCGGCGCCTGCCGTCAACATGTGGTTGTTCCCTTACTTGAGCTATGCGGCGATTGCCGCCATGGGCGCGGTGCTGATTGCGATGGCGCTTACGCCGGCAATGCAAAGAGACTTCTACGTCAGTTGCATCACCCTGGTGGTGGCCGTCGCCGCGTATCTCATCGTAAACCGCGTGCGCACGCCGCGCGTGGCGCCATCCGCCGCCTAGGGAGATGTGCATGGCCCCTGTAGCGGGGTGGAAAGTTAATCGCTAAAGGATCATAAATAAATTAATGTCAAGCGATTAAAATTTCACCGTGGGATATAAAGCGTCCGTTCCAGGTCACGCTAATTTTGGCAGGATAGACCCGTGGTTTCGCTGATCCCCTGACGGGACCGGAGCCTAAGGTTTAGGAGAATCTCGCGCCGGCAAGCCAGCCAACTCCCCCGCTGGTGCGATATCCCGGCGGCGTGGGTACCTTATAAGGCCCACGCCGTTTTTTATTCAACCTCGATCATTGCATGGCGGCGTGCTGCCGTCGCGGCACAGAGTCGGCGCATCATGTTTCGTGGCCCCCGGGCTGTCCGCGTGCGACACATTGCCTCCCGACACGCAACCAGACGCCAGGCAGGCGGCCACCAGCAAACCGATAACTATTTTCACGATTCCTCCTATGGCAGACCGCGCCGGCGGTATTGCCCAACAGCCATCATGGTCGCGGCGCTGAAGCGGAACTAGAGCGCCAACGCTCAAGTCCGTGTCGGGCACCGTCCTACTTAGAGTCCGGCCGTCAATCGTTCCTGCTTCCCATATCAAGGATCAATCCGGTAGGACTCGCTATAAACCTCTATATTGCGAATTTTTCGTGCAGACATTGGTTAGGGAGTCCTTGAAATGATCGCACTGCTGCAGGCCAAAGCCGCCGGATTGCTGTCGCGATCGCATATCCGCAACAATGTGCTGGCAGGACTGGTAGTAGGTATCGTCGCGCTGCCGCTGGCCATGGCCTTCGCCATCGCCTCAGGCGCCCGGCCGGAGCAGGGGCTGTATACGGCGATTGTCGCTGGGCTGCTCACCTCCATTTTCGGCGGTACCCGCGTGCAAATCTCCGGTCCCACCGGGGCATTCATTGCGGTGCTTTCCATCATCACGGCGCAGCACGGCATTGCCGGACTGCAAATCGCGACGTTAATGGCAGGAGTGATCCTCACCATATTCGGCTTTGCCCGTCTCGGCGCCGTCATCAAGTACATTCCCAATCCGGTCATCGTCGGCTTCACGGCTGGTATCGCCGTCATTATTTTTGTAGGGCAATGGAAGGACTTCTTGGGATTGACTCCGGGTCCCTCGGGACTGCGCTTCCACCAGAAACTCTGGTCTCTCATCGAAGCGATGCCCACCATCAATCCGGCCACCGCCGGCCTGGCCGTCCTGGCGCTGGCCATCCTGACCCTCGGTGCACGTTATCTCCGGCGCATCCCGGCACCCCTCGTCGCCCTGATCGTGGTTACCGCCGTGCAGGCCATATTTCAATTCAAAGGCGTGGCCACCATCGGTTCTGCCTTCGGCGGTATTCCCCGCACCCTGCCAACATTCTCCTTGCCCTCCTTGGATCTCGCGCAGGTCCTATCGCTGGTCGGCCCTGCCTTTACCATTGCATTGTTGGGGGCAATCGAGTCGCTGCTGTCCGCGGTCGTTGCTGACGGCATGTCCGGCACTCGTCACGACTCCAATCAAGAGCTCATCGGCCAGGGCATCGCCAACATCGTAGCGCCGCTGTTCGGCGGCTTCGCCGCCACCGGCGCCATCGCCCGCACCGCAACCAACATCCGCAACGGCGCCACCAGTCCGCTCGCCGGAATCGTGCACTCGGTGTTTCTCGTCGTGGTGATCCTGCTGTTGGGCCCGCTCGCCTCCGCCATACCGCTGTGCTGTCTGTCCGCCGTGCTGTTCGTGGTGGCCTGGAACATGAGCGAATTGCCGCACGTGGTGCGCCTGGTGCGCGGCGCGCCCAAGGTCGACGTCGGCATTCTGCTGCTGACTTTCTTCTTGACGGTGTTCGTCGATTTGGTGGTCGCCGTCAATGTCGGCGTAATTCTGGCGGCGCTGTTCTTCATGCGGCGCATGGCAGATTCGGTGAACGTCGAACAGCAAATCGAAGGGCTGCCCGATTTTGGGCTTGCCGGCACGGCCGGCTCGACGCTCGCGCCGGGCTCAACGGCCGCCGCACCTGACGCGACGGCCGCGACGCTCTCGACGTCCTTGCCGGCGAATACCGGCATCGTCATCTTCAACATCGACGGGCCAGTGTTCTTCGGTGCCGCCGAGAAGCTCGAGCGCACCCTGGAGCACATCCAGCGCCCCGCGACCACGCTCATCCTGCGGATGGCGAATGTGCCCTTCGTCGACGCCACCGGCATTTTCGCCATCGAGGAAATCATTACCGATTTCAAGCGGCACGGCGCAGTCGTGCTGCTGGTGGAGGTAAGGCCCAATGTGCGTCTCAAGCTGGAACGCGGCGGCGTGATTGCACACGTCGGAGCCGAGAATGTCATCGATTCGTTCGAACTGGCGCTGTCGCGTGCCAGGGAACTCCAAGCGGCCGTCTCGGCCTGAATTGACGCCGCACCGCGTTCATCAATGGGTGCGTGAGTTCCCTGCACCCTACGAAGCTTTGATGTGCGACAACGAACAGACCTCATCGCGGTAAAGGAGTATTTGAAAAGGTTGAACATTCCCTTGAGACGTCATCGCGCTGATCGAGAATACCCCGCCATCTGTTGAAGGTGGTCGGTGCAGCCGGTTGTGAGGGGGGTATGACCGACGCCTTTCCGCAAATTACGCCTGACGTGCGGACCGATACACCCGAGTCCAATGAAGCGCTGTTTGTCGAACAAGTGCGGCTGCTCTACGAGTCGCGCAGCGTCATCGCGATTAGTCTTATCATTGCCGGCCTAAGTGCGGCGGCGGTTCGGCGGCTCTTTCCCGTCTGGGTCGTCGCTACGTGGCTCGCCGTATACACTCTCGTCGTCCTAGCACGCCTGTCGCTTTGCTATTACCAAGGGCAGGCGGTGGACCGCGATGCCACAGCCCATCAATGGTGTTGGCGTTTCGTCGCCGGCGCCGGCGGCGCCGGCCTTCTGTGGGGCTCTTTCGGCTGCGTCGTTCTGCTCTCTCCTGATCCGGTCTACCACGTGTTTGCCGTTTTTGTGCTGGGTGGAGTAATCGCGGGGAGCATGATTGGCAACACGACCTTTTTGCCCGCGTTCTACGCTTACATGGTGCCGGCCGGATTGCCAGCGATCCTGATCATGGTCACCCGGCCGGAATTTGTGCGCATCGAGATGGGCGTGATGCTGGCTCTCTTCATCACCGTCCTTGCGGTCGTCGGACACAATCTGAACCGCTCCGTCCTCGCCGAAATCCGCCTTCAAATTAAGCAAGCAATTATTTTGGCCAGGCTCAGCAAAAGCGAGACGTTGATGGAGGAAGCCCAGGCGATCGCCCACGTCGGGCACTGGGAGTTCGACGAGACGACCAATTCCTTCACCGCCTCGAAGGAGGCCTACAGGATCTACGGTTTCGATCCGGCCACCATCAGGGCAACCTGGGATATGGTGATTGCCCGCGTCCATACGGACGACAGGGCAATGGTCGACAAGGATTTCAAACAAGCGTTGGCCGATCGAACAGCGTTTGGAACCGAGCACCGCATCGTCCTGGATGATGCCACTGTCAAGTTCGTCCAAGTGGCCGGCAGGGTATTCTCCGGCGCACAGCGCAAGACGGTCTATTCGCTAGGAACGGTCCAGGACATCACGAGCCGAAAGAACTTCGAAATCAAGCTGCAATTCGCCAACAGCCTGCAGTCGGCCGAATTGGAGGCATCTCCCGACGGCATCATGGTCATCGATGCGGACGACCACATCATTTCGTACAACCGCAGGTTCGCGACGATGTGGGAAGTGCCGCTGCCGGGTTTGGAAACCGGGGACCATGCACGCGTGTTAGCGGCTACGATGGCGGTGATGAAGGATCCCGGACAATTTCGGGCTCGTGTGCAGCATTTTTATGCCCATCCGGTCGAGGCGGGACAGGACGAACTCGAAACGCTGAGCGGGCAATCCATTGAACGCTACACCGCCGGGTTGCTCAGTGAGACCGGAGACAGCCTCGGCCGCGTGTGGTTTTTCCGTGACATAAGCGCACGCAGAAAGGCCGAAGCACTCCTCCTGCACACGGTGCGCTTCGATGCGCTGACCGGCCTCGTCAACCGCGCAGTCACCGTGGAAGCACTTCAGCACGCCATTGTCGCGAGCAAGCGCCGCGGCAACACGTTCGCCGTCTTCTACATTGATCTGGACAATTTCAAGGACGTGAATGACACACTTGGCCATCCGGTCGGGGATGCGCTGCTGTGCGCGGTAGCCGGCCGCCTCCGATCGAACACTAGAGACTTCGATACCGTCGCCCGCTTCGGCGGTGATGAATTCGCGATCGTCGTCGAAGATGTCCACGAACCCGCCGACGCGGGTGTGCTGGCGGAAAAGCTGCTCCATGAACTCAATGAGCCCTATTTGATCGAGGGCAACACGATCAGGATCGGCGCCAGCGTCGGGATCGATTTTCACGGGCCCGACGCACCAGACGCTGAGAGTCTGCTATCGCATGCGGATATCGCGCTCTATCGCGCGAAGTCCGAAGGACGGGGCAACTACCGGTTCTTCACCAGCGCCATGGATGCGGACGTGCGCGCGCGAGTGGCGATGGGCGCGGAGCTTCGCAAAGCTCTGGACGGCGGACAATTCTTTCTACTTTACCAGCCGCAAGTGACGATCGATACGGGCCATATCGTGGGCGTGGAAGCATTGGTGCGCTGGCGCCATCCTGAACGCGGCGTGCTCGGGCCGCAGCTGTTCATTCCACAGGCAGAGAGATTTGGCCTGATCCGCGAGATCGATCATTGGGTTTTGTGGACAGCTTGCCGGCAAGCCAAGGCATGGCTGCTTGCCGGTATTCCCGCCTTGCGGATGAGCGTCAATCTGTCGGCTCTCGAGTTCAAGCCCTACTCCGCGCTGGAATTGGACATCATTGCCGCGCTTGCGGAAACCGGGCTGCCGCCGGGTCAGCTCGAGCTCGAGTTGACCGAAACTGTCCTTATGGAAGCATCGCGCGAACATAACGATTTCTTCCAACGCCTGCGCCACCGCGGCATCACGATCGCCATCGACGACTTCGGTACGGGGTATTCCTCGCTCGCCTATCTGAGTCAGTTCCCGAGCGATCGAATCAAGATCGCGCAAGAGTTCGTCAGGGGTCTGCCCTCCATGTCCGAAAGCGTCGCTATTGTAAAGGCGACAATCGGGCTCGCGCGCGACCTTGGCATGATGGTCATCGCCGAGGGCGTCGAGAATCGCGAGCAGCTCGATCTGCTGAAGAGTTGGGGATGTGGTGAGATCCAAGGCTTTTATTTTTCCAAGCCCATGGCTTGCGCAGAGCTCCTGCCGCTGCTGTCCGGTGGCGGAATTATCCGGGTTGACGGCGAAGCCACCCACCGAACGGCGCGCGTAAGCGAAGTCCCGGCATGATAACGAAGGACCAGTTGGTCTTTAGCCAGATTGCTGAAGAAGTCGCCACCGTGATCAACAAAAGTCAGCTGTTCCAGGAACTGCTCGACAACAATAAGTTTCTCGTCCGGCAGGCCGAGCAACTCAAGGAAGTCGCAAACTGCGACGCGCTGACCGGCGGGCTGAATCGGGGCGCTTTCATGGTCACCTTGGCCCGGCAGATCCGGGCCAGCGCCGCGGTTGGCAAGACGCTCGGCGTGATCATGGCCGATATCGACCACTTAAAGGAAGTCAATGACACCAACGGCCATGCTGCCGGCGATTTGGCGCTGCGAGAGTTCACTCACCGCCTGTCCTCCGCACTCCGGCAAAACGATTATCTTGGCCGCTATGGAGGCGAGGAGTTCCTAATTTTGATCGACGATACAAATGCCGACGCGCTGCCGAAGATCGCCGAGCGCTTCCGATCGATCATCACCGCCAGCCTCGGCCTTGCCGTCGTAACGGACGCAGCCAAGTCCGCGCAGGCCGTGGTTGCAGTCGCCGACGGCGCGCTCTATGCCGCGAAAGGCGGCGGACGGAACCGGTGTGTGCTTGCCGGATGAGAGGATACGTCCCAACAGCGCGGGTACCCTGGCATTCAGCGCTCGAATTTCGTCGACAGGATGATGGACGAGTTGGTGCGCTCGACTCCGTCCAATGCGCCGATCCGATCGATGACTTCATCCATCTCGGCCACCGATGCCGTGGCGGCAACGGCGATCAGATCCACATCACCGCTCACCGAATGCAGCACGCGTACCTGCGGAATGGAGCGCAGCGCGGCGGTGACCGCGCGAGTTTCCTTGGGACCCACCTTGATCATGACGTGGGCGCGCACCGCGCCTAAACCATGCTCGGGAGCTAGGAGCACCCCGAATCCCACGATGACTCCTTGCTTTTGCAACCGCTCGATGCGGCTCTGCACGCTGGTGCGCGACCGTCCTACCAGGCGCGCCAATTTCGCCGTGGAGGCGCGGCCGTCCTCGCGCAGCGCCAGCAGCAGTCTCTCGTCGATGGAGTCCATTGCAATTCGCCGTTTTTACCCTGCGTAATGCAGTAAATATACCTTAAATACGTCTGAAGTGACCCTACTAATTGCAGGGTAAAGTCTTGAAAATAGCCGCCCAGACATCATGGAATCCCATATGAAACAAATCGTTATCGTCGGTGCGGGCAAAATCGGCTCTATGATCGCTGAGCTGCTGGGTGGTTCGGGCGACTACTCCGTGACCGTCGTCGATCGCTCACAGCAGCAGTTAGACCGCTTGGAAACGGCCGTGGCCATTACCAAGGTCGCCGCCGACATTACCCAGGGAGACACCCTGCGCAAGATACTGACCGGCAAGTTCGCCGTGCTGAGCGCCGCCCCGTACCACGCCACCCGGACCATCGCCGAAGCGGCCAGGGCCGCGGGTGCTCACTACTTGGATCTGACCGAGGATGTGGCCAGCACCCGAGCCGTGAAGCAACTGGCTGACGGCGCCAAGACCGCCTTCATTCCACAATGTGGCCTCGCCCCGGGATTTATCACCATCGTGGCCAGCGACTTGGCGTCGCGCTTCGACGAATTGCACGACGTGCGCATGCGCGTCGGCGCCTTGCCGAAGTTTCCCTCCAACGCGCTCAATTACAATTTGACCTGGAGCACGGACGGCGTGATCAATGAGTACTGCGAGCCCTGCGAGGCCATCGTCAACGGCAAGTTGCGCGAGACCCAGCCGCTCGAGGAACTGGAAGAATTCTCTCTTGACGGCATTTTGTACGAAGCATTCAACACCTCGGGCGGCCTCGGCACGCTCTGCGAGACGCTTGCCGGCAAGGTGCGCAATCTCAATTACCGCACCATCCGTTATCCCGGCCACGCGGCCATCATGAAGGCGCTGCTCAATGACCTGCGCCTGCGCGATCGCCGCGAACTGCTCAAGGACATCCTGGAGAATGCAGTACCCATCACTCTGCAGGACGTAGTGATCGTGTTCGTCACGGTGAGCGGCTTGCGCGGCGGTCAGCTCATGCAGGAGACCTACGCCAACAAGATTTACGCCGCGCCGTTGGGCGGACGTGTGCGCAGCGCCATTCAGATCACCACCGCGGGGGGAATTTGCGCCGTGCTCGACATGCTCGCCCAAGGCAAGCTGCCGCAGGCCGGCCTCATCCGTCAGGAAGACATCAAACTGCCGGCCTTCCTCGCCAATCGCTTCGGTCGCTTCTATGCCCTAGCCTCCCCGGCGGCGGCGGCTGCCTGACGAAGGCCGCAATGTCGGCGAGCGTCGGTGCCCGCCCGCGCGCCGGCAGGCTGAGCGCTGCCACCGTATCCGCATGCACAAGCTTGGGATATAGCCTTAAGGTCACGGGAACGCCGCGGGAGCGCAGCAGGGTGGCGAAATTGCGCGAGTTCTTCGGCCACACCGTGTCGTCCTTCAGCCCGTGCACGAGCAACATGGGCGGCGCGTCTGCGCTCACGAAGTTGATGGGCTGCGATTCCGGATAGAGCTGCGGCGGTCCGAACATATCTTGAACATCGGCCTCGCGCAGCGGCAGGAAATCATACGGCCCCGACAATCCGATCACTCCGGCAATGGGCGGTGCGGACGATCCCTCCGCCGCGAAATACCTTGGGTCCAGCGCCAGCAGCGCGGCCAGGTGCGCCCCCGCGGAATGTCCCATCAAGTACATAAGGTTCGGGTCCGCGCCGAACTCGGCGCCATGCGCCGCCGCCCACAACGCGGCGCGCGCGGCGTCATCCATGAATCCAGGCATCTTGACCTGGGGATAGTGCCGGTAATTCGGCAGCACGGCCACATAGCCTAGTTCCGCCAGTGCCGCCCCGACGAATCGATAGTCCGCCTTGTCGCCGAAGCTCCAGCGCCCGCCGTGCCAGAACACCACCAGCGGCCGCGGCCCCACGACCGTCTTGTCGGGCACGTAAATATCCAAGCGATGCTGCGCTCCGGTGCCGTACGCAATGTTGCTGTGGCGACGGTAGGCACCGAACACCGCAGGCACATTGGCCGCCATGAATGCCACACGTCCGCAACCGGCGGCGAGTACGGCACCCAGTCCCGCCAGCGCCGTGCGACGTGAGACGGCGCCGCCGGCCTCGGCAGGGTTATCGGCAGTCATAGGTTGGCAGGCCCTGTAAATCGAGAAGGCCGTGGCTGATCAGCCAGTCGCGCGCATCCTCGGCATCCTCCATATACCAAGCCGCGGTGCTTCCCAGCCGAAAGCTGTAACCCCATTCATCCATGTCCCTGCACATGCGCTCGCGTCCGACGCTCGGCAGCGTATCGGCCAGCGTCACCTGCAAGTAGCAAACTGCAGTTTCCTCAGCGTCATCGCCCCCAGCATTCGTATCTAATCCCGCGCGGCGCTCCGGAGTCATGCAGATGAAATGCGCGCCCTCGTGCAAGACCGAGTGCAGCGGCGTATCAAGTCGCGCATAGAGCTTCGATCCGATCAGACCCGCCTCGCGCTCGCCCCAATAGGATCCGGGAATGACCCGCTCAGGCGACACTATTTGCAGCTGCATGCCATAACGATCAAGCAGCAGTTCGAGGCCGAAGCGTTCGATGGCGTTGACCAGCAGCACGCTGTCCGTACCTGCGGCTACTTCAAGCTCGTGAGCCGGCGCATGGCAATCGTTACCAGATCGCGCGCCATCTTTTGACGCAGGATATCGGCCTCGTGCTCCTTGGCCAGCAATACGTTCTCCTCGAAGCTGTAGTCCTTGGACAGGCTGATGGTCTGCGGCGCCAACAGTTCCTTATCCGCGCCCTGCACGGTGAATGTGACCGTGTAGGTGAGTTCGTATTCGGTCGGAATATTGGTCGCCGACACCGACAGCGTTCTCTGCTCCACCAAATCCTTGGTCACTTCCACGGTCGCGGTGGAGTTGGCGCGCACGCTTTGCATCGTGGCCCCCGCGCTCTTCAGCTGGTGTTCGAATTCCCGCGAGAAATCGGTGTATGGGTCCTTCAAGGATAGGTAAGGGCGCGCCAGCACTCCGGGCAGAGGATCGCTGCCCGCCAGACGAAAGCCGCACGCAGACAGCGTCATCAGCAGCGTCAGCGTTGCCAGCCGGCGAATGGCCGCTCCGTGCACCACCGGCGCGGACAGCGCCAATCCCGGCCCGCGTGCCGCAAGAACGCCTGAGGAACCGAAACGACTATTGCTGCCGGCCACGGTGCGATTACACCACGATGTTGACCAGCTTACCTGGTACGATGACGACTTTGCGTACCGGGCCAGCTGCGACGAACTTCTGCGCATGGGGCTCAGCCAGCGCCGCGGCACGTATCGTGTCCTGGTCGGCGCCGACGGCCACCGTGATGTGGCCGCGCAGCTTGCCGTTCACCTGCACCACCAGGGTGGTGGTCGAAGTCTGCAGCGCCGCGGCATCGACCGCCATCCAGGGCTCGTCGATCAGCGCTCTCTCATGTCCCAAGGCACGCCACAGCGCATGGGTAACGTGCGGAATAATGGGCGAGAGCCCGAGCACGGTGATCTCCAAAGCCTCGTGCATCACGCTTCGGTCCGGCGGCGAGCGCTGCGGGTACTTCGCCAGGGCGTTCAACAGCTCCATTGCCGCAGCAATCGCCGTATTGAATGTCCGGCGGCGCCCAATATCGTCGGTCATCTTCGTCAGGGTCTGGTGCGCCTGTCGGCGCAGCGTTCGCTGATCGTCGTTCAGCGTGATCTTTTCCAGCGGCATCACAGGCCCAAGCGTGACATGGTCGTGCACCGCCTTCCACAGGCGCTTGATGAAGCGGTACGCCCCCTGCACACCTTCGTCGGACCATTCGAGCGTCTGCTCGGGCGGCGCGGCGAACATGGTGAACAGGCGCGCCGTATCGGCGCCGAATTCATCCACCAGGGCCTGCGGATCGATGCCGTTTTTCTTCGACTTCGACATGGTGACGACGCCGCCCGATTCGACCTCTTTGCCGTCCACGCGCAGCACCGCAATACGCCGTTGCGCCGTCGGATCCAAGATTACCTCGACATCGGCGGGACTGAAGTACTCCACACGTCCCGTCTCAGGTTTGCGGAAAAAAGCCTCGTTGAGCACCATGCCTTGGGTGAAGAGGTTCGCAAAAGGTTCCTTGAACCCAACCATCCCCAAGTCGCGCATGACCCGGGTCCAGAATCGCGAGTATAAGAGGTGCAATATGGCGTGCTCGATGCCGCCAATGTACTGATCCACCGGCGCCCAGTATTGAACACGTGAATCGACCATAGCCTTGTCATCGTCGGCGCAGGCGAATCGCAGGAAATACCATGAGGAGTCCACGAAGGTATCCATGGTATCGGTCTCGCGCCGCGCCTCTGTGCCGCATCGCGGACAGGGAACCTTGAGGAAGGGCTCGTGCTTATTGAGCGGATTGCCACTGCCGTCGGGTACAAGGTCCACTGGAAGCACCACCGGCAATTGGTCATCCGGCACCGGCACCGTGCCGCAGGCGCCGCAATGAATCAGCGGAATCGGACAGCCCCAGTAGCGCTGCCTCGAGATACCCCAATCGCGCAGCCTCCAAGTAGTCTGCTTTTCGCCCAAATTCTTGCGCTGCAAATCCGCGGCGATGGCATCGACCGCCGCTGGATACTCCAGGCCGTCATAAGCCCCGGAATTAATGCAGCGCCCATGCTCCGCATACCAAGGCGCCCATTGCTGCGTGGAATATTCGCGGCCCGCGACATCGATGACGGGCTTGATGTGCAAATGATATTTCTTGGCGAATTCGAAATCCCGCTCGTCGTGCGCCGGCACACCCATGACCGCGCCGTCGCCATAGCTCATGAGCACATAGTTACCCACCCACACCGGAATCGCCTCGCCGCTGAGGGGATGGCGCACGGTCAATCCGGTGGACAAGCCCTTCTTTTCCTGCGTCGCAATTTCCGATTCGATCGCGGGGCCACGCTTGCACTCCTCGATGAAGGCCGCAAGCTTCGGGTGATTGCGTGCCGCGTGTTCCGCCAGCGGATGCTCCGCCGCGACCGCGCAGAAGGTCACTCCCATAAGCGTGTCCACCCGAGTCGTGAACGCATGCATTACGCCGATGCCTAAACCCTCGATGTCGTAGGGAAACCCCAGCCGCACACCCACGCTCTTGCCGATCCAATTGGCCTGCATGGCGCGCACACGGTCCGGCCATCCCGGCATCTGGCCCAAGGACTCGAGCAAGTCCTCGGCATAGGCCGTGATCTTCAAGTAGTACATGGGGATTTCGCGCTTCTCGACCAGCGCTCCCGTGCGCCAGCCGCGGCCGTCGATCACTTGTTCGTTGGCGAGCACGGTCTTATCGGCGGGATCCCAATTGACCACGCCCGTTTTCTGGTAAGCGATACCCTTTTCCAACATGCGCAGAAACAGCCACTGATTCCAGCGGTAGTACTCGGGAAGACAAGTGGCGAGTTCACGGCTCCAATCCAATGCAAAACCCAAGGATTTGAGCTGCGCCTTCATGTAGGCGATGTTATCGAGGGTCCACTTCGCGGGCGGCACGGCATTGTCGATGGCCGCATTCTCGGCAGGTAGGCCAAACGCGTCCCAACCCATGGGCTGCAGCACGTTCTTGCCGTTCATGCGCATGAACCGCGATATCACGTCACCGATGGTGTAATTGCGCACATGCCCCATGTGCAAGCGGCCGCTTGGATAGGGAAACATGGACAGGCAATAATACTTCTCGCGGGTGCCGTCCTCTTTGGCTTCGAAGCAGCGTGCTTGGTCCCAATAATGCTGCGCATCCGCTTCGACAGCGGCTGGTTCGTATCTTTCTAACATGGTTGGGGCTCAGAATACCCGAGTTGCCCAACGCCCGTGAACTGCATTGACCTCGGACTAAGGATGCTTAAGCTCAATTTCTACGGCGCATTGGGGCTCGCCAGCTTGAGCGGCTGCCTGTGGTTCCTGGCGGTCACACCCTTCGATTTATCCTTTCTGGCTTGGTTTGCAGCCGTTCCCATGCTGCTGGCCGTGGACCGGACGCCCTCGTACAAGCAGGCGCTATTTTTAGGCTGGTGGGCCGGTGTGGTCGAGACCGGCGGCGGCTTCTACTGGCTGATCGATGTGATGCAGCGCTTCGCGGAATTTCCGTGGTGGGCCGCGTTCCTGGTGTTTCTCGTGTTCTGCGCCACGCGCGCCATCATCTTCCTGTTGTTCACCGCCATCGTCTGCTGGATTCGCCGGCGCCGCCGGGTACCCATGACGCTGCTGGCCCCGATCGTCATGGTCGGCTGCGAACTGGTGGTGCCGCAATTGTTTCCCTGCGGCCAGTGGATATCTCAAGCTTGGCAGCCGCTCGTCATTCAAATCGCAGAGCTCGCCGGACCGCTCGGCGTCACTGCATTACTGATGATGGTGAACGGCGCGCTCTACGATTTGAGCGTGGACTGGCGCGCCGCGCGCTATGCCGCCTTTGCGGCTGCGGCATTGTCGGCGGCGGCCCTCCTCTTCGGCGCCGTACGCATGCGCCAAATGGACGAGCTCATCGCCCAGGCGCCGCACGTGAAAGTCGGACTGGTGCAGCCGAATTTTGCGTATTCGGT
>JBDUBO010000107.1:0-13035 GCA_040004115.1 Gammaproteobacteria bacterium | reverse complement strand
TGCGCGCCAGCGCTGCGCTGAGGACCACGAAGTGCACGCGGTCGCCTTTCAATCGCGTCTGAAAGGTATCCCGCAACTCATCGAAACCATCCTTGGGTACGGCGGCCGCAACGGCTGCAAAGGCCGACACGGGTGCCGCTGATTGACGGGCCTGAAAGTTAGTTTGCGCCATTTCTTCCTCCATGTTGGTTGCCGCCGGCGGTTGTCATGCCGTCGGTCTGCGGCGCCGCACTGACCCGGTCTCCACCCAGCCGCTTGCTGGCGTAGAGGCCGCGGTCCGCGGTGCGCAGAAGATGCTCGATTCTGGAGACGCTTTCGATCTCGTGCGCGGCTTCGACCGCGGTAACACCCACGCTCGCGGTGAACGACACCGGCCCCGCGTGGGTCGAGACGGGGTATTGCGAGTACGTGTGGCGCAATTTCTGCGCAACGCGGTTGGCGCCATGCACGGATGTTTCAGGCAACACGATCATGAATTCATCACCGCCCACCCGCGCCAGCCAGTCAGTCTCCTGACGCAGGCAGGTCTCCGACCTCGCCACAAACGCCCGCAATAATTCGTTGCCGGCCTCATGCCCAAACCGGTCGTTGATTTGCTTGAAGCTGTCGATGTCGCAGCTCAACACCGCCATTGGGTGCGCGTAACGCCGCGAACGCGCCAATTCGCGCGGCAGATACTTCATAAAATAACGCAGGTTGTTGGCCCCGGTCAGCGGGTCTGTCACGGCCAGGCGCCGGTTCTCTCGATTGCTGGCGCGCAGCGACGTCTCCACATGTGTAATGCGCCGGGCAATCTCCAGCCGTGCAAGAATTTCCTCGATCGAAGCTCCCTTGACCACATAGTCATCGGCCCCCGCAGCAAGGCCGGTCAGCAAGTCTTCCTTGCTGTCGCGCACGGTCAGCATCACGACGTATACGTAGCTCTCCCGTCTGCCGGCGCGGATATGGCGGCAAAGCGCGAGGCCATCCATATCAGGCATCTGCCAGTCGGTGAGAATAATCTGACAGTGCGTCGAATCCATGACGCGCAGCGCTTCTTCGCCCGACGCCGCAGTTTCCACATCGAATTGCGACATTCGCAGCAATGCGGACAGTCGGGCGCGCACCAGGTCGTCATCGTCGACAACCAGCACTCGGCACGAATTAACCGATTCCAGTCGGCGCATCAACATGGTGTCGTCGAGGTCCGTATTGGAAGATTCGAGAGATTCCACCTGTCGTTCAAGCTGCATGCAACCCCCTTCTGGCGCTGACGGCCTCTGCTAACAGCATCGCGATTTCCGAATGTGCCCCAAGACGCACCAAATCCATCATAGCGCCATCAGCTCATGTTCGATGGCGAAGCGGATCAGTGCCGAGCGATTTTCAACGCCGAGCTTTACCATCAAACGCCCGCGATAGGTGTCTACCGTCTTGCGCGACAGCGATAGATGCGCCGCGATATCTGAGCTGGTCGACCCCGCCACTATTTGATGCAGGACCTCGCGCTCGCGTGCACTCAATCGCTCCAGGGGGCTTTTCGACACTGTGTCGCTCAGCAAGCCTTCGATCACCAAGGGTGTAACCCCGGGGCTCAAGAATTGCCGGCCCGCCATCACCGCCTGCACCGCAAGCACGAGTTCGGCTCCCATGGCCGCCTTGAGGACATAACCGCGCGCGCCCGCGCGCAATGCACGGCAGACATGTTCGGTGGTGTGGCACGCGGATAAGGCGACGACATGCGTGAGCGGCAACAAATTGAGTATGCGTTCTGTCGCATCGATGCCGTTCATATCCGGCAGCACAAGATCCATGATGATGACGTCGGGCTTGAGACGCTCCGCGGCCAATATAGCTTCTCTGCCGCTCGCGGCAGAGCCCACTACTTTCATGCCGCCCTGTCTCTCGAGCAACATCGTCAGGCCTTCACGCACCATGCCGTGATCGTCCACCACCAGGATGCTGACGAGCGGCAATTCAAACGCGCGATTCACAAAATATCCTCCATGCGCATTGTCCCTACCCAAGACTTCATCAAGATACTACTCCGGATCCGCCAAGCAATAGTGTTCCAAAGCACATCACGACATGATGCGCCGCATATTTTTCGGCGTTTATGTGGGCTACCGTACATAGCAAGGCAAAGAGAATTGCTGAATGAATAAGTGCAGCGTAGGCTAATCGGACGTCGAGCCAAGGGAAGCGATTCGATGCAAAGCACCAACGGCGTGCTGGTGGTCGAGACCATCATTGATACTGCGGCGCGCAATCGCCTCGAGCGAATATTCCAGAAGATTGTCGAGGCCGCGCCCTACGGCATGATCATTGTGGAGGCCAGAGGCAGGATCGTGCTGGTGAATCCCGAGACCGAAACTATGTTCGGCTATTGCCGATCCGAACTGATCGGTAACTCGCTGGAAATGCTGCTGCCCGAGCGCTTCCGGGCAGGCCACGCCGCACACAGGGAAGGGTTCGCTCGCGCCCCTTCCATACGCCATGCGGGTGTGGACCGGGATCTGACCGCCAGGCGCAAGGACGGCACCGAGTTTCCGGTAGAGATCCGCTTGAATCCCGTGCAGGGAGAAGAAGACGAACTGGTGCTGGCGGTCGTGAACGACGTCACGCGGCGCAACACGATGCAGTTTTCTCTGCGGCGAGCCAATGCCAATTTACAGGAATTCACTTACGCCGCCTCGCATGATCTGAAGTCGCCTTTGCGCGGCATTGCCGATCTGGTGGAATGGATCGGCGAAGATCTGGCCGGCACCGCCCCGCCCGAGGTGACACGCAATCTGGGCCGGGTCAAGGATCGCGTCCAGCGCCTCGACGGGGTGATTGACGATTTGCTCGCATATGCGCGCGCCTGCAACGCCCACACTGGCGACACTACCGTGGACCCGCGTGCATTGATATCTTCGGTGCTGGAAATTCTGCCGCGCCCTGCCGGCTTTCGCATCTCGGAGCAGATCGACGCCAAGCCGTTCGTCACGAACAGAGCACCACTGGAGAGCGTGCTGCGCAATCTCATGGACAATGCGGTGAAACACCACGATCGTGCAGCCGGACATATCCTCGTACGGGTCGAAGACGTGGGGCAATACTGCGTATTTTCCATTTCCGACGACGGCCCCGGAATTCCGCCCGCCGCGCAGGAACGCATGTTCAGAATATTTGAGACGCTGGAGCCGGGAAATCAGCGAAACTCAGGCATCGGGTTGGCATTGAGCAAGCGGTTGGTGGAGGCGCGCGGCGGCTGGCTGAAGCTCGACTCCGTTGCGGGCGTGCGCGGCACGGCATTTCATGTTTGGTGGCCGCGCTGTTAATTGCGCGCGACCCATGACTAGCATTCCGCCGTTTGCCATTCTGCTGGTCGACGACGACGACGTCGCCGCCGAAGCGGTGGTGCGGGGGCTGGCGAAGAACGCAATGCATTGCCCGATCGCCATCGCCGAGGACGGCAGCGCGGCGTTGCAGATTCTTCGCGGCACTCATCCGACAGTGCGCATCGTCAAGCCATATCTCGTCTTGCTGGATCTGAACATGCCGCGGATGAACGGCTTCGAATTTCTGCGCGAGCTGCGCAAGGACAAGGAGCTGCGCAATACCGTGGTGTTTGTCTTGACCACGTCCGGTTCAGATGCCGAACGGGCAAGCGCTTACGAAGAAAACATTGCGGGCTACATCATGAAATCATGCGTAGGTCCGCAGTTGAGTGGGTTGGCGCGGTTTCTCATCGAGTACCGCTCCGCGGTTCTGCTGCCCTAGCCTGTCTTGTGGTCGGTGCGTCCGCCGCTAGCGCGAACCCTAGCGAGTCTGGAACACCACTCCGTCCTTCATGACGAACTGCACGCTCTTCAGCACGTTGATGTCCGCGAGCGGGTCGCTCGCCACAGCAATTAAATCGGCATACGCACCGGGCGCTATCACGCCGATCTCGCCGCGCTTGCCGAGCAGCTCCGCCGCGCGCGAGGTGGCGGATTGAATGGCCTGCATCGGCGTCATGCCGAATTCGACTTCGCGCGAGAATTCCTCGGCGATCGGCGACGACCACTTGAAGCCGCCGACATCGGTGCCAAAGGCCATCTTGACGCCGGCACGCAATGCCTTGGTGAAGGCAACTCCGTGCAGTGCAACGCGCTTGCGGTCGCGTTTTCCCGAATCGGTGTCGGCGGGATCCCAATCGGTGTAGTACACCTGCAGGGTTGGCACGTACCACGTACCCTGCTTGACCATCTGCGCAATCTGCGCGTCGCTAAGTTCCAGACCGTGCTCAATTGAGTCACAGCCACCGTCGAGGGCGCGTTGCAGGCCCAGTCCATTGTAGGCGTGGCAGGCCACTTTCCTCCCCCAGCCATGAGTCTCATCGACTATGGCCTTGAGCTCTTCTACCGTCAGCGTCGGTTGCGATATCAGCGCGCCCTGCGAATCGAGCCAGGAACGATGCGTCATGTACACCTTGATCCAATCCGCGCCGTTGTCCAATTGCTGGCGCGCGGCCTTGCGCGCCTCGATGGGCCCGTCGATCAGCTGTGCGCCCTTCGGCACCGAGATTTCCGGCGCATAGCCTTCCAGCGGATAGCCGCCGGTCGTAGAAATGGACAGCGTCGATACCCACATGCGCGGACCCGGTATGAGGCCCTCATTGATTGCCCGCTTGATGCCGACGTCGCCATAACCCGCGCCCTCGGTCTCCATGTCGCGAATGCTGGTGAAACCTTGCTCGAGGGCGCGGCGCGCCGCTGCCACCGCGCGCACCGCGCGGTAGGAGGCCGGAAATTTCAGCAGCTGCACGTCGTAACCGCCGTCGGCCGGATCCTCACCTTGCAGAAAAATATGCGTGTGCGTATCGATAAGCCCCGGCAACACGGTGGCACCGCCCAAGTCGATCACTCGGGCGTCCTCGGGCAATGACGGCGAGTTCGCGGGTATCACGTCGATGATGCGATTGCCGCGAATCACGATTTGCACGTTGTGCCGCGGCTTATCGCTGGTGCCGTCGATGAGCCAGCGCGCGCGAACCACGAGCGTTTTCCCGTCGGAAGCATCCGCGGTAGCTTGATTCACTTGCTCTGCGGGTGCCGCGCGTGCGTACATCGTAAGAACAAGGGCCAGTAGAATAGTGCGCTTCATGGGATAACCCTCAACCGAACTGAAATCCGGAGATCTTCTTGCCGCCGATAGACTCACCGAAACTGCGCACGCCACGCTCGCCTTGAGCTGCACCGGCAGCAACCATCAGCGGGAGGAGGTGCTCCTCGCGCGGATGCGATGACGCACCGCCCGGCGCTTCTCGCCACTTGGCAAGCAATTGCTCGCGGGTCGTTGGATCTTGGACAGCGTCCCCCAGCCACTGATCGAACGCCTCGGCCGCCGCTGCGCCGCGGCCGGAGAACATATCGGCCAAGTTGTGATAGCTCATGCCGCTGCCCACAATCAACACTCCCCGTTCGCGCAGCGGCGACAGGGCGCGCCCCAAAGCCAGATGCAAAACCGGGTCCAGGCTGGCCTGCAGTGAAAGCTGCAGGATGGGCACGTCCGCACTTGGATAGATCAGGAGAAAAGGTACGAACACTCCGTGATCCAATCCTCGTTTGGATTCCACGTCGCTCTCGAACCCCGCTTCGCTCAAGAGCACCCGCACGCGTTCGGCCAGCTCGGGCGCTCCGGCGGCAGGATACTTTAACCGGTAGGTGTGCTCTGGAAAGCCGTAGTAGTCGAACAGCAAGCCCGGCTTGGTCGCGATATTCAATGTGGGCAGCGGATTCTCCCAATGGCCGGAGATCACCAGCACGGCCTTGGGTCTGACGCCCAGAGAGGCGTCGATGCCCCGAAGGTAGATTGCCAGACCGTCCCACATATGCGGAGACGCCGCCGGCGGATCCATGAAAAAGCATGGTCCCCCGCCGTGCGGGATGAACAAAGTCGGCAATTTCTTGTTGGCGTTCACTTGGGTTTCTCCGGCGCAGCAGAGCCTAGCCGGGCGACCCGCGAACGTCAATTAAGCGATCGATCAGTTAGCCACTCTGGGCGCGGGATTTGTGCCAACGGTGGTCCGCGCCGCGTTCAAATGCGATGATATCGCTAGAATTCGATCGTCTCCTCGCTTTCAACGGAATCAAGAATGGCAGCACCAGCACCTGAACTTGGGGCAGCGCCCGAGGCGTTCTCCGGCAGCGCAAAGACTCGCTCTCTGCGTATCCGCCAAACGACGGTCGTGCTCCTGCTATTCGGCGGCTATGCCTCACTGTATTTTTGCCGTGCCGATCTGGCGGTCGCGACGCCGCTTCTCATCGAAGAGTTGGGGAAACATGGGGTGAGCCATGCGGATGCCATTATTCGCATGGGTGAAATTACCTCGCTCGGTGTGCTGGCCTACGCGGTCGGCAAGCTGTTCTTGACTGGATTGGGCGATTTCTGGGGCGGCCGGAACAGTTTTCTTCTCGGCCTGGGCGGCGCGACGATTTTCACGTTGATGTTCACTTCGGGACTCAGTCTGCCGCTGTTCACCGCCGCCTGGATCGGCAATCGCCTGACGCAGTCCGTCGCCTGGGCGGGGTTGGTCAAGGTGTCTTCGAAATGGTTCGACTATTCGTCCTATGGAATGATCATCGGCATCTTGAGCATCAGCTACCTGGTGGGCGACGCGGCGGCGCGCCAATGGATGGGAATGCTCATCGACTCAGGCTACGGATGGCGCGCCCTCTTCTACTTCGCCGCCGCCGTCGCCGGCCTGTTCCTGGTGGTCAACTTCTTTTTCCTGCGCGAATCGCGGGTCGATTCGGGCTACACCGAGGCCAAGGCCAATCCGCTCAACCTGTTTGCCGGAACGGAATCTCCCCCGCAAAGCGTGGGGCAACTGCTGCTGCCCTTGCTGCGCAGCCGGGCGTTTCTGCTGGTTTGCCTCCTATCCTTGGGCTGCACCATCATTCGCGAAACCTTCAACGCATGGACACCGGTGTATTTGCGCGATTACTTGGGTTACAGCAACGGCGATGCCGCGCGCATGAGCGGGATTTTCCCCGGCGTCGGTATCGTGTCCGTGCTCGTGACGGGCTGGCTCAGTGACCGTCTCGGCGTGAACGGGCGCGCGCTCATTATGTTCATCGGGCTTAGCGCGGCGGCAGTAGCCTTGCTGGTCCTGATGACCATGCATTCCAGCACCAACGGCTCGCTGTTGCCGCTGATCGCCATCGGCACCATCGCTTTCTGCTTATTGGGACCCTATTCCTATCTCGGCGGCGCCTTTGCCCTCGACTTCGGCGGCAAGCAGGCAGGCGCAGCATCATCGGGCATCATCGACGGGATCGGCTATCTGGGGGGCGCCGCCGCAGGTTACATCGTGGCTCGAATCGCCGTAAGCTTCGGTTGGCAGGGCGTGTTTGTGTCGCTCGCCGGGGTCAGCGCGCTGGCGGCGCTCGGCGCCGGATGTCTCTACATTTTGAACGCGCGGGCTGCCGCCCGCGGGAAGCATGCGCCATGAATCATCTCGCCGCTGTGAAGCGACTCTGGTCTCTGCCCGACATGCTGCACGTCGAATGGAGCGACGGCACATTGAGCGAATACGCCAGTCTGTGGCTGCGTGACAACATGCGCGAGGACCGCGACGCACACAGTGGACAACGCCTCATCGACATCGCCGATCTGCCCGAAGACCCGCGGATTCGCTCGGCCACCGCCCACAACGGCTCGGTCAAGGTCGAATGGGAAGATGAGCCGCGCGCCGGCTCCTTCGAATTGCCATGGCTGCAAGCACACGCCGTGAAGCTTTCAGCACGACGTCCGGAGTTAACCCCCAAACATTGGCAGGGAGCCCGTCTCGACGCGGTCCGCGATTTCGCCTGGGCGACATTTTCCGAAGCGCAAGGCAGCCGAGTGGTGCGCACTCGATGGCTCACACGGCTCCTGCAAGACGGCATCGTATTCTTGAGCGGCGTGCCGGCGACGGACGCCGGAATCCTCGACGCGGCGGCCTTGGCGGGGCGAGTCTTGGAAACCAACTATGGCCGGGTATTCGATGTACGCTCCGTGCCGCAACCGGAGAATCTGGCCTATTCCGACCTGGGATTGGGATTGCACACGGACAACCCCTATCGCGAGCCGGTACCGGGCTTTCAGGTGCTGCATGCATTGATCGCCTCGCCCGACGGCGGGGCCAGCCTGTTCGGCGACGGTTTCGCCATCGCCGAACATATGCGCGCCGTCTTTCCGGATGCATTCGCAATCCTGACGCAAACCGCGGTGCCTTTCTTATATCGCTCGGACAACGCCGAGCTGTACGCGGAAAGACCGCTGGTCCAATTAGCCTGCAGCGGCGAAGTCAGCGCCGTGCATTACAACAGCCGTTCAATCGCACCGCTGCGCCTCGCCGCGCGCGATGCCCGTGCCTTCTACTCTGCCTATCGTCGCTTCGCGACCCTGCTGCGCGACCCGCGCTTCCATTTACAAATAAGTATGCGGGACGGCGATCTCGTGATATTCGACAATCAGCGCACCCTGCACGGCCGCACGGCATTTTCTTCGGCGCGGCATCCGCGCCACTTGCGCGGCTGCTACCTGACGCGCGACAGCGTGTACAGCGAGGCTGCGCTGCTGCGGCGTGAATTCCACACGGAGACCGACTCTTGAACATTACCGATGAAATTCTCGCCATCTTCGAGCGGCGCGGCTCAGGCGCGTATTTCGGTGAAGATGTCTCGATGACCGAGCATGCCCTGCAGGCTGCGTATTTCGCGCAAGCCATCGGGGCGCCGTCGGCGCTCATCGTGGCCGCGCTCCTGCATGACATAGGCCACCTAGTCGAGGACGTTCCCGACGATCTCGCCGACTGGACCGCGGACGCGCATCACGAAGAAATAGGCGGGCATTGGCTCGACACGCGTTTTCATCCCGAAATATCGGAACCTGTACGTCTGCACGTCCCCGCCAAGCGCTATCTCCTGGCCACGGACGCCAAGTATTTCGCGAAGTTGAGCCCCGCCTCGGTCGTGACCCTCAAGCTGCAAGGCGGCCCGATGACGCCGGGCGAAGTGGCCAAGTTCGAGACCGAACGCTACGGCAAGGACGCCGTGCTCATCCGGCAATGCGACGACCGGGGCAAGGTGGCTGGATTAAGGACCCCCGGGCTCGCCGATTACCGCTCGATGATCGAAACACTGGCGCGCTAAGAGCCTGTACGGTGGCACTCTAAGGACCTGTTCGGGCATTCGTGGCCGCGCTCACATTTGCCGGAACAAGTGTAGGTAGCTGCGGCTCACCGGCAGCACTTCGCCGCGGCCTTTCAGGTGAATGTCCGCCGTCTCGTTATCGCCGCGCACCACGCGCGCAACGGAGCTCAAGTTCACCACCACCGAGCGATGCACCTGTGCGAACTGCGCTGCATCGAGCTGCGCGATGAGATCCTTCAGGGACGTGCGAATGACGGCGTCGCGCGCCGCACCCGCCTGATCGTGCCACGCCACCGAGGTATACTTCTCGCCGGCGCGCAGATAGTCGATATCCGCGACCGGAATCAGGCTGACAGTCTGGCCCACCGAGGCCCGGATCCAGCGCAGCGGCAGCGGCGCCGGCGCTGAGCGGCGTTCGAGCTGCGCCGCGAGTGCTTGCAGCAGCGCCTCGGTGTTGAGCGCCGGCTGTGCATCACGCAACCGCTGCTGCAGCCTCAGCACAGTCCGGGTCAGGCGTGCGGCATCCACCGGTTTCACCAGATAGTCGAGCACGCCCTCGGCAAAAGCTTGCACTGCATACTGATCGTAGGCGGTGACGAACACGAGATGCGCGCGATGGCCGATGCGGCGGGCCGCTTCGATCCCGCTCAGGCCAGGCATGTGGATGTCGAGAAAACATACCGTCGGCCGCAGCGCTTCAAAGCGATTGATTGCTTCGCGTCCATTGCGCGCGCGCGCCACCACCACGAGTTCCGGCCAGGTGAGCTTCAGCAGCCGTTCCAGTGCCTCGCGCAGAAGCGGTTCATCCTCGGCAATTAGCGCCGTCGTCGGCCCGGGAATCATGGTCGGCGACGGAGGCGTCACGTCTGCGCCTTGTGGACGGCAAAAGAAATCTCGGCGCGGACACCATGCGGCGTCAACTCGCTGACTGAAAGTCTGGCGTCAGCGCCGAATGCCAGCTGCAGTCGTTCGCGCAGCGTGGCGAGGCCGGTGCCTAGCCCCGAGCCCATCGCCTTGAAGCCGACGCCCGTGTCACTAACGCTCAAGCGGCAGCGGTCGGATTGACGTCCTGCCTCGATGGTGATGATCCCGCCCACCTCGCTGGGATCGATTCCGTGGCGTACGGCATTCTCGACCAAGGGCAGCAAAGTCATGGGCGGACATTGGATGTTGAGCGCGGCCTCATCTGCCTTGATGTCAAACGCCAGCCGGTCCGGCATGCGCATGCGCATGACTTCCAGATAGGCGCGCGCCAATTGCAATTCCTGGCCCAGCGTCGTCGTGGATTCGTGCAGTCTCGGGACGGCCGCACGCAGGTAATCGATCAGGCTTTGCAGCACCTTGGCTGCCTGAGGTGCGCCGGACTCAACCAACGCCTGAATATTCGCCAGCGTGTTGAACAGAAAATGCGGCTCAACCTGAGCTTGCAGAAGCCTGAAGCGCGCGTCCAACGCCTTGCGTTCGAGTTCACTGCGTTCCAGCGCGAAGGCCGTCGCCTGATCGCGCGCAAAATCATCACGCTGCCGAACCAGTGCGCCGACTGCAATCCAAGGCGCAAATAGAATGCCCGCAAATGTCAGCATCCCGTAGCCCATGAGCCGGGCTCGCTCTGCGGCGAATTGCGGATGGCCGCCGGTCGTCAGCCAATACGCAAATCCAGCGCTGAACGGCACCACGGCAACAATGGCCACCAACTGCAGCACCCAGCGTGCCAGCCATCGTGGCAGACGCGCGGGCCAACGCTCGAACACGCCGAAGGCCAGCATGGCGCAAAGCCCCACCACCATGGTGCGGCCCACTACCACCGCCGTCGGCATGACCGAGCCCAGCCGCAGAAATAGACCGATGACCGTGGATGCGAGCAACGTCACGCGTACGCGGTGCCAGCCCAGGATGGGTGCCGGGCCGTGACGTCGGGCGGAGGCGTCGGGGATCAACATAGGGCAACTATAATGCAACGCGCGCGGCAGCCGTGCGCCCATCGCATTCCACACCGTAGCGTCGCGGACCGTTCGTCGGCGGGTATCGTCGCTCGAGTGCACCCCGCCGCCGTTCGTCGCATCGCCCAACGCCGAGCGCGCCCTGGGCCGATAGTTTGCCGACGCAGCGCATCGGGCCCTGCGAAGGGAGCGCCAAAAATGACTCGACGATACAAAGTGCTGAGCATCGTGCTGATTCTGGTGCTGGCAACGCTGGCGTCGATGGGGTGGACGCTGAGCCATAATCGTCCATGTCCCGTCGCGCAGGGCAATCTCGCCGACAACCTATCCATGAAGGCCATCGTTTATCGTTGCTATGGCTCCCCCGACGTCGTCAGGCTCGAAGGCATTCCCAAACCGGCCCTGAGCGATGACCGCGTGCTGGTCAAGGTCCGCGCCGCCTCCGTCAACCCCCTGGACTGGCACTACATGCGCGGCGAGCCTTACTTCATGCGCGCCATGGCGGGGTTGGGCGCGCCCAAGGATATCCGTTTGGGGGTCGATTTCGCAGGCACGGTCGAAGCGGTGGGGAAAAATGTCACGCGCTTCAAACCCGGCGATGCCGTGTTCGGCGGCGCAGACGGCGCATTCGCCGAGTACGTGAATGTTCGCGAGAACGGCGCGCTGGCGCGCAAGCCCGCAAACCTGACATTTGAACAGGCGGCCGCCGTACCCATAGCAGCCGTCACCGCCCTGCAGGCGCTGCGCGACAAGGGAAGGCTTCAGTCGGGACAGGAAGTGCTTATCAACGGCGCGTCGGGAGGTGTGGGTACCTTCGCCGTGCAAATTGCCAAGGCCTACGGCGCCAACGTCACCGGTGTGTGCAGCACAAAAAACCTGGCGCTGGTGCATTCCATCGGTGCCGATCGGGTCATCGACTATACACAACAGGACTTCACGGCAGGGGCGCAACGCTACGATCTGATCATCGACACCGTCGGTACACATTCGCTGTCGGAGTACCGCCGCGTGCTGAATCCTCATGGAGCGCTGGTCATGGTCGGATCGCTGGACAAGGGCCGCTGGATCGGCCCCATGTCGGGTTCGATCAAGATACTGCTGTATAAGCATTTCGTGAGCCAGCAGTTCATTTTCATGCTGGCGAACCTGGATTCTCGCGATCTCGTCACGTTGAGCGATTTAATGCAGGCAGGCAAGGTCACGCCGGTCATCGACCGGCGTTATACATTGAGCGAAGTGCCCGAAGCCATGCGTTATCTGGAACAGGGGCATGCCCGAGGCAAAGTCATAGTCACGATGGAATGACGACAATGGCTCCGCACGAACGCAAGGCGTTCACGCTCGCGTTCACCAGCAATTTCTTGTTGATGGCCAGCTACTACATCCTGCGCCCGCTGCGCGACACCGTCGCCACCATGGTGGGCGTCGGCCATCTGCCGCAGCTGTTCACCGCCACCTTCATCGGCACCTTTGCCGCTTCCGCACTCTATGCGGCGCTGGCTTCCCGGATTCGTCTGTCGCGCCTGCTGCCGGGCACATCCTGGTTCTGGCTGTGCAATGTCGCACTGTTCGCGCTGTTGTTTCGCGTTTTGCCGCAGAGCCGCTGGCTTGGAGGGTCTTACTATGTGTGGTTCAGCGTCACCAATCTGTTCATGATCTCGATATTCTGGAGTCTGATGGTGGATGTGTTCTCTGCACCCCAAGCAACCCGCATGTTCGCACTCATCGCCGCCGGCGGCGCATTGGGCGCAATTGCCGGTCCGCTGCTCACGCGGCTGCTGGTTGCGGGGCTGGGCTTGAGCGGCATGCTGATGCTCGCCGCTGCGGGCTTCGGCCTCAACATCGTGCTCGTCCACCTGCTGATGCGCGAGAAGCGGCGGCTGCGCTGCAGCGGCGACGGTGCGCAGCAGTCCACCCTAGATCACGCCTTGACCGGCAATGCCTTCGAAGGC
>JBDUBO010000034.1:0-39391 GCA_040004115.1 Gammaproteobacteria bacterium | reverse complement strand
TAGGTGTTACACACTTTCCAGGCGTGCGCCTTCGACCGCTCGGCCACCTCTCCATTAACCTTCAATCTGCTAAAAACCTTCAATCTGCTCAAACCGCACCGCGCGGGTGGGAGTGCGGGCGCGCAGCGCGCGGCCGCAAGGGTACCGGAGGCGACCCAAGCGATCAAATCGGCCCGGAGCAGTAACCTAAGGACTGCCGCACGCGAGGCCGCAGCCACCCTCCCCGCACCAAGCCCCTAGCTGCCGCTGGCGGCCTTATTGGGCGGCGCCGGCCTGTAGCGCGGCGGAACGTCGAGACAGGCGTCTTTCGGCCCGGGCAGCGGGGCTGCGAGTTCCACCGTCGGAATCACCAGGGCGTCCTTGGTGTTGGGCGCATCGAGCCCGGGCGGCACTTTCAGTGGCGGCACCTGGCCAGCCCGCTGATATTCCTGCGCGCTATGGCAATCGGGCGTCAATTTACCGAACAAGTGGCAGCCGCTCAAAAGCGCTGCGCCGGCAAAAAACATCGAAACTCGAACAAGACTCATGCTGCTCTGTCCTCAAAGGTAATTCCGGCGGCCTGCATCGCGCGCAGCACGCTATCTTGGTGCGCCGTCGACAGTTCGACCAGTGGTAGTCGGATTGCGTTCCCGATCAGACCCATTCTCGCGACCGCCCACTTCACCGGTATCGGGCTCGCCTCGACGAACAAATCTTTATGTAAAAGCTGCAAGCTGGCGTCGATCGCACGCGCCTTGGCCAGATCTCCCAACAACGCCGCTGCGCAGGCCTCGTGCATGCGCCGCGGCGCGACGTTGGCCGACACCGAGATGACGCCGCGCGCGCCCACGCTCATCAAATCGATGGCGGTGGCATCATCGCCCGACAGCAAGGTGAACTCCGGAGGACAGGCGCTAATGGTTTCACGCGCCCTGGCCAGTGATCCGGTGGCTTCCTTGATTGCCACGATCTGCGGGTTACCTGCCAGGCGAGCGACGGTGCTCGGCAACAAATCCACTGCAGTGCGGCCGGGAACATTATACAGAATAACCGGCACGGCAGATGCATCTGCTGCAGCCATGAAGTGCCGGTACAGGCCTTCCTGCGGTGGTTTGTTGTAATAAGGGGTCACCAGCATGAGCGCGTCGACGCCGAGCCGCGACAGCGTGCGCGCCCGTGCCACCGTGCCTGAAGTCGAATGCGTGCCTGCTCCGGCGATCACCTTGAGCTTGCCGCGGCAGCGCGCGACCGCCCTGCCAGTCAGCTCCTCGATTTCATCGCCCGACAGCGCTGGGCATTCGCCGGTGGTGCCGGCGACCACGATGCCGTCGGTGCCTTCCCGCACATGAAAATCCAGCAATCGATCCCACGCCGGCCAGTCCAGGCCGCCGTCGGCGGTCATCGGCGTGACAATCGCTACCAAGCATCCGGAAAACATCAAGGGGCTCCGCTAAATAACGCTACCTTAAGTGGCAGACATACACCCTGGCAAGCGTCCATCCGGTAGAATTTGGCCCAATGAAACAACATATCGTGATTTCCGCCGTTGGCGGCGACCGCGTCGGCATGGTCCATGAACTTTCCAAAGTAGTGGCCGACTGCGGGGGAAGCATCAGCGAGAGCCGCATGACTTCGCTCGGCAACGAATTCGCCATGCTGCTGCTGGTGAACGGCAACTGGCACACCCTCGCCAAGCTCGAGGGCGAGTTCAAAAAGCTCGCCGACGCCACGGGAATGAACATTCAGTTGCGCCGCACCGAAGAGCGTGCGGCGCGCAATGACATGCTGCCCTACTCCATCGATGTGGTATGCCTGGATCAGACCGGTATAGTCGCGGGGCTGTCCGGATTCTTCGCCCAGCGCGGCGTCGATATCGCGGAATTGTCGACGCGTGCCTACGCTGCCGCACATACCGGCGCGCCCATGTTCTCGGTGCAGATGATCGTTAACGTGCCGAGCCGCCTGCACATCGGCGTGCTGCGCGAGGAGTTCATGGACTTCTGCGATCATTTGAATCTGGATGCCATATTCGAACCCGTAAAAAGTTGAGGCCGCCCATGAGTAAAATCGACGTCGGCCGGAAGGCCCCGCAGTTTACCCTCGACGGCACCGGTGGCAGCTGGTCCCTGAGCGACGCGATCGGCAGCGCTGTGGTCCTTTATTTTTATCCACGCGACAATACGCCGGGCTGCACTCAGGAAGGTGCGGATTTCAGCGCGGCCCAGTCTCAATTTAAGAAGGCCAAGGCGCTGATCTTCGGCATCTCCGCGGACAGCCTGGCGTCGCACGAGAAGTTCAAGCAGAAGATGGAGTTTCCCTTCGATCTGTTGAGCGATCCGGACAAAAAGACCTGCAAGCTCTACGACGTGATCCAGGAAAAGAGCATGTATGGCAAGAAATTCTTAGGGATAGAGCGCAGCACCTTCCTGATAGACGCTAAGGGCGTGTTGCGGCATGTGTGGCGCAAGGTCAAGGTGAAAGGCCACGCCGCGGAAGTGCTGGCCGCGGTGAAGGCACTGTGACCGACAGCGTGCGGCCAGGCGCGGCCGCGGTGGCGAAAAGCCGCAAATGCAAGTCGGAGCGCCGCATCTTCGTGCTGGACACGAATGTATTGATGCACGACCCGACATCTATTTTCCGTTTCGAAGAGCACGACATCTACATTCCGATGACCGTGCTCGAAGAACTTGATGCCGGGAAAAAGGGCTTGTCGGAGTCGGCGCGCAACGTGCGTCAAGTCAGCCGCTTTCTCGATGAGCTGATGAAGGGCGCGAGCAAGAAGCATATCGACCGCGGACTCGCGCTGCCTACTTCGGCGCCCATCAATCATGGCAAGCGCCCGCCGGGCGGCCGCCTGTTCTTTCAAACTCAATTGCTCGAATCCGTGCTGCCCGACAGCCTCCCGGGACATGGCGCGGATAACGCCATCCTTGCCGACACGCTGGCGCTGCAGCAAAAATTCGGCGACGCGCGCGTCACGCTGGTGTCGAAAGACATCAATTTGCGGATCAAGGCAGCCATCGTCGGTGTGCAGGCCGAAGACTACTCTAGCGACAAGACCATCGAGGATGCGGATCTGTTGGCCAGCGGCGTGCAGCAGCTGCCGCCGAACTTCTGGGAAAAGCACGGCAAAGGCATGGAATCCTGGCAGCAGCAGAGCCGTACTTTCTACCGGGTGCGGGGTCCGCTGGTGCGCGAGTGGCAGTCGAACCAATTCGTCTACGATCCCGGCGAGAACGGCGTCGAAGCCATCGTGCGCAAGCTCGAGAGCGAGTCGGCGATATTGGAACTCACCGTCGATTACCGCGCCGAGCGCAACAATGTCTGGGGCGTGACCTCGCGCAACCGCGAGCAAAATCTCGCGTTCAATCTGTTGATGGATCCGGAAATTGATTTCGTCACCGTGCTGGGTCCCGCCGGCACGGGCAAGACGCTGCTGACGCTGGCGGCGGGGCTTGCGCAAACTTTGGATCACAACCGCTTCAGTGAGATCATCATGACGCGGGTCACGATACCCTTGGGTGAGGACATCGGGTTCTTGCCCGGCACGGAAGAAGAAAAAATGGAGCCCTGGATGGGCGCACTGATGGACAACTTGGAGGTCCTGACTCAGGGCCAGCCCGGCGGCACATGGGGGCGCGGCGCCACCAACGATTTGCTTCGGCACCGCATCAAGATCCGCTCCTTGAATTTCATGCGCGGCCGCACTTTCCTGAACCGCTTCATCATCATCGACGAGGCGCAAAATTTGACACCTAAGCAGATGAAGGCCCTGGTCACCCGCGCCGGCCCCGGCACCAAAATGGTGTGCCTGGGAAACATCGCCCAGATCGACACTCCTTATCTCACCGAGACCACCTCGGGCCTGACCTACGTGGTCAACCGCTTCCACGGCTGGGCGTTTTCGGGCCATATCACCTTGGTTCGTGGCGAGCGCTCGCGTCTGGCAGACTACGCTTCCGAAGTTCTTTGATTTATCGAGGGATATGAGCGAACTTTGGCGGAGGACCCGTACTCCAAGGACCATTACGGAGGCCGAATGTCACTGTTGAAGTCAATTTGCGCGTTTGCCGCCGCGAGCGGCGCCAGCGCAATGATCAGCGTGGGCTGGGCCTCCGGTATAGGCACGGGTTCGAGCGCCGTCGATCAGGATTTGCCGGATCTGGGAAGCCCTGCGACGGCCGCGGTGTCGCTCGACGATGAATATCGCGCCGGAATGGGCTGGTTCGCTCAAATCCGTCAGACCGGTCAAGTTCTCGAAGATCCTGAAATCAGCGACTACATCCAGGAAATCGGACACAGCCTGTCGAGCCGTGCCGAGGAAGGCCAGCACCAGTTCTACTACTTCGTGCTGAAGGATCCGATCGTCAATGCTTTTGCCATGCCCGGCGGATTCATCGCCATTCAAAGCGGCCTGATCCTGGCCACTAGAAACGAGAATGAACTGGCCGGAGTGATGGCGCACGAAACCGCGCACGTCACCCAGCGTCATCTGGTGCGGCAGCTCATCGACCAGAGTCACGCCGGCCTGATGTCGACCGCAGCCATGCTGGCCGCCATTCTGTTGGGCGCCACGGCCGGCCGCGGCTCACCCGATGCGATGGAAGGAGCCATCCTGGCGACGCAGAGCGCGGCGATCCAGCACCAGATCAACTACACACGCGCCAGCGAGTACGAGGCGGACCGAATCGGCATCGGTACAATGGCGAGTGCCGGATACGATCCATTGGGGATGGCAAGCTTCTTCGAATACCTGGGCTCGAGCGGCCCCGAGCCGAGCCGAGTAAGCGCCGTTCAATTCTTGATCGATCACCCGCTTCCCGCCGATCGCATCGCCGAAGCACGCGACCGCGCGGATCAACTTGGGCGCATTCGTCACACCGATTCCTTGAGCTATACGCTGATGCGCGAGCGGCTGCGATCGCTGGTCGGCAATCCACGGGCGGCGCGCGACTACTATGTCGCGCTGATCAAGAACGGCGGCGGCAAGAGCATCGAGGAGCGCTACGGCAAGGCGGTGGCGGAGATTGCCTCACGCGACCCCGCCGCGGCAATTCCCGACCTGCAAGCCCTGGTCAGCGAACATCCGAAAATAAGTCAATTTTACGGTGCGCTGGGTCAAGCCTACTTGGCCAACGGCCAGCTGAAGGAATCTCAAGTTGTGCTGGATAAGGCGCTGACCTTGTTCCCGCGCAATGTGCCGGTCACCATCCGCCTCGCCGAGACCCTGATGCGCGCAGGAGACAACAAGCGTGCGCATCTGCTGCTCGACGACCTGTTCAATGTGGTGGAGCCGACCCCCGATCAAACCCGGCTGATCGCCAAGGCCGCCAATGCCGCAGGCGACGTCGCCGACTCTTACTACTACATGTCGTACTTTTATTTGATGACCGGCGACCTTAAAATGGCGGCCAACCAGCTGCAACTCGCATTGGGAATGCCAGGTTTGGATGCAATTCAGCGCGCGCGTTTTAGCGCACGCCTCGAAGAAGTGCGCGCTGCCATGCCCAAGGAGCGCAAAACCACGGTCGCTGACGATGGCCGCGGCGGCAACGGCCGGCATTGACGGATCGGACTTTATTCAGAGCCGTCGTTGAATCGTTACGGTATCCTCTGTGGTTTGTTAGGGAGAACCTCCAAATGCTGAAAGTCCCGTCCGCACGCGCGGCGCTCGGCATGGCCGCTGCACTGAGCTTAAGTGCCTGCGTTACACTGCCTCCCAACAGCCCGCGTTCGCCTCAGGATCCCTGGGAGTCGTGGAACCGTGGCGTTTACCGCGTCAATGACAAGCTGGACCGCGCAGTGGCCAAGCCCGTGGCCCACGTCTACGTGCGCGTCGTGCCCCGCCCGATTCGCACCGGCGTTAGGAATTTCTTCGACAACTTGAGTACGACGACGGTCATGATCAACGACGCGCTGCAGGGCAAATTCCGCGCGTCAGCCAATGATCTCGGCCGCTTCTTGCTGAACTCCACCGTGGGGTTGGGCGGCATTCTCGACCCTGCCACGCCGGCAGGATTGGACAAGAACAACGAGGATTTCGGCCAAACGCTGGGGCATTGGGGCGTACATCCCGGTCCCTTCCTCGAGCTGCCTCTGCTCGGACCGTCGGACCTGCGCGACGGACCGGCCAAACTGGTGGATGCCTATACCAGTCCGCAGCAATACATACGCAATACCGGCGTGAAATGGGGTCTTTACGGTCTGCATCTGGTGGACACGCGCGCCGAATTGCTGTCGTTGGATGACACCCTACAGCACGCGTACGACCCGTACGCCTTCATCCGCAACGCCTACTTGTCACGCCGCGCCTACCTCGTCTCGGACGGCAAAGTCTCGCCGGATGAGGAGCTGGTCGATCCTGGTGCCGACCCGGAATCCGATAAGGCCGTGCCGGTTGCTGCGCCGCCGCCCGCAAATCACTAGCGTTCACGGTTCAACACGAGCCGCTGGCCGTTGCCCCTAGCCCGGTACCAACAGCTCCTCAACCTCACTCAGACGCGCGAGCTGGTGCAACTGGGTGGGAATGTTGTCGTAGCGCAGTTCTTTGGCGTCGGCCTTGGCTACGCTCAGCCACTCGATCAGCAGGGCGAGTCCCGAACTGTCGCTCGCGGTCACGCCTGCCAGGTCGATCACGGCGGCGCGGCCGCCGTCGATCGCATCGACTCCTGCGATAAGCAGTGCACTGACGGTAGTGAAATGCAGCGACCCGATTACGCGTGCGCGGCCGCCTTCCAGAACCTCGAATGATGCGTCCTGCTGACCGCTGCCGATGTAGCGGTTTCTGCCGACAAAGAGCCGCTGCGTGCGGCTATGCGCGCGTCTCTCGATCAATGGCTTGCCGGCGCGCCGGTGCTCGCGGCTTTGGAAGTTGTTTCGAGGCGAGTGATGACCTCATCCAGCCCCTTCTGCTGAATCTCCGCCCCGAAATCGGTGCGAAAACTTTTGATGTACGATATGCCTTCGATGACGACGTCCCAAGCCTTCCACACTCCATCGACTTTCCGCAGGCTGAAATTGACCGGAACCTTATCGCCGCTGGATCGTTTCACTTCGGTCCGCACCGTCGCCGTCGTATCCGCGGGATCGCCCCTGTACGGCAGAATCACGAAACGGTCGGCCGTGAAGTCGACCAGCGCCGCACCGTAGTTGCGCAGCAGCGAATGATAGAAGGCGTCGACAAAGCGCTTGCGCTGATCGGGGGTAGCGGTGCGCCAGGTCTGGCCTAGCACCAGCCGCGCCGCGTAATCGGTGTCGAAATTCGGCAGCAGCACGTTTGCCACCAGGGAATCGAGCTTCGCCGGGTCCTTCTGGTACATCGGTCGATTCGCATCCAGCTCCACCAGCATGCGCTTGGCGGAATTCTCCACCAGTTCTTGCGGCCCCAATGTACTGGCCGCGGCGGTTGGCGCCGCAGGCGGATCCGCGGCGTAGGCACCGGCCGCCATGATCGAAGCCAATATCGCAACTATCGTGAGTCGATTCATTTCGCTTTCTCCGTGGCTTTCGTCTGAGGTGCTGCGGGCGCGTCCGCCTTAGGCGTATCGGAATCCGGCGGTTTGCTGCTCTTGGTGAAATTCGCCAGCACCTGCCCGATCAAACTCTCGAGCACGAATGCAGACTGCGTAAAATCGATTTGACCGCCGTCCTTAAAATAAGAGTCGGCGCCGCCGGCTGTGATGCCGATGAATTTGCCGCCCAGCAGGCCTTGAGTGTAAATGGCGGCATCGCTGTCCGTCGGGATCCGCTCGTAGCGTGCGTCCATGCGCATGCTGACCACCGCCTTGTATTCCTTCGGATCGAAGGCGATTTTCGTCACGCGCCCCACTTCGACTCCGGACATCGATACCGGAGCACCTACTTTGAGATCGCCGACGTTGTCGAACTTCGCAGTCAGGTTGTAGTGAGGCGTGCTGCCCAGGTGGATTCCGCGGCTGGTGGTTTGCGTCGTCAGAAAAAGCAGCGCCGCGAAGCCCAGCAATACGAAAGTTCCAGTACCGAGATTCAAGGTGGTCGTTTTGTTCATGATGAAACCCTCCTACAGAAACGCCGCGGTGATCAAATAATCGAAGAAAAGAATAACTACCGCCGACGTGACGACGGTGCGGGTTGTCGCGCGGCCCACACCCTCCGCGGTCGGCGTGGCGTAATATCCCTCATACACCGCGATCAAGCTGCAGGTGATGCCGAAGATGCAGCTCTTGACGATGCCCTCGTTGATGTCCTTCAGCCCGACCGATGCCCGCATCTGTGACCAGAAGCTGCCCGCGTCGACGCCCATGATCTGCACGCCGATGAGCTGTGCGCCGTAAATGCCGATCAGGCTGAAAATGGCGGCGAGCAGCGGCATGGCAATCGCGCCGCCCAGGAATCGCGGCACCACGACCCGCTGTATCGGGTCCACCGCCATCATTTCCATGGCCGACAATTGATCCGTCGCCCGCATCAGCCCCAGTTCGGAAGCCAGCGCGGTACCCGCCCTGCCGGCGAACAGCAGAGCCGTCACGACCGGACCCAGTTCCTTCACTAAACCGATCGTTGCAGCGACTCCCAGCGCCTCCTCGGAGCCGAAGCGCTGTAGCAGCTGAAACCCCTGAAGGCCCAGCACCATCCCGACGAACAGGCCCGACAGCATGATGATGACCAGCGACAGGGCTCCGGAGTTGTAGACTTGTTGCGATATGAGGTCCACCCGCAGCAGTGCCCGCGGCGTAACGACCAGCAACCGCAGCAAAAAGCGCACGACCGAACCCAGGCCCACCAATGACTCGATCAAACTCTCCCGTAGTTCTCCGATGAGCTTCACGGATCATCTCCGCGACTGAGCAGTTCGCCGAAATAGTCGGGAGCCGGGAAATGAAACGGCACCGGACCGTCGGCCAAGCCGCCGATGAACTGGTGCACGATTTCAGACGGATCGGATTGAAGTTCCTGCGGCGTACCGCGTGCAACCACCTTGCCACCGGAAAGCAGGAACAGCACGTCCGCGACCGTCGAGATTTCCTGCACATCGTGCGACACCACGACGCTGGTGATGCCGAGCGCGTCATTCAGGCGCCGAATCAGGCGCAAAATGACCCCGAGGGAGATGGGGTCCAGCCCGACAAAGGGCTCGTCGTAGATCAGGATCTCCGGATCCATGACGATGGCGCGCGCCAAAGCGACCCGCCGGCTCATTCCGCCCGACAGCTCCGAAGGCATGAGTTCAGCCGCGCCGCGCAGACCCACCGCCTGCAGCTTCGTCAGTACCAGCTGACGAATCAGGCGTTCCGGCAGATCCGTGTGCTCGCGCAGCGGGAAAGCGACGTTCTCGAACACCGATAGATCGGTGAGCAGCGCGCCGTTCTGAAACAGCATTCCCATGCGTCGACGCAGCACGTACAAGTCGGCTCGACGCACCCCGCGCAGCTCCTGTCCCGCCACCACGATGGAGCCTTCGTCGACAGCGACTTGTCCCGTGATCAGCCGCAGCAGCGTCGTCTTGCCCGTACCGCTCGGCCCCATCACCGCGGTAATACGGCCGCGCGGAATGTCCATATCGAGCCCGGCAAACACCGGCCGGTTGCTGACTGCGTAACCCACGTTACGTATTTCGATGATATTGGTGGACTGGTTCAATGGCGTAGCCGTTGCCGCTTGCGCCCGTACGGCGCCGAGCAACTCAGTGCGAGCGCAGCGTTAGGCAGCGGAACTTTCCATGGTGCCCTTGTAGGCCCCGGTGGCTGCCAAGCCGTTGAGTTTCGCGCGAACCAACAAGGCCTTCTGGCCACCGGAGTAATCGGCCGATTTTCCGCCCCAGGCGTTTAGAGCATCCTCCTGCAGTGCCCGTCCGTAGCTGAATGTGAGCGTCCACGGCAAGGGACCCGCCGCGTTCATCAGACTCAAATGCAAGGTCGCATCGACCGGGCTTTGACCTCCCGATAGAAAGGCAATCCCCGGCACCGCGGACGGCACCTGGCGCTTGAGCGTGCGCAAGGTGGCCTCGGCGACCTGTTCCGGAGTCGCCTGCAGCGGGCATTTCTTGCCGGACACGACCATGTTGGGCTTGAGCACCATGCCTTCGAGGATTACCCGCGCGGCAAACAAATGGGAAAACACCCGGTCGAGCACCAAGTTGGTCACTTCTTCACAGCGCTCCATGCTATGGCCGCCGTCCATCAGCACTTCGGGTTCCACGATGGGGACGATCTCGGCTTCCTGGCACAACGTGGCGTAGCGCGCCAGCGCCTCGGCATTGGCGTCGATCGCGTACCGGCTCGGAATTCCCGTTCCGATATCGATTACCGCACGCCACTTGGCAAATCTCGCGCCGAGCCTGTGGTACTCGGCCAACCGTTCCCGCAATCCGTCGAGTCCTTCGGTAATGGTCTCCCCCGGATGGCAGGCCAATGGCTTCGCGCCCAAGTCGACCTTGATGCCGGGCAGCATGCCGAGCTTGGCCAAATAGGCCGGGAACGGCACGCCGTCCTTGGTCTTCTGCCGCAGGGTCTCCTCGTACATGATGACGCCGCTGATGTAATCCTGGGCGCCCGGGGCCGTAAACAGTAGTTCTCGATAGGCCCGTCGATTCTCTTCCGTGGACTCGAGCTTTATCGTGTCGAAGCGCTTCTTGATGGTGCTCGTGCTCTCGTCGGCAGCCAAAATTCCTCTGCCTTTTGCGACCAGTGCGCGGGCTGTGGCGCCTAACTCTGCGGTGTTCATATCGGGCGTATCTCGTTGATATAGGTTATCTGATCCTGGTCCAAGAATAGCAAAAACGGTCAGATTACGCCCTGCATGTGGACCTGCAAATCAAATAGGACTAAAATAGTCCCACATAGCGCTTCGACGTGGGGCAAAATTATATATGTTGCGAATGGGTAAATTGACGGACTACGCGACCGTGGTGCTGGCTAGTCTAGCGCAAGAACCTGCGCTGACCTACGCCGCGGCGGAGTTGGCCGAGCGCACACGCTTGAGCCGGCCGACCGTCAGTAAAGTATTGAAAGGGTTACAACGCGCCGGCATGGTGATTTCCTCGCGCGGTTCACAAGGCGGATATCGTCTGGCGCGAAGTGCGGAGCAAATCACCGCGGCGCAGATCCTGGATGTCTTCGAAGGCCCGATCGCGATTACCGAGTGCAGCGGCGCCTACAGCCAATGCGGCATCGAACGGCAGTGCCGCGTGAGCGGTGCCTGGCAGCGGGTGAACGCCGCCATCCGCCGCGCCCTGGAAGAGGTCACGCTGCGCCAGCTGGCCGGTCTTGACTCCAATGCGCTGCGCGTTGCCGACCTGGCGTCGGAAATTCGTGTGCACACTTAACGTGAAAGCGCGAAAAGCGGCCCCATTTAATCCAAAGATCCCAAGCGTAACGGCAACTGGAAATTCTCGTGTCTAGTAAATCCGAAGATGTTGTAGCCTTGCTCTCGCAAAAGTACCGGCATGGGTTCGTCACCGATATCGAGTCCGACAGCCTGCCTCCCGGCCTCGATGAAGATGTCGTGGCCGCCATTTCCAAGAAAAAACACGAGCCGAAGTTCTTGTTGGACTGGCGCCTGAAGGCATTCAGGCATTGGCAGACCATGCAAGAACCGAGCTGGGCGCATGTGCATTACAAGCCCATCGACTATCAGGACATTTCTTATTATTCGGCGCCGCGCGCTCCTGCCAATGCGCCCAAGAGCCTCGACGAGGTTGATCCGAAGCTGCTGGCGACCTACGCCAAGCTCGGCATTCCCCTGCATGAGCGCGCGCGGCTGGCGGGCGTTGCGGTCGACGCGGTATTCGACAGCGTTTCGGTTGCGACGACTTTCAAGGAAAAGCTAGGCAAGGCGGGCGTGATCTTTTGCTCGTTCTCGGACGCGGTTCGCGATCACCCCGCGCTCATCGAAAGTCACCTGGGCAGCGTCGTACCACCCGGGGACAATTATTTCGCGGCCTTGAATTCGGCGGTGTTTTCCGATGGCTCCTTCGTCTACGTGCCGCAGGGCGTGCGCTGCCCCATGGAACTGTCCACCTACTTCCGCATCAACGCCGCCAAGACCGGTCAATTCGAGCGCACCCTGATCATCGCCGCCGAAGGCGCGACGGTGAGCTATCTGGAGGGCTGCACGGCACCCATGCGCGATGAGAATCAGCTGCATGCCGCAGTGGTGGAACTGGTGGCATTGGACGACGCGCAGATCAAGTACTCCACCGTCCAGAACTGGTATCCGGGCGATGAGAACGGGGTCGGCGGAATTTACAATTTCGTCACCAAGCGCGGCGAATGCCGCGGCCGCAATTCGAAGATCTCCTGGACGCAGGTGGAAACCGGCTCCGCGATAACCTGGAAGTACCCGAGTTGCGTGTTGCGCGGCGAGAACTCGATCGGCGAGTTCTACTCCGTCGCGGTCGCCAACAACTACCAGCAGGCCGACACCGGCACCAAGATGATTCACATCGGCCGCAACACCAAGAGCACTATCGTCTCGAAGGGGATTTCGGCCGGACATGCTGAGAATACTTACCGCGGCCTGGTGAAGATTCTGCCGAGCGCCGCGGGGGCGCGCAATTTCACACAGTGCGATTCCTTGCTGATGGGGCCGCTGTGCGCGGCGCACACCTTCCCCTACATGGAAGTAAAGAATCCGACGGCGACGGTGGAGCATGAGGCCAGCACCTCAAAGATCGGCGAGGATCAGCTGTTCTACTGCCTGCAGCGCGGCATCTCGGCGGAGGACGCGGTCAATATGATTGTCAGTGGATTCTGCAAAGTGGTATTCAAGGAACTGCCGATGGAGTTCGCGGTCGAAGCGCAGAACCTGTTGAGCGTCAGCCTCGAAGGCGCCGTCGGCTAGCAGTTTTAGGGGAAAAAATCTTGCTTAAAATTACCGATTTACGCGCCCGCGTCGCGGGCCGCGACATACTCAAGGGCGTCAATCTCGAGGTCAACGCCGGCGAGGTGCATGCCATCATGGGCCCAAACGGCTCGGGCAAGAGCACTCTTGCTCAAGTGCTGGCCGGCCGCGAGGATTACGAGGTCACCGGCGGTTCCGTGACTTTCGAAGGGCGTGACCTGTTGGCGCTGCCCGCAGAGGAGCGCGCCCGCGCCGGGTTGTTTCTGGGATTTCAATACCCGGTCGAAATTCCCGGCGTCAACAACGTGTATCTCCTGAAGGCGGCGCTCAACGCGAAACGTAAAGCCGCCGGATTGTCCGAAGTGGACGCCTACGAATTTCTTGCGCTCATCAAGCAGAAAATGAAGTTCATGCACATGAGTGAATCCTTCCTGACGCGCGGCGTCAACGAGGGTTTCTCGGGCGGCGAGAAGAAACGCAACGAAGTCCTGCAGATGCTCGTGCTGGAACCCAAGCTCGCGATACTGGATGAGACCGATTCGGGCCTCGACATCGACGCGCTCAAGGTGGTGTCTACCGGTGTCAACAGCCTGCGCGATCCGAAGCGTGCGGTGGTGCTGGTAACCCACTACCAGCGCTTGCTCGACTACATCGTGCCGGATCAGGTGCACGTGCTGTCGGGCGGCCGCATTCTGAAGTCGGGCGACAAATCGCTCGCCAATGAACTAGAACGCCGCGGTTACGACTGGGTGGTCGAGAGCCAAGTGGCATGAGCGGCGCAGTGCAATTGGCCGCCCTGCCGCAATCGGCGGCGTTGCGCTCCCTCGCGGTGCAGTGGAAATCGCGCGACGCGGATTCGCTCGCGACGCTGCGTGCGGAGGCCATGCAAAGGTTTCTCAAACTCGGTCTGCCCACCTTGCGCGATGAGACGTGGCGGTACACCGACCTGCGCAGCCTGGCGGCGCGCAGCTTCGTGGATGCGCCGAGCGGCATCAGCGGCGATGCCACCCTCGAAGCGCAGCCGCTGCTCGGCAATTCGCCACGCAGCATGACGCTGCGCATGGTCAATGGCCATCCGATCCTTCCCGCCGCGGGCGAAGCAATCGATGGCGTCGAAATCCGCAGTCTGCGGGAAGTCGCACGCCGGGATCCCGCGGCGCTGCTGCAGTTTCTGCAGCCGCTGTCAGATGCGGATCAACAACGCTTCGGGCTGCTCAACACCGCGCTGTTCGTCGACGGCTTGTATCTAAAGATCACCGGTCAGGTGCCCGCACCGCTAGTCATACTGCATGTCGCAGCCGGCGACGGCGCCGACAATATTGCGTACCCGCGGGTCATCATCGAGGCGGCCCCGGGATCGAGCGCCACCGTCATCGAGCATCACGTGGCGCAGGGCGAGTACACGCCGCTGATCGATTCCAGCACGCACCTCGCCTTGCGGCGGAATGCGCAACTCGAGCATTACCGCGTGTATGCGACCGGCGCGGCCGCCACGCACGTCGACTCGCTGACCATCCATCAGGATCAGGACAGCCGCTGCAGGCAATTCACCGTGGTGATCGGCGGTGGCTTGGTGCGCACCTCAGTGGAGGCGCACCTGCTGCAGCCGGGCGCCACTCTCGACAGCAAATCGCTGTTGGTGGGACATGCGGATCGGCACGTCGATTGTCTGAATATCGTCACGCATGGCGCGCCGCATACGCACAGCAATCAAACGGCGCGCGCCATCGCCGGTGATTCGAGCCGCGTCATATTCAACAGCAAGGTGATCGTCAACGCGGGCGCGGTGCATGCGCAATCGCAGCAATCCTGCCGCGGCCTGCTGCTCTCCCCGACCGCCGAGATCGACACGCGGCCGCAGCTGGAAATTCACGCGGATGAAGTCAAATGCGCACATGGCGCAACCACCGGGCGGCTCGATCCGGACATGCTCTTTTACATGCTCTCGCGCGGCCTGGACCGCGACACGGCGCAAAGTTTGCTGGTATACGCCTTTCTGGCCGATGTGCTGACCGGCATGTCGTTGGTGGCGGCGCGTGCCGCGATCGAGAACGCCCTCATTGCCCAACTCCCCGATTCGCAAACCCTGCGGAAATTTCGATGAACAATATTGCACTGGCAACTCCGCCCGTGAGTTTCGACATCGACGCCCTGCGCCGGCAGTTCCCCGTGCTTTCGCGCCTGGTGCGCGGCAAGCCGCTGGCTTATCTGGACAACGGCGCATCCGCGCAGCGCCCGAACGCCGTCATCGACGCCATCGATGACTACGAGCGCCACCACCATGCCAACATACACCGTGGCGTGCACACTTTGAGCCAGGAAGCGACCGCGCTGTACGAGTCGGCGCGCGACAAAGTGGTGGACTTCATCCACGCGCGATCGCGCAACGAAATCATATTCGTCCGCGGCACCACCGAGGCGATCAATCTCGTTGCCCAGAGCTATGCCAGACCGCTGCTGCAGCCAGGCGACGAGGTGCTCATTACGCACTTGGAGCACCACGCCAATATCGTACCGTGGCAGATGGTTTGCGAGCAGACCGGGGCCACGCTGGTGGTCGCGCCCATCGATGCTCACGGCGAAGTGCACTTCGATGCAGTGACGCCGCTGATGAACCCCCGCACCCGCTTGTTTGCCTGCGCCCATGTGTCGAACGCACTCGGCACCGTGCTGCCGGTGAGGCGCCTGATCGCCGCCGCCAAGGCGCGCGGCATCGTCACCCTGATCGACGGCGCGCAGGCGGTCTCGCACATGCCTGTCGATGTGCAGCAACTGGACTGTGATTTTTACGTCTTCTCGGGCCATAAGATGTACGGCCCCACCGGCGTCGGCGTGCTGTACGGGCGCGAGCAACTGCTGGAGCGCATGCCGCCCTGGCAGAGCGGGGGCGAGATGATTCTTTCCGTGACCTTCGCCAAGACCACGTACAACGGCCTGCCCAACAAGTTCGAAGCGGGCACGCCGAACATCTCGGGCGTCATCGGCTTGGGTGCGGCGGTGGACTTTCTGCAGTCGTTGGACCGCGACTCCGCACATGACCACGAGACCGCCCTGCTCGAGCATGCCACCGCCGTATTGAGTAAAATCCCCGAGCTTCGCATCATCGGCAGCGCCGCGGATAAGGCGAGCCTGGTGTCATTTGTCGTGGCCGGCGTGCACCCTCACGACCTTGGGACCATTCTCGACGAGGACGGCATTGCAATTCGCACGGGCCACCACTGCGCCATGCCGGTGATGGAGTTTTTTGGATTGCCGGCGACTGCCCGGGCGTCGTTCGCCTTCTATAACACCTGCGAGGAAATCGACAGGCTTGCCGCCGGCGTGGAACGCGCGCGCAAGATCTTCGCTTAACGACCATGGAACTCAACGATCTGTATCGGGACGTCATTCTCGACCACAACCGTCGACCGCGTAATTTCGGCGGCCTGGAACCGGCTGACGCCAGTGTGGAGGGATTCAATCCCATGTGCGGTGATCGCTTGACCGTGCGTCTGCGATTGGCAGACGACACCATCAGCGACATCCGCTTCGAAGGCCAGGGGTGCGCCATTTCGACGGCATCGGCCTCATTGATGACCGAAGCGGTGAAGGGTAAGACGCGCGTCGAAGCGCTGCAGCTGTTCAATCGCATCCACCGGCTGCTCACGGACGATGCGGCCACCGGGGCGGACGAACTCGGTAAGCTCGCAGCGCTGTCAGGAGTTCGGGAATACCCTGCGCGGGTGAAATGCGCGAGCCTATGCTGGCACACCCTTGCCGCTGCGCTTAAGTCCACCGATCCGCAGGTCTTGCCTGCGGTAAGCACTGAATGAGCAATTGAACGATGTCATCATACGAAAACGAACCCATTGTGGTGCAACGCGAGGTCAAGGCGGTGGCCATCCCCGCCGGCGTCGAGGTAAACCTCAAGTTGGGCTCTGTGGGCTACATCACCCAGGCCCTGGGTGGCAGCTTCACCGTTTACATCGACGGCAACCTGTTCCGCATTGCAGGCCAAGATGCGGACGCCATCGGCAAAACTGCCGCGACGGCGCCCGAAGTGCCGCCGGGCGCTTCAGAAGAAGACATCAAAAACATCATCTGGCAGCAGCTCAAGACTTGCTATGACCCGGAAATCCCGGTCAATATCGTCGATCTTGGGCTGGTGTACGAATGCGAAGTCAGCAAGAACGAAGATGCCTCGCGCACGGTCGAAATCAAAATGACCCTGACTGCACCGGGCTGCGGCATGGGTGAGGTGCTGGTGCAGGACGTGCGTGACAAAGTGCAAATTGTTCCCACCGTGGCGCGCGCAAATGTCGAGTTGGTGTTCGACCCGCCCTGGAACCAGACGATGATGTCGGACGAAGCTCGCCTGCAGACCGGTATGATGTAAGACCCGCTTGAAGTGAAGGAACGGCCGTGAAATGGATTGACGCGGGACTCGCCGCGGCTATAGACGACGGACAAGCCATCTCCATCTCCGCTGGACGGCGCATGATCGCGGTCGCGCGCAGCGGCGACGCCTATTTTGCCATCGAGGACATTTGTACTCATGATGGTGCGGAGCTGACCGGCGGCGCCATCGAGGGAACGGAAATCATCTGCCCGCGCCACGGCGCGCGTTTCTGCCTGCGCACCGGCGAAGCGTTGACCCCGCCCGCTTATGAGCCGGTGCGCGTATTCGCCACCAAAATCGAGGATGGTCATCTGTGGGTACACTCAGACTGACGCTGTTGCGGCACGGAAAGTCTCAGTCCATCGACTCCTGCGCCGAAGACTTCGAGCGCAAGCTGGCGCGCCGTGGCTGCATCGAGGTGCAGGAAATGGCGGCACGCATCATCTACCGTGACCTCATTCCGGACATGATATTGGTGAGTCCGGCCGAACGCGCCTGGGCGAGCGCCGAAATCTTCGCCGAGGCGTGTGAACTCGACGCCAAGCAGGTGCAATGCGCGCGCGAACTGTACTTGGCAACTCCCGAGACGACATGGCGCCTGCTGGAGCGCTGCAATGCCGCGCTCCAGCACATCATGATTTGCGGACACAATCCCGGCTTGAGTCAGATCGCCAGCCGCTTCGGGCCCAAGCCGCAAACCAGGGAACTAGCCACCGCGGGGATAGCGAGCGCGGTCTGGCTCAATGCCCAATGGCAAACACTTCAGCCTGAGACCGCACACGCCTGCGACTTGGACGATCCGGAGAGCATGGCGGACCTATGGGCCTAAGCCACCCTGCCGCTGCGCAGTGCGGCGCCGTGCCGCGCTGTCAGCCTGCTGGTCTAAGTTTGGAGGCGTTGCAGCCGCTTCAGGCGCCGCCGGTCGCGCTTGTCCGGCCGTCCCTCGGACCGTGGCCGGGACGCCTGCGCCAACCGCAATTGTTCCTGCAGCTTCGCGCGGCGCTCGGCGCTGGCGGGGGTCTCAAGATAAGCCGCCTGGGCTTCGGCAGCGGGTCCACGCCGCCGCAGCATTCCCAGCACCTCGAACTCAGCCACCAATCCCTGCAGCGACAGGCTCAAGCGATCGCCGATGCGAACCTGATGCGCCGGCTTGATCCGCTCGCCGTTCAAATGCACCTTCCCGCCGTTGATCGCGGCCGTGGCCAGGCTGCGCGTTTTGTAAAAGCGGGCATGCCATAGCCATTTGTCCAGGCGGTGATTGTCCGCTCTCTCGTCAGTCGTCATAAAAAATCCATGCCGCAAAATTCGTGGCGGTGCGCGCGAAGCCGTTATAATAGCGCTATGAAAGTCCTGACTCGGAATTCAAGGAAGCCGTGCTAAAAGAATTTCGCGAGCGGCTCTCGCACGATACGGAAGCGCTCGAAGCGGCCGGCCTGTTGAAACGCGAGCGCGTCATCGGATCGGCTCAGGGTCCCGTAGTGCGGCTCGCCGACGGCCGCGAGATGATCAACCTGTGCGCCAATAACTACCTGGGGCTCGCCAACCATCCTGCGGTGGTGCTGGCCGCGCAGGAGGGACTCGCTCGCTACGGCTACGGCATGGCGTCGGTGAGGTTCATTTGCGGCACCCAGAGCGTGCATCGCGAACTCGAGGAGCGCTTGAGCCTCTATCTGTCGACCGAGGATGCGATTTTGTATTCTTCCTGCTTCGACGCGAACGGCGGCCTGTTCGAGACACTCCTCGACGAGCAGGACGCCGTCATCAGCGACGCCCTGAACCACGCCAGCATCATCGATGGCATTCGCCTGTGCAAGGCGCGCCGGCTGCGGTATGCCAACAATGATATGAACGAACTCGAGCAGGCGTTGCAGGACTCGCAGGGCGCGCGCGTACGCCTGATCGCGACCGACGGCGTGTTTTCCATGGACGGCTCCATCGCCAAATTGAAGGATATCTGCGACTTGGCCGACCGCTACGGGGCCCTCGTGATGGTGGACGACTCGCACGCCACGGGGTTCATCGGCGAACGCGGCCGCGGCACCCATGAGCTGTGCGGCGTCATCGGGCGAATCGATATTCTCACCGGCACCATGGGCAAGGCTTTGGGCGGAGCCAGCGGAGGATATGTGGCGGCACGCCGCGAGATCGTCGGCTGGCTGCGCCAGCGGTCGCGACCGTACCTGTTCTCCAACAGCATCGCGCCGCCGGTGGCCGCGGCCACCCTCCGCGTGCTCGACCTGCTGGAAACCTCAGCCGGCCTGCGCGAGCAGCTGCACGCCAATGCACGCTATTTCCGCGAGCAAATGCAGGGCTTGGGATTCAATTTGATTGCCGGTAAACATCCGATCATTCCGGTCATGGTGGGCGAGGCGCCGCTGGCGGTGAAACTCGCCGAACAAGTTCAGGCACGTGGCGTGTACGTCGTGGCCTTCGCCTTTCCCGTGGTTCCCCATGGAAAAGCGCGAATTCGCACCCAAATGAGTGCAGCGCACACTCGCGAACAGCTCGACAGGGTCATTCAAGCATTTGGGTCGGCGGGACGCGAACTCGGCGTAATTCACTAGCGTGGTCGGCAAGGCAGGTGGCAACGAATGAAAGCTCTGGTTAAAGCGCGGGCGGAGCCCGGCATCTGGCTGCAGGACGTCCCGGAACCTGCGGTGGGTCACAATGATGTGCTCATCAAGGTGCATCGCACGGCTATCTGCGGCACCGACATGCACATCTACAACTGGGACGCCTGGGCGCAGAAGACCGTCCCTGTGCCCATGACGGTGGGTCACGAATATGCCGGCGAAATCGTCGACATGGGCAGCGAGGTGCGCGGCTTCAGCACCGGCGACCGTGTTTCCGGCGAAGGCCATATCACCTGCGGCCACTGCCGCAATTGCCGCGCCGGCCGGCGACATCTGTGCCGCAACACGCAAGGCGTCGGAGTGAATCGTGCGGGAGCGTTCGCCGAATACCTCAACATCCCGGCCAGCAACGTGTTCAAACTGCCCGCCGCGATCGACGATGAGATCGCTTCCATTCTAGACCCGTTCGGCAATGCCACGCATACGGCACTCGCCTTCAACGTCGTCGGCGAGGACGTGCTCATCACAGGCGCGGGTCCGATCGGCATCATGGCGGTGGCCATCGCACGCCACTGCGGCGCACGGCACGTGGTAATCACCGACGTGAACGACTATCGGCTGGGGCTCGCCCGCAAGATGGGCGCCTCCAGGGCGCTCAATGTGTCGCACGAATCTCTGGATGAGGCCATGCGCGATCTTGGCATGGAAGAGGGTTTCGACGTGGGCTTCGAAATGTCGGGCAATGCGACTGCGCTGCGCGAAATGCTGCGCACCATGAACCACGGCGGCAGCATTTCCATGCTCGGCATCCCGCCCGGAGAGACCGCCATCGACTGGAACCAGGTCATTTTCAAGGGCCTGGTAATCAAGGGCATTTACGGCCGCGAAATGTTCGAGACTTGGTACAAAATGTCGAGCATGTTGCAGAGCGGCCTCGATGTTCGGCCGGTGATCACGCATCGTTTAGGGATCAACGATTACCTTGAAGGTTTCGAGATCATGAATTCCGGCATGTCGGGTAAAATCACGCTGGACTGGACCGGTCTGTAGCAAACTTGCTACGGGCCCACAAATGTCACGAACTCGTCAAGCGCGGCGCGATCGGTGAGCAACCGATTGATGGGCGCGCTCTTGTCTCCGTGACCCACGGCCAGTCCGCAGAACAGCATGTGCTGCGGCGGCAGGCTCAAAAATTCGCCGACGGTCTTGAACCACACGGCCCACGCCTCTTGCGGGCAGCTCTCAAGGCCCGCATCGTGAAGCAACAGCATGACGTTTTGCATGAACATGCCGAGGTCGGCCCACTGATCGGGCCCCATGATTCTGTCGATGGTGAAAAATAGCGCCATGGGTGCGCCAAAAAAATCGTAGTTCTTGGCGAACTGCGCCAAGCGCGCCGGCCGATCACCACGCGCAACGCCGATGGTCGCGTACAAGTCCTCGCCGCACTTGAAGCGGCGTGTGCGGTACGGTTCCTTGAGATTGGGCGGATAGACGGGGTATTCGCTGCCCTCGCCTTGCGGCTGGCACCGCACTTTGCCTGCCACCCGCTCGCGAAATTCCCGCATGCGCTCGCCCCACAGCACGTGCACATGCCAGGGCTGCAAGTTGCCGCCGGACGGCGCCCGCCGCGCGATTTCCAGAATGCCGCGTATGGTGTCGACAGGAACGGGTTGTGCGGTAAATGCACGGCAGCTTCTGCGCCCGAGTATTGCGTCCGAGGTATTCACGCCAATGGCTTCCGCGAGCGGTGGCGCTGAATGCCCACTTAAGGCGCCTAACGGCCGGCCAGCGCTTTAATGCCGAAGCGGGGCTCGCGGCACCAGCAGTAGGCATACAGGCCGCGCGGATCATTCAATTTTGCAATGGCGCGCGCCTGCTCGAGCACAGGATCGAGCACCCGCTCGATGTCGCTGCGCGGCGGAATGAGTCCGGCGATTTGACCCAGAGCCAACGACTCGGAGCGCAGCTGCATCAACAGCTGCTGCTTCAGGCTCAATTCAGTCTCGATGTAATCGACATCGTAGTCGGAGCTTAATTGCGCAAGTTTCGCGGCCGCGTCGGTGGCGTCCTTCAAGCCGCCGAGGTGATCCACCAATCCGACGCGCTGCGCGTCGACACCGGCCCACACCCGACCCTGCGCGATCTTGTCCACTTCCCCTATCGGCTTCTTGCGACCATCGCCCACGCGATGCAGGAACTCCGCATAGGCGTGGTCGACCGACGACTGCAGTATCTCGCGGCTGGCGGGGGTGAGCGCACGGTCATAGCGCATGTCCCCGGCCAGCGGCGTGGTGCCGAGACCGTCAACCTTGACTCCGAGCTTCTCCAAGGTGCGTTGAAAGGTCGGCACCACTGAAAATACGCCGATCGATCCGGTCAAAGTCGTGGGACTGGCGAAAATCTGATTTGCCGCCGCCGCAATATAGTATCCGCCGGATGCGGCGTAGGTGCTCATGGAGACCACCACGGGCTTGCCGGCCTTGCGCAGAGATTGCACTTCACGCAGGATTTGCTCCGAGGCGAACATGCTGCCGCCGGGACTGTCGACGCGCAGCACCACCGCCTTCACGGCATTGTCGAAGCGCGCCTGGCGCAGCAGATCGGACGTGCTTTCGCCGCCGATACTGCCCGGCGGCTGGCGGCCGTCGAGAATCATCCCCGACGCCACGACCACGCCGACCTTCGCCTCCGATTTGGATTTTAGAACGAGCTTTGAGCGCACTGAGGCCAGGTACTGCGGCATGGCAATGGAGTTGAAGGAATGCGTCTCTTCATCCTCACCGACCAGTCCTTTCAATTCGTCGGCCATCTGGCGGCGGCTCTTCAGCGCCGTGACCAGGCCACGCTGCAGCGCCAACTTGGCGGCATCGCCGCCGACCGCGGCAAGTGCCGCCGGCTGGTCGGCGATGAACTCGGTGAGCGCCCCCGCAGGCAGCGACCGCGCGCGCGTTACGTCCTGGGTGTACGCGCCCCACAAGGCCGCCAACCACACACTGCTCTCATCGCGTTCGCTCGGCGCCATGTCGCTGCGCGAATATTGATCCGTGAAGCTCTTGTAGGTCCCGGCGCGGAACACGTTGACGTCCACCCCGAGTTTGTCGATGGCATCCTTCAGGAACATGCGGTAATAGCTGAAGCCGTCCAGGTACACCAACCCCATGGGGTCGAGATACACCTCGCCCGCCTGCGCCGCCAGATAGTACTGGGTTTGATCGAGGGAATCGGCCGCCGCCACGACCCGCTTGCCTGCCGCTCGAAAATCTCGCAGCGCTGCGCCTATTTCCTGCAGCTTGGACAGACCTGAGGCATCCAATGAGCCTAGATCCAGCACGATGAGCTTGATGCGGGGGTCGTTCTTCGCCGCCGCGATGGCGTCGGTCACGTCTCTGAGCAACGTTTCGGGGGCGGGACCGCCGGAGGCTTGGCCGATGGCGCGGCGTACCGGATCGCTGGCCAGCTGTTCCACCAGTTCCCCTTCAGGCGCAATCACCAGCGCCGCAGAATGCGGCACGGTGGGAATGGCGGTATGCAGCGCTGCGAGGATGAAGCCGAATATCACCAGCAACAAAACCAGGTGCAGGACCCTGCGTATGCCCTCGAGTATGCGCCAGACCAGTGTGAAAAATCCCATCAGAGCGGATCCGACACCCATGCAAAGCCTCCCGCCCTACTTAAGATTCACCCTAAAGGGAGCCCTAAGGTCAGATTTTCTCGTCGATGCGCGCGGCCTTGCCGGACAGCTCACGCAGGTAGTACAACTTGGCGCGCCGCACCGCGCCGCGGCGTTTCACGCTGACCTCGCTGATCGCGGGGCTGAAGGTTTGAAACACGCGTTCCACCCCTTCGCCGTGAGAGATCTTGCGCACGGTGAACGAAGAATTCAAGCCGCGGTTCTTCTTGGCGATGACCACGCCCTCATAGGCTTGAACCCGTTCGCGATCGCCTTCAACGACCTTGACTTGCACGACGACGGTGTCGCCGGGATTGAAATCAGGAAGCTTGCGCGTGGCGCGTTCGCCGTTCAATTCCTGGATGATCTTGTTCATAGTATTCGTCCTCACCTTTGACTGTCTTCGATGCGCTGCCTGCCCTTGGCGTGCCCCATCTTGAATTCTTCCAATAAAACCCGCTCTTCATCATTCATGCCGCGGCGCTCCAGCAATTCCGGGCGCCGCAACCAAGTGCGGCCCAACGCCTGCCGCAATCGCCAGCGATGGATGGCCGCGTGATCGCCGGACATCAACACCGCCGGCACCGCCAGCCCATCGATCGCGGGAGGGCGCGTGTAATGCGGCCAATCCACCAATCCATCGCTGAACGATTCCTGTTCCGCCGATTCCGCGCTGCCGAGGGTCCCCGGTATCAGCCGCGCAATCGCATCGATCACCACCAGCGCCGGCAACTCGCCGCCCGACAGCACATAGTCGCCGATCGACCACTGTTCGTCGGTTTCGCTCTCGATGAGACGCTCGTCGACCCCCTCATAGCGTCCCGCCACCAGCACCAAGCCCTCGCCGCCCAGCGCTTCGCGCGCCACAGTCTGCTCGAACCTGCGCCCATCGGCGCACAAGTACACGCGCCGGCTCCCGGCCGGCACAGCCGCGGTCGCGGCCCGCACCGCGCTGCGCAGCGGCTCCACCTTCAGCACCATACCCGGACCGCCGCCGTACGAACGATCATCCACTGTGCGATGCACATCGGCCGCATAGTCGCGCGGATCGACGCACAGGACCTCAAGCACTCCGCGTTCCACCGCCCGCCCGAGCACACCGTGCGCCACAGCCTCGCGGATCATCACCGGAAACAACGTCACGACCGCAATGCGCATAGACAACCCGTGAGGCCCGGTGGCACCCAGCCGGCGGCGTCCTGCCCGCACGGCGCCTGGCCGGCCGCATCTAGCTCGGCGCCGCGTCCCAATCCACGATCACCCGGCGCGCCTGCAATTCCACCCGCCGTAAATGCTGCGGAACGGCCGGTATCCAATGTTCCTGAGTACCGCGCACCACCATCAGAACCTGCGCCGGCGTTTCGATAAAATGCTGCACTTTCCCCAAGCCCAAGCCGTCGAGATTCACCACCTCGCAGCCGATCAAATCAGCACGGTAAAAATCCTTGTCATCGCGTTGCGGCAGCTCACTGCGCAACACGCAAACCTGCGCGCCCCGCAAAGCCTGCGCCTGGTCCCTATCCTCGACTCCCGTCAACTTCACGGTCAGCGCTCCGCCGCTGCGGCCGCTCGCCTCGATTTGGTAGTTCTGCCAGACACTTCCCTGGCCGATGCGCAAACCTCGATGATCGAGCAGGCGTTCCGGAGGTTCGGTGTGCGAACGCAGCTTGACCCAACCTCGGACGCCAAACGGCGCTCCCACGAACCCCAGTTGGATGAGCGCCGATGAATCGCCGCTCATCGCGTGCTCCCTAAGACCTTAAGCGGCCTGCTTTCGAAAGCTGGTAAGCAGAAACTTGACGCGCTCCGACATGTGGGCGCCCTTGGACAACCAGTGCTCGATGCGGGCTACGTTCAGCCGCAGCTTGATCTCCGCGCCGCGCGCAACGGGATTGAACAGTCCGACGCTCTCAAGGCTGGTGCCTCCTTGGCGCTTGCGGCTGTCGGTCACCACCACGTGATAGAACGGGGTCTTCTTGCCGCCGCGTCGAGTCAAACGAATCGTCACCATCTTGAATTCACCTTGCAAAGCGTAGCCGCTAATTGTAATGACATCGGGGCCTCAAGAGCAACAACTCGTTGAATAAGCAGCGAATACCGAAGCTTACCGGCGGCGATACCCGACAGTCACTGGAATAGCGCCCGATTGGCGCCCGGCTAGCGCCCAAATCCGGGCGGCAGGCGCCCCGCCATGCCGCGCATCATATTCTGCAACATGCCGCCCTTGGCGAGCTTTTTCATGGTCTTTTGCATGTGATCGAACTGTTTCAGCAGGCGGTTGACCTCCGGTAGCTGCACCCCTGCGCCGGCCGCTATACGCCGTTTGCGGGACCCGTCGATCAATTCCGGCCGGCGGCGCTCGCGCGGCGTCATGGAGTCGATGATCCCCATTTGGCGTTTCAGGCTCTTCTCATTAACGGCGCCAGCTGCCGCTGCGGCATTGGCCTGCATTTGAGCCGGCAATTTGTCCAGCAGAGCCGCCATGCCTCCCATGTTCCGCAGCTGTGTCAATTGGTCGCGCAGGTCCGCCAAATCGAAGGACTTTCCCTTGCCGATCTTTTTGGCGAGCTTTTCCGCCTTTTCCTGGTCGACTTGTCCTTGCACCTGTTCGACCAGCGACAACACATCGCCCATGCCCAAGATGCGCGAGGCGATGCGTTCCGGCTGAAACAGCTCCAGCGACTCGGATTTCTCGCCGGTACCGACGAACAGGATGGGCTTGCCGGTGACCTGCCGCACGGACAGCGCCGCGCCGCCGCGGGCATCGCCGTCGGCCTTGGTCAGGATCACCCCGGTGAGGCTCAATGCATCGTTGAATGCCTTGGCCGCGTTGACTGCGTCCTGCCCGGCCATGCTGTCCACGACGAACAGCCGCTCGTGCGGGCTGACCGCCGTTTCCAGCTCCCGGACCTCCGCCATCATTTCGGCATCGATATGCAAGCGGCCCGCGGTGTCAAGCAGCAGAACGTCATAAGCCTGCAGCGTCGCTTCGGTCAGCGCGCGCTTGGCGATGGCCACCGGCAGCTCGCCGGCATGTGCCGGGGCAAAACCGGCACCTACCTGTGCGGCCAACGTCTGCAGCTGCAGAATTGCCGCGGGACGATATACGTCGGTGCTGACCATCAGCACCTTTTTATGCTGCTTCTCGATCAGCCAGCGCGCCAGCTTGCCTGCACTCGTCGTCTTACCCGCGCCCTGCAGGCCGGCCAGCATCACCACCACGGGACGCTGTGCGCGCAGATTGAGGCCGGTGGACGGCTCGCCCATGAGCCTCGTCAGTTCCTCATGCACGACCTTGATGAAGGCCTGTCCGGGTGTGAGGCTCTTGACGACTTCGACACCGATGGCGCGTGCCTTGACGGCATCGGTGAAGGTTTTCACCACGCTGAGCGCCACGTCGGCGTCAAGCAGTGCGAGCCGCACCTCGCGCACCGTGTCGGTAATATTGTCGTCGGTCAAACGGCCGCGGCCGGACAGAGACTTGAGCGCAGTCGAAAGACTGGAGGTTAGACGGTCGAACATGGTGCGGATATTATATCCTAGGCGCACCGTGATTCTCGCCGTCACTCTATACCTGCTCTATACCGCCAGCGCCTGGTTGATGCTGCGCAGTGTGAACAAGCCGCGGCTCGAACCGGTCGCATGGGCGCTGATACTGGTTTCGATCGTCGGCCACAGCGACGCCATCATGCACACCATGCGCATCAACGGGCCGGTGTCGATCGGCGTTCCGGAGGCTCTGTCGCTGCTCGCCTGGATTCTCGCGGTGCTCGCCTGCCTGATCTCGATCGAGAGGCAGAATCGCGTGCTGGGCGCAATCCTGCTGGCAAGCGCCGCCCTGGGAGCGGCCCTCACGGGGTCCGGACGTACCTATGCCGAAGCCACAGCACCCGGGTGGGAACTCACCGCGCACATCCTGCTGTCGATGGGCGCGGCCGCCGTGCTGTTCGCGGCCGCGGTTACGGCCATGTTGCTGGTATTTCTCGACCGGCGGTTGCGCACGCGGCGCATTGCCAGCCTGCCCCGCGGTATGCCGCCGCTCGACGCGCTCGAGAAAGTGATGTTTCGGTTGATCGGCGCGGGTTTCGTGCTGCTGACTTTGGCGCTGTTCACGGGATTCGTGTTCGTCACCAATTTGTTCACGCAGAACCTTGTGCAAAAAACCGTCCTGTCGCTCATTGCCTGGCTGCTGTTCGGCGTGCTCCTGATCGGTCGCATACGGTTCGGATGGCGCGGACGCTCGGCTGTGCGCTGGACCCTGTGGGGATTCGGCGTGCTGGCTGTGGCGTATTTCGGCGTGAAATTCGTGCTCGAGTACGTATTTGGGCGGCACTGGGGTTGAGCTCCGCTTCGGGGCGCTCGCAACGACCAACGAATGCAGCAACCACCTTTAGGATTACTGTTCGGCGCCTTGGCGGCTTTGTTGTTTCTCGCGGCATTTTTTGCCGGCAGCGAAACGGCTCTCATGAGTTTGAACCGCTACCGCCTCCGGCATCGCGCCAATGAAGGAAATCGCGGCGCGCGGCTGGCGGAGAAACTTCTCGCTCACCCCGACCGACTGATCGGGCTGATCCTGTTGTTGAGCACCCTAGTCAATGTCGCTGCACCCATGTTGGTGGGCTTCATCGCCCTGCGCTTCGGCGGCGAATTCTTTCTGGCTTTCGGCGCCGCCGCCCTCACCTTGGTGCTGCTGATCTTCTGCGAGGTTGCGCCCAAGACCTTCGGCGCGCTGCATCCGGAGCGGCTGGCATTGCCTGCGGCCTACATCTACACGCCCCTGTTGCTGCTGCTGTATCCGTTCGTGTGGGCCACGAATCTGCTGGCCAATGGTGTGCTACGCACATTCGGTGTCTCGCCGCAGCAGGCCTCGAATTCCCTGAGCAGCGAGGAATTGCGCACCGTGGTAGCAGAGGCCGGCGCGATGATTCCGCATCGCCACCAGCAGATGCTGGTGAGCATTCTGGATCTGGAAAACGCCACCGTGGAAGACATCATGGTGCCGCGTAACGAGATCGTCGGCATCAATGTCGAAGACGGCTGGGACCGGGTGGTCGAGCAGCTGCGCCAGAGCCAGCACACGCGGCTGCCGGTATACGAAGGCGAGATCGACCGCATCATCGGCGTGCTGCACATGAAGCAGGTGGTTCACGAACTTGCGCGCGGCCGGCTGGATCGCGACGCTCTCATCGAAGCGGCCGGTGCGCGCGAGGCATATTTCGTGCCCTCCGGAACCACGCTCAACACCCAACTGGTGAATTTTCAGCGCGACAAGCGCCGCATGGCCTTCGTCGTCGATGAATACGGCGACATTCAGGGCCTGGTGACGCTCGAGGACATACTCGAGGAAATTGTCGGCGAATTCACCACCGATCCCGCCACCATGATGCACAAGGACGTCCACGCCGAAGCCGACGGCAGCTTCGTGGCGAACGCATCGACCACCATCCGCGCGCTCAATCGATCCATGCGCTGGAACCTGCCGACGGACGGACCTAAAACATTGAACGGCCTGATCGTCGAATTCCTGGAGACCATTCCCGAGGTCGGAACCACGTTGAAATTATCGGATTACATGCTTGAAGTGCTGCAGACCGGCGATAACGCCATCAAGACCGTCCGCATACGGCCGCCCGAGCCGACGCCGACTTAGTCGTTTGCCGCGCCGGCGATCCCACCGCGAACCCGCCGAGCGAGCGCCGAACGCCCGCCGGTCTCCGCACGCTACAACGTTTCGAGCGCCTGATTCAGACGTGTCACGCCACGCACCGTCATTCCCTCGGGCGGCCGCTTCGGCACGTTAGCTTCGGGGACCACCGCCGACTTGAAGCCATGCTTCGCCGCCTCGCGCAGGCGCTCCTCGCCGAAGGGCACGGGACGAATTTCTCCGGCGAGTCCGATCTCGCCGAATGCGATCAGCGAATGCGGCACCGGTGCATCGCGCAAGCTCGAGCGCGCCGCCATCACGATCGCCAAGTCTCCTGCAGTCTCCGCCAAGCGCACGCCGCCGACGACGTTGGCGAACACATCCTGGCCCTGCAGCTGCAATCCCGCGTGGCGATGCGCGACCGCCAGCAGCATGGTGAGGCGATTGCCGTCGATGCCCACGGCTACGCGCCGCGGATTCGCGCCGAGACTCATATCCGCCAGCACCTGTACCTCGATCAGGAGGGAGCGCGTGCCTTCGCGCATCACGGTGATGACGCTGCCTGGAACCGGCTCGGGATGCCGCGACAAAAAAATTGCCGATGGATTCGTGACCTCGCGCAAGCCCTGCTCGACCATGGCGAAAACGCCGATCTCATTGGCCGCACCAAATCGGTTCTTCACCGAACGCAGCACGCGATAGCGGCTGCCGGTGTCGCTCTCGAAGTACAGCACGGTATCGACCATGTGCTCGAGCACGCGCGGCCCGGCGATTTGTCCTTCCTTAGTCACATGCCCAACGAGCAGCACCGCCGTGCCGCCGGCTTTCGCAAAGCGCACCAGTTCGGCCGTGCATTCGCGCAGCTGCGAGACCGCGCCCGGTGCCGCGTCGATCCGCTCCGAATGCATGGTCTGAATGGAGTCGACGATGAGCACCTGCGCGGCCAGAGCGCGCGCCGCCCCGACGATGTTTTCCACGCCGGTTTCAGCGATCAGCCGTGCGGTGGCCGCAGCCAACCCTAGGCGCCGGGCCCGAAGTGCGACCTGTTTCAAGGATTCCTCGCCCGTGGCATACAGCACCGGTCCCGAGCCATTGAGGGCGGCGGCCGCCTGCAGCATCAGAGTCGACTTGCCGATGCCGGGATCGCCACCAATCAGAGTCACCGAGCCCGGCACCAGACCGCCGCCCAGCACTCGATCAAGCTCGGTGGAACCCGTGCTCAAGCGGGGTTGTTCGATTATGGCTTCGGCGGCCAGGGACGTAGAAATATCTGCCCGGGAGGCTCCGGCGGAGACGCGTCGTTTGCCGGGGCTTGACTGGGAAAGCTCTGCCAGCAAGGTATTCCACTCACCGCAGCCCGCGCACTGCCCCTGCCATTTCGGCGAAGCCGCCCCGCAGTTCTGACAGATAAACACCTCTTTTGACTTCGCCATTGGCTTCCTTCGCGTCGATTTGTGAGCTTAGCATTGCCGTTCATACAGCCCGATCACCTATACTGCCGGGCGTGTCGACTTGGATTATGTCTATTGCATGCGCAAATTTGGGCTGATCGCTGCGATTGTGGGGTTGGGGACTTTGGGCTCGGGCCTATTGCTCCGCATTATCGCGAATTTGGACACCTGGCTGTGGCTGCCGGGAATCGTCCTATTGTGCGGCGGTAGCGCGCTGGTTCTCTGGTGCCGTTTCGCAGCATCCGCCGCGTCAGCCCCTGCACCGAAAATCCCCAAGCCCATGGGCACGGATACCGCGCGCCTGCTCGATAACTTCGAACAGCGCTTCGCGGAACTCAAGGGCCGCAAGCCGAACGCCACGGTGCTGAGCGACTTGTATACCTTGGGCGGCCAATTGGAACTACGCGGTCGTGTACCTCAGGCCACCGCCGTCTACCGTCACCTGGCACGGGCGGACAATACTTACCGCGACGTCGCCGCTCGGCTGCGACGGCTCATGGATGCTGAGCGCGCCAACTCAAAGGCAGCGCCGGCCGCGGCGCCGCCCGCCGCGGCCAAGGCCGCGGTTGCCGCGGTTGCCGCCGGATCGGCCGCAGTTCGGACGCCGACCACGGCGGCCGCAGCGAGCGCCGCGCCCAAAGGCACCGCCGCCGGCAGCAGCGCAGCGCCTGCGGCCGCCGCAATAGCTCCCAATACCGAGCGCCTCGGTCGCTACCATCTTGAGCGCGAGATAGGACGCGGTGCCATGGGCATCGTCTACCTCGGACGCGACACCGCGATCAACCGCTTGGTCGCGATCAAGGCGATTCCGCTCGCGAGTGAATTCAGCGACGCCGAACTCGCCGAGGCGCGAGTGCGCTTTTTTCGCGAGGCGGAAACCGCCGGCCGCCTCAATCATCCGAATATCGTGACCATCTACGACGTCGGCGAGGAGCGCGGTCTCGCCTACATCGCGATGGAGTATCTCAAGGGCAAGCACTTGAGCGACTACGCGCGGGCGGACAATCTCTTGGAGCCGCGCAAAGTGCTGGAAATCATCGGCCGCACCGCCGACGCGCTGGGATTCGCACACAAGCAGCAGGTCGTGCATCGCGATATCAAGCCGGCGAATCTTATGTACGATCCGAGCACGGATGTGCTCAAGATCACGGACTTCGGTATCGCGCGCCTGACCGGCGCCGGCAGCACGCGTACGGGTATCGTACTGGGCACACCTTCGTTCATGTCGCCCGAGCAGCTCGAGGGACGAACTGTGACAGGTCACTCGGACTTGTTTTCCCTGGGTGTTAGCCTATTTCAATTGTTGACCGGGCAACTGCCGTTCACTGCCGATTCCATGACCGGGCTCATGCAGCAGATCGCCGAAGCACCGCATCCGCCGTTGCGCGCCTTCCGGCCGGATCTACCCGCCTGCGTCGAGAGCATCATCGATCGCGCATTGGCCAAGAATCCCGACGATCGGTTCGACACGGGCGCACAAATGGCCGCCGCCTTGGAAGACTGTCGATCGAGAATGCCGAGCGGACTGCCATGACTGGAAAGAGCCGATGAGCTTGAAGGGGAAAATCGCTAGCGTGGCGCTGACCGACACGGGGAAGGTCCGCGAGCACAACGAGGATATGATCGGCACGGAACCCGACATCGGGCTTTTTGTCCTGGCCGACGGCATGGGAGGCTACAACGCAGGCGAGGTAGCGAGCGGCATCGCCGTCAAAACCATCATCAATCTGGTGCGCGACGCGGTCGTGCGCGAGGACTTGAGCGTGCCGGACCCCGAGACCGGATTGACCCGTCCGAGCATCATCTTGCGTGATGCGATTCACAGAGCCAACAAAATCATCTACCACACATCCAAGACCCAGCCTCAATGTGAGGGGATGGGCACTACGGTGGTGGCGTGCTTGTTCCACGACAACAAAGTGTCGATCGCGCATGTGGGGGATTCAAGGCTATACCGCCTGCGGGACAACCGTTTCGAACAGATGACCCTGGATCATTCCCTGCTGCAGGAGCTGGTGGACCGCGGTTTCTACTCCCAGCAGGAAGCGCAGCGGGCCACCAACAAGAATTATGTAACACGGGCCCTCGGGGTCGAGCAGAACGTCGACGTGGAGATCCATGAGGAGCCGGTGCAGAAGTCCGATTACTACGTACTCTGTTCGGACGGCCTTTCCGACATGATCGAAGATGAGGATATTCACTTAACAATCAGTACCTTTAGTGCTAATCTTGATACAGTAGCTAAACAATTGATTCAGCTTTCCAACGACAATGGCGGGCGGGATAACGTATCTGTGATCATGGCGCACGTGGCCGAGCCGTTCCCGGCGCACCGGCGTATATTTGACAAAATCTTGGGATGGTTCGGTTAGGGATATGGAGTCTAAATGGCACGCCTGATGCTCAGCTTGGATGGTCAGATCCTCGCGGAATACAACATGAATAAGGAGCGCTACACGATCGGGCGCCTGCCGGACAACGATATTCGTATCGACAATCCGGCGGTAAGCGGCCATCACTCGCTCATTATCAATATTCTGAATGACTCCTTTCTAGAGGACTTGAACAGCACCAATGGCACCTATGTCAACGGCAAGCTGATCAAGAAGCATGCGATGCAACACGGCGACGTCATCACCGTCGGCCACCACCAGCTGCGTTTCGTCGACAGCCAGGACGGCGAAGCCGAGCAGGACGAATTCGAAAAGACCATGGTCATCACCCCAAGCTCACAGGGTGAGGAGCGTATCCGTCGGGTCGGCGTGGCCGTGGACCAGGCCGCCAAGGCGGTTGCAACCACCAAGCGTGCCGGGGTGCCGGACACGGCCACGGCTCTACCCAAAGCCAAGCTTCAGGTGCTGAGCGGAGCCTTTGCGGGAAGGGAACTCGAGCTCACAAAGGCACTCACGACTCTCGGCCGTCCGGGTGTGCAAGTGGCAGCCATCACGCGCCGTGCGGAAGGCTACTTCATCGTGCATGTCGACAGCGGCAAGGAAAACGACTATCCGCAGGTCAACGGGGTACCCATCGGTCCGCAGGCGAGGCGCCTGAACGACAATGACGTGGTGCAGCTGGCCGGCGTGAAGATGGGGTTCTTCGAGAGCTAGGGACTGATTCCGCGGCGGGAGAACTCTTCCGCCGCCTTCGGCCATAATTTTTCGGCTGCCGCGATGTCAGCCTCTCCTTCCGCGGTCTTTTTCTTGCGTAATTTTGCGACCCCGCGTCCGTACAGTGACCAGGCATTCGTCGGTGCGAGCTTGAGGGAAGCATCGTAGTCGTCGATGGCCTTGGCGTAATCGCCCAGTCGCAGCCGCACCAGACCGCGGCTGTCGAAGACGGCGGCGGCGGCCGGATCCGACTTTCCGACTCTGCGCAGCGCCGCGTTGCAGTCGGCCAAGGCCTTAGGCAGATCGGCATCCGTCAAGGCGCGTATCCAACACCGCCCGTTGAACGCGCCGGCCATTTTCGCGTCGTCCGGATGATTGTCTATCCAGAGATCGAACTGCGCCAACGAGCGTTCGAGCAGATCGGCCGCCTCGTACAAGCCCGCCAAAGTGAATCGGACATCCGCCTGCTTGGGTGCCGTTTGAGCAGCCAAGTCCAGATCGGCGGCGGCGCCGGAAATGTTCTTCTGGTTCAGGCGCAGCTGCGCTCGGGCAATCAGTGCCGCCAGGTGATCGGGCTGGAGTGACAGGGCGCGGTCGAAATCGGCCATACCCAAACCGGCTTGCTTGTTTTCCCAGTGAATCATCCCCCGCTGATAAAAATATTCGGGCTCGTTGGGATTCATCTCGCAGGCGCGTTGCAAATCCGCCAGCGCATGCTCGAAATCGCGCCGTCCCGCGAAGGCAGCGCCCCGGCGGGCATAGGCGGCGGCGTCGGGCAATTCGTCGTCGTGCGTCGCGGCCTGCGAAGCATCGGCTGCGGCGGCAGTTCCGCCGTTCGCCGCGGATTGCGACAGGTTGAACACCGGACCGCCGTTGTAAGTGAAATACACGCGGTGCTGACTATTGGAAATCAAAATGTGGTGCGAAAGGAAAAAGTCGGCTCCCACCAACATGTCGCCCTCATTTATGTCCATATCGGCGATGCGCAGGCGCGTGTTTTTGATCTCCTCATTGTCGCCGATCTTGAAGCTGGCGAAGGGCGCAAGATAGCTTTTAACCATCCCCCGACCGATGCCGTTGGAATACCCGGCATCAACGATACCGGGCGCATCGGGTTTGACGCCGGCCCGGGCAGCAGCTTTCAATGACAACACGGATGTCGACGCCCCCGAATCGAACATGGCCGTGATCTTGGTGCCGTTGATATATGCCGTTCCAGTGGCGTGGGGTCTTTGCGGAGTGGTGTAGGCGATGTCCACCATCGACATCGCCTGCTCCGGGGCCACCCAATAGGCGAGGTTCGTATGCTTGCAATCCTCTGCCTTCAGGATTCGGACAACACCCTTGGCCAGGTCATATTCCACATCCCATCTCTCCAAAAAATTCTGTCCCAACAAGCCGACCACCTCACCGCCCATTTCGCTGCCGCCGACGAGGAACTCAATGTTGTGGATGGGAATACCGGCGAAAGTGAACAGCTTGATGGTTGCGATAGAGGTTTCGGTCGAGCCTCCAACGCCTGTGACCCTGAGCCCGTACGGCGCAGGCGACGCCCTAAGATTGAACTGCGCCGTGGTCGCGGAACTGATCATGCTGTACCACGCTCCGCTATCCAGCAGAAATCGTGCATCGAGACCATTGATCTTGGCGGTAATTGTCGGCCTTAAGCCGACCATGGTAATGGGGAGTTCGGCCAACTTACCGAGCTTGCACTTGGTGGCCGCTTGAACGGGAGAACTCGCGAGAATCGCCAGTACTAAGGCGGCACTGCCAATCCTCAGGAGTGTGCTTAACTTCCGTGTTGTCGCTGTCACCTCGAGAGTTTGCCCTTAACGCCACTCTCCGGTCAAAGCAATCAGCGCAGGTTCACCGCCACGCGCTGGCTGATCCCGCAGAGCAGTTCGTAGGGAATGGTCTCGGCCCACACCGCGATTTCCTCCACCGGCAGTCCCTCGCCCCATAGAACAACTGGGTCGCCCAACTTGGGCTCGCGCTTGAGATCCGTGACGTCGATGCCGATCATGTCCATGGACACGCAGCCTGCCAATCCCGCGCGTTCGCCGTTGATCAGCACCGGCGCGCCGGCGCCGAGGCTTCGCGGGTACCCATCGCCGTAGCCCACCGCCGCCACCGCCAGTCGCGTCGGCCGGGCGGCGCGCCAGGCGCCGCCGTAGCCGGCGTGTTCTCCCACGTCCAGATGTTTAACAGCGATCACATGCGAATGCAGCGTCATCACGGCCTTGAGGCCATAGTCCGCACCGATGGCGCCCGCGATAGGCGAGACTCCGTACAGCAGCAGGCCCGGCCGCACCCAATCAGCCTGCGCCTCGGAGAAGCTCAGCATGCCGGCGGAGTTGGCAATGCTGCGCTCGCCGGGAAGGAAACGGGTCGCGGCATCGAAGCGCGCAAGCTGTTCGGCAGTCGTCGGAAGTTCCGGTTCATCCGCGGAAGCCAGATGCGTAAACAGGTTTACCGGCAACTGCACCGATGCCAAGGAACTTATGGCCGCATGTGCATCGATAAACTTGGCACCCTTGAATCCCAAGCGATTCATGCCGCTGTCGAGCTTGAGCCATACTTTGAATTTCGCGCCCGCGCCGGCCGCGCGCAACAACTCGATTTGTTCCCGAGTGTGCACGACGAGTTCGAAATTGGCGGCCGCGGCGGCATCGAGCTGTTCGCGATCGAATACGCCTTCGAGAAGCACGGTGGCGGTATTGATTCCGGCGGCGCGCAGCGTCAGGCCCTCATCGACACGCGCCACGGCAAAAGCGTCCGCGGACTCGAGCGCGCGCGCCACGGCGACCAGTCCGTGACCGTAGGCATTCGCCTTGATCACCGCCATCACGCGGGAATTCGGCGCCCACTGCCTTATGACGTCCAGATTGCCGCGGAGCGCGCCGGAATCGATGGTCGCGCTCACCATCGGCGTCATCGGAATTTCACCGCAATGTCATCTGAACACGCCCTCGGCGTAGGACTCGGGCGCGTAACTTTCGAACTTGGTGTACTGGCCGAGGAATGTCAGCTGCACATCGCCCGTCGGGCCGTTGCGCTGCTTGGCGATGATGATGTCGGCAATGCCTTTGCGCGTGGTGTTTGGATCGTAGAATTCCTCTCGATAGATGAGAAGAATGACGTCTGCGTCCTGCTCGAGCGCCCCGGACTCCCTGAGGTCCGACATCACCGGCTTCTTCTCCACCCGCTGCTCCACGCCGCGATTGAGTTGCGACAGCGCAATGATGGGCACCTTTAATTCCTTGGCCAGCGCCTTGAGCGAACGCGAGATCTCGGAGATCTCCGTCGCGCGGTTCTCCTTGGTGCCCGCAACCTGCATGAGTTGCAAGTAGTCGACAACGATCAGATCGAGGCCCCGGTCGCGCTTCAGGCGCCGCGCGCGCGCACGAATCTCCGTCGGCGTGAGACTGGGTGTTTCATCGACGTAAATCTTCGCATTGCTCAACTGCGTCATCGCCGAATCGATGCGCGGCCAATCCTCTTCTTGCAGGCGGCCGGAACGCAGGTTGCTTTGATTGATGCGGCCTAGCGACGAAATCATGCGCAAGGTGAGCGACTCGGCCGACATTTCCATACTGAATATAGCCGCCGATTTATTCGAGCCCAGCGCGGCATTCTCCGCGATGTTCACCGCCAGCGTAGTCTTACCCATCGACGGGCGGCCCGCGACGATAATCAAATCACCCGGCTGCAGACCCGAAGTCATTTCATCGAGTTGCTTGAATCCGGTGGGTATGCCAGTCATCTTGCCGTCGGAGTGGTACAGCTCGTCGATGCGATTGACCACATCCGGGAGAATGCTCTTGATCGTTCTGAACCCCACCTTCCCGCGCGATCCCGCCTCGGCAATCTCGAACACGGCCCGCTCGGCCTCATCAACGATCTCTCGCGCCTCGCGCCCTTCGGGTTCCAGCGCGCTGCCGACAATGAGGTTTCCCGCGGTGATGAGCTTGCGCAGCACCGAACGTTCGCGAACGATGTCCGCATAAGCGCGAATATTGGCGGAGGTCGGCGTATCGCGCGCCAGTGATCCCAAGTAGGCGAGGCCCCCCACCTGATCGAGCATCCCCTGGCTCTCCAAATGTCCCGACAAGGTAACTGCATCGCAGGGTTGATTGCGCTCGATCAAGCCGCCGGCAGCTTCGAAGATCAAGCGGTGATCGTTGCGGTAAAAATCCTCGGCCAGAACCCGGTCGGCGATTTGGTCCCACGCCGCGGAATCCAGCATCAGCCCACCTAGCAGAGATTGTTCCGCTTCGATCGAATGCGGCGGCAGGCGCAGGCCGTCGCCTGTGCCCATGGAACGATTGCCGATACGCGTGGCCATACGCAATCCCTTAGGGGACGCGATTGCCGGCCGCTACTCTTCGGCGACGACGGTGACCGTGAGGGTCACATCGACATCAGTGTGCAAATGCAGCTGCACTTGATGTTCGCCGGTAGCGCGGATCGGCCCGGTGGGCATGCGCACTTCGCTGCGGCTGATGGGCTGGCCAGCAGCCACGGCCGCTTCGGCTATATCGGAGGTGCCGATGGAACCGAACAGCTTGCCTTCCGCTCCCGCCTTGGCCTTGAGCTCGAGCTTGAAGTTCTCGAACTTCAGCGCGCGCGTCTGCGCCGCTGCCAATTGATCATTCGCCTTGGCTTCGAGGACGTGACGCTGTGACTCGAATTTCGCGATGTTGGCCGCCGTCGCCATGGTCGCTCTGCCGGTGGGCACCAGGAAATTGCGTGCGTAGCCCGACTTCACTTTGACGCGATCGCCGATTTGGCCGAGATTCGCGACCTTCTGCAACAATATGATATCCATGTTAGCCCGCCGTTAATGCTGATCGGTGTACGGCAGCAAGGCCAGAAATCGCGCGCGACGGATCGCGAGCTGCAACTGGCGCTGATAGTGAGCGCGCGTACCTGTGATGCGGCTCGGAACGATCTTGCCGGTCTCGGTGATGTAGCTCTTGAGCGTGGTCAGATCCTTGTAGTCGATCTGCTTGACGTCATCGGCCGTGAATCGGCAGAACTTTTTGCGGCGAAAAAAACGTGCCATGCTGGTCTCCTGTTACCGTGCGCCCATGGGCATGTCGTCGTCGTCGCCGTCGTCGCCGAAGTCATCGTGGCGGCGCGCATTCTCATCCGGTGCTCGCGCCATCGGCGAGGGCTCGGTGACGGCTTCGTCCATTCTCACCACCAGGCTGCGCAGAACGGCATCGCTGAAACGAAACGAGCCTTTGAGCTCGTCGATCGTCTTTTGATCGCATTCGATGTTGAGCAGAATGTAGTGCGCCTTGTGAACCTTGGCGATCGGGAAGGTCAGCTGCCGGCGGCCCCAGTCTTCGAAGCGATGCACGGAGCCGCCGCCGGCACTGATCATGCCTTTGTAGCGATCGACCATCGCAGGAACTTGCTCGCTCTGGTCCGGATGGACCAGGAGCACGATTTCATAATGACGCATTGTAGGCTCCCTACGGTTTACGCCTCCCGTTTGCGAGCGGTGAGGCAAGGAGTGAGGCCGGTCGGCCGGCGAAAAAGAGCGCGAAGGATACTCGTTCGAGCCGGTGCAGGTCAACCCGACCTCTGCCGCCGCGCCTCGAACAGGGCGACTCCCGCGGCCACGGAGACATTGAGGGACTCCACTTGGCCCTGCATGGGGATGCGCACCAGAAAATCGCAGCGCTCCCGGGTGAGTCGCCTCATACCGGTCCCTTCGGCTCCCAGCACCAGGGCGAGCGGGCGCTGCAAATCCGCCCCA